>PBRZ01000152.1 GCA_002726085.1 Acidobacteriota bacterium
CGCGAGTGCCCGTTGGTAGGCTAGATATGAGCTTCGCTCTCTCTTAACAATTGGAACGACCATAGGGGGCGGGTCACTTCCGTCCGCGGTGAAGGTGCCCGGATCGTTGAAGGTGGTTTCATACGAGGCGGTCGGGATGCCCTTGGTGCGTACGGCATAGGACCCCTGAAACGTGAAGTCGTTGACGCCCACCTTGCCAAAGACGTTTTGAGAGCTCTCGTAGTCGGCACTCACCGCGACACCACCGTTCACGTCGGCAAACTCCGGGAAGAAGAGGTCTTGCCCATCGCTGTCCGTCAGCGTGCTCGAAAGGACCAGGTCCACGCCGTTCGAAAATCGTTCGCCGTAATCCACCCGGCCGGCGCCCGTCCCAAAAGACCCAAGTGCCCCCGTGAGTTGCGCCCCGCTCACCTGGCGGCCGCTCTTCGTGATGACGTTGACGACGCCGAAGAAGGCACTGGTGCCATACAGCGACGAGCTCGGCCCGCGCGCGATCTCGACGCGCTCGATCAGATCGATGTCGATGGGGAAATCCAGGCCGATACCGACGGCGTTGTAGACACCGTCGTTGGTCCGAAATCCATCTACCAGAACCAACAGTCGCGAGTTGAAGTCCGCGGGGCGCCCGAAGCCACGGACACCCGCATAGGAGAAGTTGCGGTCGTTCGTCGTGTAGAAACCGCGGGCGTTGCGAAGCACATCCGCAAGGGTGCGGTAGCCATATCGTCGAATCTCCTCGGCGGTGACGATGCTCACGGATGAGGGGGCCTCGGTCACTTTCTGCTCGTACTTGGAAGCCCCGAAAACCGATGGGATCTCTTGAAACAACAGAGACTCGCCGAAGTCCGTATCCTGGGAGTCACCCACGAGTGATTCCGATCCTGTCGTCTGCGACAAGGCTGGCACGGCCAGGAGCAACAAGAGGACGATCGACGGGAACACGTGCCAGTGGCCAGGATTCGCAGCATACGGACGCACGCCGGCCGCGTCGTTCTCGGACTGGATCGCAGGAGGCGATGTCTGTTGCTCTTGCACGGGTCTGTCCCCTCTCCTCGTATGCGTGGCCGGCGCCACGCTCGTCTCGGTCAATAGAGCCCTCGCGTGTCCCAACACCGCGTTCGTGAGCGGACGCAGGGCTGCAGGCCCGACGCGAACGGTCACCACCAGGGAATCGGCCCAGAACGCGGATCACTTGAAGAATCGCCGACGGACAAGGGAACACCCGCGCGTTCGTGGAAGGCCCGGCGTCCTGGCGAGGCGCAGCTCTTCTTGGCGGGGCTACGCCCCACCCCGCACACGACCGCTACGCGTCCCTCGATGAACTCGGGACGCCCCGAGCCTGTTGCCGAGGGGCGGGGACCACGAAAGGCCCACGCCGCGTCCGCGGGTGCGGCGTGGGGCGGTGGGGCCCCACAAGCACCCGCGTGGGGTTCGGGGCGAAGCCCCGTCTGAAGAAAGACGAAGCAACGGCGTCCAGGCGGGCGCCTCGCCAGGATAACCTAGAAGATCGCCAGCGCGTTGACGGGCGATCCGGTGCCGGTCTCGACCGCGAGCGGGGCGGCCACGAGCATGAACTCCCAGCGGTTCAGCCGGGCGGCGGTCTCGGCCAGCGCTTCCAGGTCCTGGTTGTCGAACAGGTCCACACCCATCGCGACGATCGTTAACAGGTGCACCGGCAGCCCGACGCCTTCGATCTGCGATGGCACGACGTCGCTCGCCGCGTCGCCGCCGGGAGGACCTCTGGCCGGATGGCTCCCGCTCGTGGTGTGGAGCTGGTGCGTGGGTGTCGTGTTGCTGTCGGGACGGCTGGCGAAGGCTCCGTTCCCAGGGTGTGTCTAATAGCGCCTATCGTCTCATCACTTTGGTGGGCGGCACGCCCGACGCGAAGGTGATGGCATTCGACCGCACGGCGGCTGACGAGGTCTGGCGCGCGGTCTCGTCACTCGATTCTGAAACGGGCGAAGCGTACTGGGAGCAACCGCTCGAAGTCGACTACGACGTGACGGTGGCGACCCCGGTGCGGCGTGGAGCAACGGGGCCCCACAAGCACCGGCGTGGGGTCCGAGCAAACGCCCCGGCTAATCGATAATCGCCTGATACGTCATCGAGGCCATGTCCGGGCGCAGGTTGAGGTGTGTGTAGGGCCGAAGCTGCTGCATCAAGATGCCGATGACCTCTTCTCTCGGATCGACCCAGAAGATTGTGCCGAACGCGCCGCTCCAGTAGTACGACCCTTCCGAGCGCGGGGTGGCGGCCGGCCCGAGATCGGTGACAATCGCATAGCCTAGGCCGAACCCGTAGCCGGGACCGGCCAGCCAGATGCCCTTGTCGCCGGTGTGGTTGGTGGTCATCATCTCGACGGTCTTCGGGCTGACGATGCGGGCGCCGTCGAGCTCGCCGCGGTTCAGCATCATCTGGTGGAACCTGAAGTAGTCGCGCGCGGTCGATACCAAGCCACCGGCGCCGCTGAAATAGACGTGCGGCTCGGCCACATAGCGGCTCTCTGCTGTGGGTGCCTCCGACAGCGCGATCTTACCGTTGGCGTCCGGACGATAGAGCGCCGTGAACCGGTCAAGCTTCGACTGCGGTAGATAGAAATGCGTATCGGTCATGTCGAGCGGCTCGAAAATTCGCTCCTTGAGGAACGCGTCGAGCGTCTGCCCCGACATCACCTCGACCAGACGGCCCGCGACATCGGTCGCGCGCCCGTATTCCCAGTGGTCACCCGGCTGGAAATTGAGCGGCAGCTCGGCCAGCCGCTTCAGCATGTCGCCCACCGTGTCTCCCGGTTTGGTCTGCGCCGACATCCGCTGGAACTCCGGCTGCGTGATGCCGCGATAGCTGTTCGCCAGTCCAGCTGTGTGGGTCAGAATCTGCTGCACGGTGATCTGCCGCGCCGCCGGAACGGTCTTGAAGCGACCGGTCAGCCGCTCTTGCGGCGGCGACGGAATCGCGACTTGCATGTCGGCGAACTCCGGCAACCACTTCGAGATCGGGTCGCGCAGCTGGAAGTGCCCCTCCTCGTAGAGCATCATCAGCGCCGTCGAGACGATCGGCTTCGTCATCGACGCGATGCGGAAGATCGAGTCGTGCGTCATCGGCGAGCCGCTCTCAGCGTCGCGCTCTCCCAGCGCCGAGAAATGCACTACCTTTCCACGCCGAGCCACCAGCGCCACCACCCCGGGCGTCTCGTTGCGGTCGATGTAGGCCTGCATGACCTCGTCGAGGCGCTCGAGCCGCTCCGACGACATTCCGACCGTCTCCGGCTCGGCGGTCGGTAGTCCATCCATCACCGGCAGATCGGCCGCGGCGCCTCTGAGTCCGGTCGTCACGGCGATCGCCGCGATCGCTACCAACCCGAGCCATTTGATCGATCTCTTCATGTCAGCCTCCTTGCCGATGTTCTGCACCGCCCTCCGATAGCAAGGGCCTTCAGGCCCGCCACGTCGATCGGTGTCGAGTGTATCTCGAAAGTGCGAGCTCTTGACCCAGCCCAAGCCGGCCCACCGGCTACCAAACCGACTGGACATGCTCGTAGTCGCGGATCGCGCGATCTTTGGTCACCAGCCTCGCGCCGTGGTGACGGGCGGTGGCGACGATGATCTGATCGGCTGGGTCCCCATGAAACGGGGGCGGCAAGCGACAGCTCTCGACGAGTACCGGCCGCGACAACTCCACCAACTGCAGGCCGTCACGCAGTGTCGCGATATCGAGCCACTCGTCGAGCGGTCGATCCAGGACGATCTGCTCTTTCGCCACTTTCCTGGCGAGCTCCCAGAGCGAGATGAGCGATAGCTGCAGCGTTCCAGCCCCAATCCCCGCTGCGATGACCGCCCCAGCACGCTTCGAGAGCCGCCGATCTTCGACGACCCACCAGAGCCAGGCGTGGGTATCAAGCAGAATCGGCATCCCACCGCTCTCCGGTACGATACGGGTCTCCGGTCTCCTTCAGCACACTGCCGACGAGGCTGCGCTCTGTCGCAGGCTCCAGATACGGCACCAACGTCGCCACCGGTCGACCACGTTTTGTGATGACGACCTGAGACCGCGTCCTTTCGACTTCGTCCAACGTCTTTAGGCAGACATCCTTGAATTTTCCGGCTGCAATCGTCTTCATTTGAACAATATAGCCATGACCATATGGCCATGTCAATTACACTCGATTCAGTCTCCTCCGGCAGACAACCTGGTCCGTCACCGGGCGAACAGCTCGAGCGGCACCGACCAGCCCATTTCGTAGTAGCCACGTGGGGTGGGATGAATGCCGTCGCAATCGAAGGCGGGCGCAATGCGGTCCAGATCCGCGCCATCGCGAACGGCCTGGTCAAAGTCCAGGACACCGTCGAACGGCGCGTCGCCTCGCATCCAGGCGTTGACCTCATTACGGATACGGGTCTTGGCAGGGGTCCAGCCCGAATTGTTCGGTGTGGGCGCGCGATTGTGTCGCGGAATAATCGTG
The DNA here is from genome assembly GCA_002726085.1 of Acidobacteriota bacterium. Classification (GTDB taxonomy): domain Bacteria; phylum Acidobacteriota; class Vicinamibacteria; order Vicinamibacterales; family UBA8438; genus NP936. Next base: position 4,460 of record PBRZ01000152.1, read on the forward strand.
ACGCCGTGGACCCGAAGTCCACGGGCATGCCCCTGCTCGATGATCGTCTCCATCCCCGAGATCACCGACCGCGCAGTCGCCTCTCGGCGAATGTCGTTGGTCCCCATGAAGAGCACCACATCGGTGACACCGGCATGCGAGAACACGTCCCGCTCGAGCCGCTCGACGCCAGGGGTGCTGTTCGGCGCGGGCTGGAGCCCCTCGCGGGTAACGGTATTGCCGCCGATTCCCTCGTTGACCACTGCGCGTCGTCTCGCCGCATCTCCGCTCATGTCGAGCCGGACCGCCAGCCAGTCTTCCCAACGGTCATAGCCATCCACGGTGCCACAGGACCCGTCGGTGATCGAGTCGCCGAACGCGACGATGGCACCACCGACCGACGTGGTCAGCACGTCGACGCCCTTGAGCCACCACATCGACGTGATCCTCTCGTCCAGACCCTCGCGACTCTCACTGGACGTCAGATCGCCCGCGCCGTCGGCGCTCAGATAGGACGTGACCAGCGCGCCACGGTGCAGACTGGGGCGCACGTTCTCACCCGGCAGATGCAGACTGATCGCGAGATCCTGCCTGGACAGCACCGCGAACTGGACCGGGTCGCTCTGGACGCTCCCGCCCGGCGGAATCGTCACACCAGGCTCCCCGTCGAACCGCAGAGGCTGGTTCGTCCCCGGCACCAGCGCAGCGCCACGCATCCGCTGGGCGACCGAGGCGGAGCCGATCTGTAGCGGCTCGGTGCCATAGGTATTGTCGAAACGGATCCGCACCGATTCTCCGCTCGCTGTCACTCGCGCGATCAGCCTGACCGTGACGTCGGTGACACCCTCTTCACCCAGGCCCTGCTGCGATGTCGTCCAGGCAGTGACCCACTGGGCCGCCGGCGCTTGTGCGTCGACCGGCTCCATGCCGTGTGCCAACAGGGCCGCCACCGCGGCGGCGATGGCCAGTATCCGAGAATTTAGACGTTGTGACATATCTTGTGCTCCAAGAAAAGACCGGACGCGTGCCGGTGGCGCCGGCATTCCACGCGACTGCCCGTTCCGGTTGTGCCCGATCACTCCGAAATCTGACGCGCGCATGCGCCCGCCATCGACCATACGCCATCGACATCCTGACGCCAGTACCGCAGCATCGGGGGCCCTGGCTGGTCGGTATATGGGTCGATCTGCACGAAGCTGTAGCAGGGCGCCAGCTGTTCGGGCCGCAGTGTCGCGATCAACTCGGCATCCGACACACCGCGCGCCTCCTGGAACCGATCCAGCGCCACCGGAGTCACCGTACGCTGCCACGCCCCGGCATTGATCACCACGGGCGTAACGGCATCTCGGACAGGCGAAAAGCCATCGACGACGTAGGCCCGACCGGCCTCCACTCGGGTGAAGTTACCCTGACGATAGTCGGCCAGATGGGTGTGCCCGTGCACGAACACCGCGACCCGGCGCCGGTCATCCTGTATCCGCTCGAGATGGCGCAGCGCCAGGCGATCGCGCGACTGCCAGAAATACTCGAACCGCGATTCTGTCGTCTCCGGTGTCCGTGCGCACTCAGCCACCGGCGGCCCGGTCGGGTCGAGCTGCGTCAGAATCCGCTCGAACCGGCGTCTGGCCCGGCGCACCGCCGCACGGCGGTCGCACACCGCCCGGAGCTCGTCGTCGGTCAGCGCACCCATCAGCCGGTCCAGGTGCCCATCGTCCAGCGCGCGGGCCGCGAGCGGCTTGAACCGGTCGTCATCGGGAAGCGAGTCTACGAGAAAGCCGGCGCCCTGAGCCCGCACCACGGCAAGATCCCAGACCGGCGCTTCGACGTCACCGCGGTCGAGGTCCATGCGGAATTGCTGCCACGATGACCGGAACAGGAACAGTCGCAGGAGCGAGGCTGCGTCCACACCGATGTCGTCAGCGCCACCGGCCGACAGCGCATAACGCAGCCCGGCGCTGTCATCCGCCAGGTTGTCGATGACCGGAAATCGCGGCTCATGCTCGTCGAACAGCGCCTGCATCAGCTGCTGGCCCCACGGACGGGCAAGATGCCGCCGACCGGACCGCGTGATGAACGGCTCCGGCCACCCCTCGAACCGATCCGCCCGGCCCTCGATCTGGTGGCCATGCTCGGCATGCACCAGTCCGTCTCGCGACCGCCAGACGCCGTCTATCGCCACCGTCACGCGTCCCGGCGAGCCGAACGCGGCCACCGCCCGGTCCCCGACAGCCGGGAACAGCAGTGCCGCATCGTGGTCACCCGGCACGATGACCACGCGGTTGTCCGCGTTGCCGGCAAAAGCGCCGAAGGCCTCCAGCTCACGCACATGTGCGCCAAGCACCCGCTCGAGCCTGGCCAACGCCTCGGGCTCGGTGCATCCCAGGTCCGCCGCCACATGCGCGCACGCGACCTCGGCCGACTGCGTCAAATCGAAGGTGTCGCCGTTGAGGATGAGGTCGGTCGCGTCGCGCTCGTCGGACAGCGCCGTCAGAAACAGCTCGAGCTCAGCGGCCCAGCGGAAATCCTCAGTGGCGAGCCACGTGCCCCGAGCGTCCCGCCCTCCCCCCATGTGCAGATCGGAGAGCACCACGATGCGGCGCGACGCAGCCGAGGGCGCTTGCGCACGCATCGCCACGTCGAACGACAATGCCAGACCGATGAGCACGAGCAGAAGCGCACGACGTGGACCGTCCACGCTAACGCTCGCTCGCCAGTGAGAACCGCACGATCTCCTCGTCATTGCGTACGACGATGTGCCTGTTCGCATAAGCCGGATGCGACCAGTTGACGGCGGGACCTGACCTGCGACGTCGCACGTACGGGTGTGTCGGATCGATCAGGTGCGTTCGGCTGATCTCGCGGTAGCCCTCGGGTGACAGCTTCGCGATGACCAGGTCGCCCGTGTCGGTATTGATGAAGTACCGATCCTCGTGGCGCACGAAGAACGCCGTCGCCCAGTTGGTCGACTCGCCTATCAGAGCCTCGGTCTCCCAGACACGACGACCGGTCGCGATCTCGAGACAACGCAAGACTCCGTGTCCATCGACGCCGTAGACGTAATCGCCTTGGATCAGCGGCGTGCTGATCACCGAGTTCAGCGTGTTGAAATCGCGCCCATACTCGGGGTCGCTCTCCCCCACACCTTCCCAGAGCACGCTGGCCCCGGGCGTCGCCTCGTCGAGCGCAAGCATCCTGGCTCCGCCGTACTGGGAGGTAACGAACAGATGCCGACCACTCTGCACCGGTGTCGCCGGGTTGATCCCCATGTCGACGATATGGCGGACCTCCCAGTAGATTTCACCGGTCTCGGGATCCAGAGAGCTGATGTCACGCGGGTGCCAGGCAATCAGCTGACGGACACCCCCCGCCTCGATGATGATCGGTTGGCTATAGCCAGGTTCCCAGTCCGAAGACAGCGCGCGCCAGATCTCCGCGCCCGTGCGCTTGTCGAACGCCATCATCTTGGCGTCCGGCTCACCCCCCACCAGACAGATCAGCCGGTCGCCATCGACCAGCGGCGCTCCGGTCATTCCCCACGACGGGACCGCCGTGTTGAAATCTCGCGCATAGTCTTTCTGCCAGAGGACGTCGCCGGTCGCAACATCGAGCGCCAGCAGATTCCCCATCGCGCCCAGCACATACACCCGGTCGTCATCGACCGTCGGTGTCGCTCGCGGACCGATGGCATAAACGAGCTGCAGCCCGGCGTAGTCGGTCTCCCACTCTCGAGTCCACAGCACCTGCCCGGTCTGCTCATCGAGCGCCAGCGCCCGCTCGACCACCGCCGTCGATCGCGGATCGGGCCGACGCGCGTCGGTAATGAAGACCCGTCCCGTCGCGACCGCGGCACCGGAGTAGCCGCTGTGAATCGGTGTGCGCCAAGCGACCGGGAGCCCTGCGGTGGGAAAAGTGTCGACCAACCCGGTCTCGGTCAGGATGCCGAGCCGACCGGCCCCTCGCCACTCGGGCCAATCATTAGCATGCAGCGAGTGGACCGTTCCGCAGAGGAACAGCCCAACAATCGACGCCGCCACACGGGTCATCGACGCTCCTCGGCTCGGTACGGGCTACCCGCCGGCAACGATGTTCGGCCGGTCTCGGCGGGCGCCGGCTGGACGATGCGTGAGTTCGCCCGCAAAGTATAGCGGCTTTCCGGTGCCCTCACTCCGAACGGCTGGACATGGCGGTCAGGCCCCGTCCTCTGGGTGCCTCCGTCCGTCGCCACGATCGGACACTTGAGCGTGGCGGATAGACCAGAGGCCGCGCCAACGGCGAGCCAGACTGACGGCACGGTTGTTGCATATCGCATGAAGTAGATTGGCCAGTCGCGCGCCGAGCCAACCATTGGCGCCCGCGCGACGTCTCAAGTAGGAGTAGCACACAGTGAACGAAGGAGACCGGCGATGATGCTGCACCAATTCCTGACCGCGACGGCGACAGCCGACGAGCAGGAGCTCCGCCGGGCCATGGCGGCTGCCCTTGCCATGGAGATACCAAACGAACCGGCCGGATATGGGAGGTTCCATCGCCGAGTGGTCGACCAGATCGACGCGGCACGCAAGGACCCGCGCCACATCGTCAGCGCCCGAATCGGCAGCCGTCTCACCTCGGCAGCATAGCCACTAGCAGAAGCTTTTCTCACAGCCCAGCTAAGCATGGGCTAGACGTCACGGGTGGGCGTCAAGAAACCTGATTCAAACGTGACGCTCTCACCCTGAATGACCCCGGTCAGAAATACGGTCGCATTCGACCGCCGATGCATCCCACCCTGCGGCGTTGCTCGTCGCAAGTTGGAGCGCTCCGCTCACTCCCGGATTCGCCCACTCTTTACCTGCGTCGATGGAACTACCATACCGACCAGATCGTCAGAGCACGTAGACGCATGGTCAAGTTCCTGCTCTGGTGCATCCTCCTCGTGTTCTGCTGGCCGCTGGCACTGCTGGCGCTCGTCCTCTACCCGATCGTGTGGGTGGCGCTGCTGCCGTTTCGCCTGGTCGGGATCGCGGTCGGCGGCGTGTTCGCGCTGCTCGGCGCGATAATCTTGTTCCCTGCTCGCGTGCTGGGCGGCCCGGCGAAACTCTAGTGTAGTGCGTCCGAAATAAGGGGTATCAATTCGTGGCGCGACGCCCGGCTGGCCAGGCGCGACGAGGGAGCAAATTGGGCATTTATGACCGAGGAGCAACGCCGCCAGGCGGGATGCCCCGCCGCGAAGTCATGACCCTTCTTTCGGACGCACTGCACTAGCTCGCGCATCATTCCCGCATGCGCCGCTTAGTACTGCCCACCTCCTTCTCCGTGTCATTCGGTCTAACCGATAGGCGAAAGGTGCTCTGGCTTCTCACGCCACGCCCTTCATGCGGATACGTGTGCAGGGTCTCGACCGAAAGCATGGCTCCCTCGATACGCCAGCCGATATGCGTCATCGGCTCTTCTGCGCCCTGACCGACCCCGTATTTGACGATGAGTTGCTCCGCTTCCGAGAAGTCGCCCTGCAGCCCGTCGCCCGCATCGAGCTCGAACGACGACAGCTGGCAATCGTACCGGAGGCTATCGATCGCACGAGAGATGACACAATCTATGCCGACAGCCCGCTGCTCCAGCACGTGTGCCTCGAGATCCCCAGCAGCGCAGGTCAGGAGCTCGGTCAGCGCGATGTCGCCTTTCTCGACCACCACCGCGTGACTCGTCCCCAGTGCGAAGAAGGTCACCACACGCCCCCCCCACAACACCCGGCGCACATCGAAGACCCGCAACGGCTCCAGGCGAGGGCGTCCGTCGAGCAGGAAGTAGTGAAGCGTCGCTGCGCTATGGGTTACTGGGGTCACTTGAGCAGGTGGGTCGTAGGAGCTCGATGGAACCGCGGCATCGTACCGAAGCCCCGGCCTGGAGTCAAAACACCGAACCCGGTGCGCCTGTTGCCTGAGCGTGGAGAGGGCCACATGTTGACCCCCGTCCACCTGGGCAGCAAGATGGTAACCGCATGGACGATACGCGCGCAGCATCGACGGACCACGCCGGCATCAAGACCCGCGCGCTCCTGGTCGCGGTCTTCACCATCGCCACCTGCGGGCTGATCTACGAGCTGCTGGCCGGGACTATCGCCAGCTACCTCCTGGGCGACAGCGTCACGCAGTTCTCGACCATCATAGGCGTCTATCTGTTCGCCATGGGGGTCGGCTCCTACCTCTCGCGCCACTTTCGACGCGACCTGGTCACGCGCTTTATCGAGATCGAGATCCTCGTGGGCGTCATCGGCGGCATCTCCTCGCCCGTGCTGTTCTTCGCGTTCGGCCAAATCGACGTCTTTCGGGTCGTGCTCTACGGCTGGGTCACGGCGACCGGCGTACTGGTCGGTCTGGAGATCCCGTTTCTGATCCGCATCCTGGAGAACCAGTTTCCGCTGCGCGACCTGGTCTCGAAGGTGCTGTCGCTCGACTACTTGGGCGCGCTCGCGGCATCGCTGCTCTTTCCGCTTTGGCTTGTGCCACGGGTCGGGTTGATGCGGTCGTCGTTCGTGTTCGGTGTGCTCAATGTGCTGGTCGCAGTCTGGACCTGTCATCTCTTCCACGCCCAGCACCGCCGACCGTGGCTGACGGCCCAGGCCTATGGCGCGCTCGTCCTGCTTCTCTTGGGGGTGGCGTTCTCCGACGACCTGATGGAGCTGTCCGAGCGACAACTCTACGAGGACGCGGTGATCCTGTCTCGGTCCTCCCCCTATCAACGCATTGTGCTGACACAGAAGGACGGCGAAGTCCGTCTGTTTCTCAACGGCGACCTTCAGTTCTCGTCCCTCGACGAATACCGCTACCACGAAGCACTCGTCCATCCGGGTCTGGCCGCGGTGGCGACGCCCCGCCGGGTGCTGGTGCTGGGCGGTGGCGACGGGATGGCGGTCCGGGAGATCCTCAGAGACGACCGGGTCGAGCAGGTCACCCTGGTGGACCTCGACCCGATGATGACAGAGATTTTCGTCGAGCACGACGGGTTTGCCGCCCTCAACGACTATGCGCTCCGCTCGCCCCGGGTCGAGCTGGTCAACGCCGACGCCTTCATCTGGCTCGAGGAGGACGCGGGCCGCTACGACTTCATCGTCGTCGACTTCCCAGACCCCTCGAACTACTCACTTGGCAAGCTGTACACCACCACGTTTTATCTACGGCTCGCCGCCCACCTGGAAGCCGGCGGCGTCGTGGCGATTCAGAGCACATCGCCCCTGGTGTCCCGACAGGCGTTCTGGTGCATCGTCGAAACAGTGCGCGCGGCCGGGTTGCACGCAGCGCCCTATCACGCCTCCGTGCCGACCTTTGGGGAATGGGGCTTCGTCGTCGCGTCCCGAGAACCGTTTCAGGTTCCCACGCGCTTCCCCGACACACTCCGGTTCCTGACACCAGCCATCGCGGGGTCGCTCTTCGAGTTTCCGGCCGACATGGCTCGAGTGCCCGTCGAGGTCAATCACCTCAATAACCAGATTCTGGTGCACTACCACACAGACGGCTGGAACCAGTATGCGCGCGCGCCAAGCCTCGACGCGCGATGAGCTGCGGACCAGTTCGCCAGATGTCCAGACCACTAGACCCTCGTGCCCAACTAACCCGCCGAGACCTGTTATGGCTGGGTCCAACCGCGGCAGCCGCCATGGCGTTTGGCTGTTCGTCTCGGGCACCAACCTCTCGACTCGACACTGGTCGAATCAGCGGGGGGATCGTCGGCGCCTCGCATCAGACCGGCCACCGTCTGCGAGAGGGGGGGCTTCCCGAGCCGCAACAGACACGCGAGGTGCCGGTGGTCATCGTGGGTGGTGGGGTCGCGGGCCTGTCGGCAGCCTGGAAGCTGGACAAGAGCGGGTTTCACGACTTTGCCCTGCTCGAGCTCGAACCGGAAACGGGCGGCAACGCGCGGTGGGGGCAGAACGAGGTCTCCGCCTACCCCTGGGGAGCCCACTATCTACCGGTGCCGCCCGTCGAAGCGACCGCGGTGCGTGAGTTGCTGGACGAGATGGGCATGATCCAGGCCTACGGCCCCGACAACGAACCGATCTATGACCCGCGGCATCTCTGCCATGCCCCGCAGGAACGTGTGTTCATCGACGACCAGTGGCGCGAGGGCCTCTCGGCGCAAGACCTGCTCGACCCCGACGGCACCGGCACGGTTGCGGCGCTCGCCGACTTCGAGGCGCAGGTCCGGCGGTATCAGAACTATCGGGACACGCGCGGGCGGAGAGCGTTTGCGCTCCCGGTGGCCGCAAGCACGAGCGACGCAGAGATTGTCGCGCTCGACCAGATGTCGATGCGCGAGTACTTCGACCGTGCCGGATGGACCTCCCGGCGACTCCGCTGGTATGTCGATTTCTGTTGCCGCGACGACTACGGCTGCACACTCGACACCACGTCAGCCTGGGCCGGCTGGCACTACTTCTGCTCACGCCCAGACAACGCCGAATACTTGACCTGGCCCGAGGGCAACGGCCGCATCGTCCGACATTTCATGGACCGCGTCGCACCCCACGTCAACACCGGCATGCTGGTCTACCGCGTGGGTCCGTCCTCGCTTGCCGGAAGCGACGGCCCGTCGGCCGACGACCTCGAGGTGGATGCGCTCGACTCCGGCACCGAGACCACGGTGCGATTTCGTGCGCGCCATGTCATCTATGCGCTCCCTCGATTCACGGCCCGCCACGTCATCGAAGGATACGCCCCCTCGAACGTCAGGTTGGACGCCTTTACCTACTGCCCGTGGATGGTGGCGAACCTGACCGTAGGCCGACTGCCGGATGGCGCGGCCTGGGACAACGTGCTCTATGACAGCCCGTCGCTGGGTTACGTCGTCGCGACCCACCAGGACCTGCGGATCGCACCGGGTCCCAGCGTCCTGACCTATTACCGGCCGCTCACCACACCCAACCCCGAGGTGGCCAGGACCTGGATGCTCGAGCGAAGCTGGGACGACTGGGTGTCACTGATCCTGGCCGACCTCGCGCAGGCCGATCCCGAGATCGAGTCCCTGGTGACGCACATCGACGTCATGCTCTGGGGACATGCCATGATTCGACCCGTGCCCGGCTTCGTGTGGGGCGAGCCACGACGCCGCGCCGCCGATCGCCACGGCAACATTCGTTTCGCCCACTCCGACATGAGCGGCATCTCGGTCTTTGAAGAGGCTCAGTTTCACGGCGTGCGAACGGCCGAGGAGATCATGCGGGAGCTCGGCCACCCCTACGTCAGCTCGCTGGCACCCGGTACAGATGTGTGAAAGCCGTTGGCCCGGTAACGCCAAAGACGGGGCGGATGTCGGTTGCCAGGGCGTCGGCCGGTTCAGGCCCCCTCCTGACCGACGATTACGACCGAGCAGACGTTCTGGTGGGGGAAACCGCCCAGGTTGTGGGTCAACCCGACCACGGGGTCGGCGGCCCGCTGTCGTTCCCCGGCGCGCCCTTGCATCTGCAGATAGAGCTCATAGAGCATCCGCAGCCCCGACGCCCCGATCGGGTGGCCGAAACACTTCAAGCCGCCATCGATCTGACACGGCACGGTGCCATCGGCATCGAAGAAGCCATCCATCACATCCTTGATCGCGCCACCCTCGGGCGAGATGTGAAGGTCCTCCATCGTGACCAGCTCGGTGACCGAAAAGCAGTCGTGCACCTCGGTCAGGCTGATCTCCTCGCGAGGATGCTCGATGCCCGCCTCCTCATAGGCACGAGTCGATGCGACGCGCGTGGTCATGAAGTAGCTGCCGTCCCATGAGTTGTGCTGCACCTCCGTGCCGTTGGAGACGGCGAGCTGCACAGCCTTGACCATGATCAGGTCCGTCTTGCCCAGGGCCCGGGCGATGTCCGGTGTCGTCACGATGGCACAGGCGGACCCGTCGGACACCCCACAGCAGTCGAAGAGCCCGAGCGGCTCGGCGATCATCGGCGCGTTCATGACGCGGTCTTCGTCGATCCGCTTCCTGAGGTGTGCCTTCGGGTTCTTCGCGCCGTTGTCGTGGCTTTTCACCGAGATGTGAGCCATCGCGCGCTTGAGGTCGTCGCGCGACGCCCCGTGCTTGGCCTGGTAGGCGGTCGCCAGCAGAGCAAAGGCGCCGGGCGCCGACATGTTCGACCAGTACATATCGTTCACAGCGCCGCGGCTGCGCTGCGGAAGGCCGCCGTAACCGGTGTCCTTGAGTTTCTCCACACCCAGGGCAAGGGCCACATCGCACGCCCCGGACGCCACCGCGTAGACGGCGCCACGGAACGCTTCGGAGCCGGATGCGCAGTAGTTCTCAACGCGGGTCACCGGAATGTAGGGCAGACGCAAGGCCATCGCCAGCGGAATCCCGGACTTGCCGACATGCTGTTCTTCGATGGCGGTCGAGAACCAGGCCGCCTCGATCTGGTTCTTCTCGATCCCAGCGTCGGCCACCGCTTCCGAGAACGCTTCCAGCATGAGGTCCTCGGCGTTGTCGTTCCAGCGTTCGCCGAACTTCGAGCAGCCCATCCCGAGGAGGGCGACCTTGTCTCTGATTCCGGTTGCCATGGTCACTCTGCTCCCTGTGTGCCGCCGTGTGTCGCGGGTGTCGCCTTCCAGAAATAGCGTCGAAAGCCGCGGGTGGTGTCGTAATCCTTGATCCTAAACATCATGCGCATCGGCTGACCAACGTGCAACTTCGTGCCGGGGTCGATGTCGGCGAGGTCCATCATCGCTCGACCACCGTCGTCGAACTGCACCATACCGTAGTAGGCAGGGGGATCGGGGCAATAGGTGAGCCGATCGGCGGTATAGGAGTTGAGCGTGGCCGTCATCTCCGAGAACGGATGATCGTCCTGGCCATCGACGGCATCGCAGTCTGGCTTGGCGCAGACATTGCTCTTCGGGTATTGCAGGGTGCCGCAGGCTCGACATCGCCCACCGACGAAGCCGAGCAGCATATCCCTGTTGCGATAGAGCGTGGTCAGACCGGTCTGCTTGTCGACTTCGGCACGTAGGCCACGTTCGATGGTCACGAGATCGTTGATGGCGAGGTAGCGCTGGTAGTTGTGCTCCGCGCGCCCGCGGGCAAGATGTCCACCGATTCCGGCAGACGGGCTCGCCGCAGGCCGGTGCCGGCAGACTTCCACCACGACCGCGTCGCACCCCTGGCCGAACCCGGTCACGAGGAGCTTGTCGCCCGGGCGAGCCTCTTCGAGCGCATGGACGAGCATGAGTAGGGGGTGAGCCGCACCGGCCTCGCCGCAGGTTCCCTGCAGGTTGTCGCGGACGCTTGCATCAGGAATCCCGAGCTTGCTGGCGAGCGTGGCGGCGACCCGCCGGGCAGGCGACGGGAAACAGAAATGGTCGATCGCACCCGGGTCGACAGCGGCTGCTTCCAGTGCCCGAACTACCGCCGCGGGCACGATCTTCAGGTACCCTTCGTCACGAATCCAACGTTCTTCCCACACGTAATCGAAGGCCTGGTCCTGTCCCCGGTAATGGTCGACGAAGTCGGCGGTTTCGGAGGCATAACCCAGCAGCCGTGCAATGCCATCCCCCTGACCAATGAGCAGCGCCGCAGCGCCATCGCCGGTCGTCAGCTCCAGCGAACTCGCGGTCTTGGTGCGACGCTTTTCGGCGGCCACCACGAGAATCGGCCCGCCGTCGCCGGCCACCGTCTGAAGCGCAGTCAGCAGGGCCGACGTGCCGGCCCGTTGCGACCCGGCGATATCGAGGGTGTGCAGGCAGTGCCCCAGATGCAGCGCCTCGGCAACGATACCGGCGTTTTGCCGGTCCAGGAAGGGGAGGCTGGTCGATGCCAGGTAGACACCCCCGATGCCGTCCCGCTCGGAACTGCCGAGCGCGTCGCGGGCCGCTTCGACGGCCATCGTGACGGCATCCTCGTCCCAATTGGCGATGGACCGCTCGCCTTTGCCGAGCCCTTTGAGACCGGGGTTGAACCAGGCGTTGGCTTCGGCGATGACCCGGCGTTGCAGGCGCAGGCGCGGCACGTAGCCGCCAAACGCGTGTATTCCAACAGACATCGGCCACCAACCTTCTCTCAGCTCTCCTGAACCTGAATGCCGCAGTTCGGTATCAGTCCGCGAGTTCGACCCGGCCGTTGTTGAGCACCGTGACATTCCGCTCGAGGGCCAGGGAACGAAAGGACACGACCTCGCCGTCGCGCCACATCTCGGTGCGAATCGTCTCACCCGGATAGACAGGAGCAGAAAAGCGCAGCTGCAGCGACCCAAACCGCGCCGGGTCGTAGTCGCAGCAGGTCCTGAGCACGGCGTGCCCGGCGATGCCGAGCGTACACAGCCCGTGTAGGATGGGCGCGTTGAAACCGGCGGCGCGGGCCACCGCCGGATCGGCGTGCAACGGATTCGGATCGCCCGACAGCCGGTAGACCAAGGCCGCCTGCGGCACGGTCGGCAGATCGCACACTGCGTCTGGCTCCCGTTCGGGCAGTGTGTGTGGCCGCGGCTGCGCCGTCGCCGGCCCACCGAAGCCGCCGTTACCGCGGGCCACCGTCGTCGACGACAGCGTGGCCAGGGGCTTACCGCTGTGTTTGTCGCGAATCTCTCGCCGCGAGTAAATCAGAGCGCCGCGGCCTTCACCCTTGTCGATGACCTCGGTCACCCGGGTTTGGGCAAGCACCGTGGTTGCCGCGGGCAGTGGCCTATGCAGCTCGATACCCTGTTCGCCGTGCAGCACCTGCTTCCAGTCCACGCCGGTCGCCGGATCACGGAACCAGAAGCCCGACGTCCCGAGCACCGCAGCCATTGTCGGCAGCGCGACCAGCTCCGGCTCCTCGAACACGAACGGAAGCTGTCCCTCGTCCAGCGGATCGGCGCCGACCCCGACACCGAGGGCATACAGCATCGTGTCCTTCTCGGTGTAGGTCTGTTCCACCGGCGTGAAGGGCCAGTTCATGAGTCTGTCGTAGTCGATCGGCATTACACGGGATCCCAGCTGAAGATGTCCTGACTGCGGTGCAATGGGTAGAAGTCGGGCCGGAGCGCCGGAAAGGCGTGCTCGATGACGCGGCTTGGGGTCCACCCGCTGCTTTCCTGGACGCTGCGAAGCGGCCGATTCTGGCCCATCAGGAAGACCTCGTTGCTGCGAACCGCGAAGATCTGTCCGGTGATATCGGCGGCGGCATCAGAGGCCAGCGCGACGACCACCGGAGCAATCTTGTCGGGCGTCATCCGCTTCAGCTTCTCCACCCGCGCCCGCTGTACATCGTCGGCGATCGGGATGGAGCCGATCAGGCGACTCCAGGCGAAGGGCGCGATGCAGTTGGAACGAACATTGAAGCGCGACATGTCGAGCGCAATGGACTTCGACAGGCCGACGATGCCCAGTTTGGCGGCGGAGTAGTTGGCCTGGCCGAGGTTGCCGATCAGACCCGAGGTAGACGTCATGTGGACGAAGGACCCAGCTTCCTGCGTGCGGAAGCGGCCGGCCGCGGCACTGGAAACGTTGAAACTTCCTTTCAGGTGGACATCGATCACCGCGTCCCAATCGCCTTCCGTCATCTTGTGAAAGATGACGTCGCGCAGGATCCCGGCGTTGTTGACGACGATGTCGATGCGGCCGAAACAGTCGAGCGCCTGTTCGATCATGCCGCGGGCCGCCGTGCTGTCGGCTACGCTGTCGAAGTTGGCTTCGGCCTCGCCACCTCCGTCTCGGATGGCGGTGACCGTCGCCATCGCCGGCGCCTGGTCCTGACCGTCACCACCTTCGCTCCCGCCGAGGTCGTTGACGATGACCCGCGCGCCGTGTGCCGCCAACAATTTGGCGACCTCGGCGCCGACGCCGCGCCCTGCACCGGTAACCAGGGCAACCTTGCCCTCTACCAACTTCGATTCGGACATGCTCTCCTCCGACGACGCTCCCCCTCGTTCGCCATTGTCGACAACGTCTCGAGACTTGACTCCTCTCGATAGCTGCCGGCGACATCGCCGCCGCCCCACAGCGCGCCGCGTGTCTGACTCGATGCAATCAGCCGCGCGGAGCCCCGGTGGCGAGAAGATGAAGAGGTCAACAACAGCGGTAGACGATGGCACTTTCATCGACCACCGTCATGATACGAAGGGCAGGGCGTAAATGATAGGGACGCAGACGAGAGCACGCAGCTGTTGTGTCGACATCGCGAGGCAAGGCTTTCGCCTTGCCTCGCAGGCCTGAAGGCCTGCGCCACATAACCAGCACAAGAAAGCTCTGGGGTTAGGCGGTCGCGATCCCCATCTTCTTCTTCAGCTCGGCCAACGAATCGGCACCGGCGCTACTCGAGGGCGCAGCCAAGGCCTTGTCGATGTCCTCGTCAATGTCCCCACCGACGTCGGCAAGCTGGTCATACGCCTCGGCGAGCGACTCCTCTTCCTGGACCTTTTGCTTCATCTTTTCGAGCATGGCCACCGTGCCGGACGCGTCGGCGCCCGCGAGCTGCTGATTGATCTTGCGCATCGACGATGCGGTGCGTGCCCGGGCCTTCAAGGTGATGGCCTCGTTTTCGTACGTGCTGATTTGCCGCTTGAGGTCCTCGACCTTGGCCTGGAGCTGGTCGGCCATTCGCTGCTGGGTCTGGTGGTCGGTGTTCGCCGTCGCGGTCTGCTGCACCTCTTCCTCCTTCTTCTCCAGCGCGGCGGTCGCCAGACGCTCGGCCTCACCCGCCTCCATCTCTCCCGCTTCCATCTTCTTGAGAATCAGCATCGCCTTGCGCTCGTAGTCCGCGGCACGCTTCTTGTGGTCGGACGTCTCCTTCTGCATCCGAATGGCGAGCGACTTCACTTGCGCAAGACTGACCATCGCGGCCTGGAGGTTCTTCTTGAGATCGCGAATCCCCTGTTCGGTCATCTTGATCGGGTCTTCTAGGCTATCCATCGCGGCGTGGGCGTTCGATTCGGCAACCTTGAACATCCTGCGAAAAATGCTGGCCATGACTACGTCTCCTGGGACACGAGCTATTTCTTTAGATAGGTGAGCAGCTCAGCGCCGTACTCCGCCAGCGCCAAGGAGAGGGCCCGGATCGAACCCTCGAGCTCGTTGAGATCGAGATGGGCAAGCTGCAGCGTATCGCGATAAAAAATACGCCCGGCGTCTTCATCGAGCACAAAGGCGCCGTGCACCAAGGTGTTGTTCATCTGCAGCAACCGGACGAACAGATTGCGCGGATCGGCCGGCACCTCGGCGATCAGCTGTTCGAGGACGACGATTGGGGGCTCACAGTCTATGACCAGCTGCTTGATCCCGTTGTCCTCATCATCGACCACCACCAGCTCCTCGGCTTCGTTTTCCGTGACAATCGTGAGATCGAGGTCGAGCAGATAGCCCTTTACCCGATCGAGATGCTCAGACATCAATCAACGCCTCCTTCTTCATCTGTGATCCTATCGTTGTTTACGATCCAGTCGGTCGAGCAGTTCATCGTGGGCCCGGTTGAGACCCTGAGCCAACTGGGTCGCGATCCGCTTCTTGTCGGGATCGGCCGAATGGAGGTCGGGGTGATATCGCTTGAGGAGCCTCCTCCGGGCCTCCCGTACCGCGTCGATGTCGGCCCCGTAGGACAGTTCGAGGTTGGCATAATACTCTGCCAGCTCCGGATCCCGTGACGGCGCACCACGCCCACCGACCGCCGCGGCCTCAGGCCGTGACGCGGTGTCTTCTCCGACCGTTCGCCCTTGTTCCCGATCTGTGCTCGGGTCTCGCCGATGTGAATGTCGAACACCGGCGCCCCACCGGCGCGCACCCAACCGCCCCGACAGCTCGCTCTTCAGCAGCACGCCCACGCGTCCGATGAATGACATGTTTGTGACGAACATTCCTCTCACGACGCGTGGCGCTTACGCGCCGAGACGACTACCAGCCGATCATCCGCATTGACGATGGTATCTCCATCGGGGTTCGTCACCACGTCGCCCGCTCCATGCGGCAGCACGGCCAAGGCAATCATGCCGTCTTCACGCTTCAGATCGGAAAACACGTCGAAGAAGGGGCGCCCCGCCAACCCCACCGGGACCGGGACGGTGATGAGATCGTGGCCCACCTGGGCGCTCAAGAGCTCACGCAACACGGTGGAGATGCCGTGGTCCAGGGTCGCGGTCGAGATGACACGGCTGCTGAACTCGGCCCCGACGATGATCTCATCGGCGCCGGCGCGCTCGCAGTGGCGGACGTTCTCTTCGCTCACCAGCTCGACGATCGAATAGGCGTCAGGGTTGAGGCTTTCGACCGTCAACACCGACAGCACCGCTTTGGCATCCCGTGCCCCCTGCTCCAAGGACCGGTCGCCGACGAGCACAACGGTGGCCGCCTTTTCGATGCCGGCTCGCTTCAGTTGCTCTTCGGTCAGCTCGCCACGCACGAAATAGAGCTGCTCGTCCACCACCGGCTTCGCATCGATATCGGCCACGAGCACGATCGGGGCGCCTGCTGCGCGCGAGTCGGCCCGGAGATCCTTGAGGATCTCCCGCGTCCGGTCGTTCCATCCGCACAGGATGATGTGACCATCCAGGTCGTACGAACCCATGCCCCGCTCCTTCCTCAACCGCTTCTCGACGAACACACCGGCGATAGTCGCCGTGAACATGCCGAGCACACCAATGCCAAAAAACATGAGCACGACGCCGATCAGCCGGCCGCCGGGCGAAGTCGGAGAGATGTCTCCGAAGCCGACCGTGGTCAGGGTGACAATGGCCCACCAGAGTGCGTCGGGAAACGGTCGGTTCTCCTCGAAGTAGGTGAGCCCAGCGGCCCCGACAAGAATCAACAAGACGATGACACCCATCAACCGGAAAAGGTTCTCCCGGTGCAGAAAGGCCAGAAGCTCCAGAAACGGGTGCGCCACCTTGGTCTTGAACACACTCATCACGCCGTCTCGGCCTGAACTGAATCAAACACTGGCGCAGCCCTCCGGCGTCCTTCTGCCTCCTGCCTCCTTGGGTCCGCTAATACACATCCCAGTCCCCGTCCCGATAGTAGTAGAAGATCGCGAAATTGATCTCATCGCTCACCTCGACCTCGTCGTCGAAGCCTTTACCGAAGTGCAGCATGCTCACCATCGCGTCACGATTGAGAAAGCGCGTCCCCAGCGACTCGAAACTGAGCGCAGCGAGGCGCTGGCTGAGCCAGTCGTCCCGCGGCACCGTGCCATCGCGACCGCGCATACCCAGCACCCATCCCCACTCCCCCATCGTCGGCACATGGTTGTGATACGAAGCGGTCATCAGCCCAGCCGCCTCCATCGTCGCACTCACCGAGAGAAACGCGCGGCGCGTGAAGAACGGGCTCGTTGCCTGGGTGACAACGACACCGCCTGGTGAGAGCCGCCGGTGCGCCAGGCGATAGAGCTCGAGACCGTAGAGCCGGGCGAGATCGATGGTTCGCGGGTCGGGAAGATCCACCACAATGACGTCCCAATACATGTTGTCGGCATCGCGCAGGTAGGCGTACCCATCTTGGTTCTCGACCGACACACGCGGGTCGGCAAAGGCGTCCTGGTTCAGGTCGACCAACACCTCGTGTGTCCGCCCGAGTGTGGTCATCGCCGCGTCGATGTCGACCAGAGTCACGTCCATGACTTCGGGGTGTCGCAACACTTCGCGCAGCGCCATGCCGTCTCCGCCGCCCAGGATCAAGATGTGACGCCGCGCCGCACTTGCCAGCATGGCCGGATGCACGAGCGGCTCGTGATACCGCTCTTCGTCGTAGGAGCTGAACTGCGTATGACCATCGAGATACAGCCAGTGGTGGTCGCGGAACCGGGTCATCACAATCCGCTGGTAGCGCGTCTGCTCCTGATAGATCACCTGGT
Source organism: Acidobacteriota bacterium (assembly GCA_002726085.1). Classification (GTDB taxonomy): domain Bacteria; phylum Acidobacteriota; class Vicinamibacteria; order Vicinamibacterales; family UBA8438; genus NP936. The sequence continues at coordinate 22,208 of PBRZ01000152.1, forward strand.
CCCGATACTTACGCTGCTCGCCGAACAGCACGATCGGCTCGGCCAGCACGGCCAAGGCAATCAGGAAGAGCGAAGCCCCGGCAAACGACACACTCAGAACGCGACGCCAGGCGAACACCTGGCGATGACGCGCAAACAGTAGACCGGCCACCACCAGATTGATGGCGCCGAGCGCGATCGGCGTGTAGGTGAGCCCGAGAAACGGCAACGCCACAAAAGCAAACAGCACGCCGCCAAGCAGGGCGCCGTAGTAGTCATATTCGAGCACCGAGCTGATGTTCACACGCAGCTCGTCGAACACCTGATTGAGCCGGGTCGCGAGCGGAATCTCGATGCCGATCAGGAGGCCGATGGTCACGGAGATGCCGTAGATGATCGGCGCCAGGTTCGTCGTCCAGCCGGACAAAAAGTAGGCCAGCGTGGCACTCGTCGCACAGACCACCGACAGGAGGAGCTCTACTGTGACGAACGCATCCAGGATCGCCCCGCGAATGAACCGACTGAGCCGGCTCCCCACCCCCATCGCAAAGAGCATCAGAGATACGGTGAGGGTCCACTGCAGCACCGCATCCCCGATGAGATAGCTCGCAAGCGTGGCCATCACATATTCAGCCACGACACCGGCCAGGCCGGTGGCGAAGATGCAGGCTTTGAGCACCAGGCCCTGGGATGGGTCCTGGCGAACGGTGGCAGGTGTCGTCATGCGTTCGCCGAGCCTGGACTGATGTACCGGCCCCTACGCCGACCATCGTCCGAGCAGTGTCAGGCGCAGCGCCGCTACAACGTCAAGCCGATCAACATGGACGCGGCGAAATAGGTGGCCGCTTCGATGATCCCAGCGCCCAGGTTGGGCGGGTCCTTTACAAGCTCGGCGCTCAGGCTCGCTCCCGGCAGGAGCACCTTGTCGGCGAAGAGCCTGATGAGCGGCAACAAGATCAACCCGACGACGGTGTAGTACCCGAAGACCCACAGGCTTTCGTTCCAGGAGACGAAATCGCCGTCACCCGCCAGGCGGATGATGTTCCCAAATCCGACCAACACGCCGGCAAACGCGACCCCCACCGCAGTATTGTCCTTTTCGATTTGATCGTGCAGATCGTATGAGGTGATCTTGTCGTAGAGCAGCCCGGCAACGACGAGCGCAATCAGACCTGCAATCCAAAAGACCAACCCTGGGAGCAACCCGCCTTCGCCCGACATCGCCCCGGCCGTGATCAGGCCCACCGCGACATAGTTGCCCCCTTCGACGGCACCCATGCCGGCGTTGCGGTCTTCGACGATCTCCCGCTCGTTGTCGAACTTCGAAAAGACCACCGTGTCGTTGACCCAGGCCGACAGATTGAGCAGTACGATCCCCAGCACCCCGAAGATCACGAGCCCGATCACGTCGTCGGCCACGCTGAACGACGCGGGCCCAGACACCACGCCGCCAAGTACGATCACTACCCCCAGGTAGTAGCCCGCCACAGCGAGCGCGACAGCCAGGTTGTCCTTCTCGACGAGCTCCGTCCGGAGCACGAAGCGTCGGTGCAAGCCGTCGTACAGCCATTTGCCGAGAACGAGCAGACCGAGGACGACCGCCAGATAGATGAAGCCCGTCAGAATCTGATCCACCGACATAATGCGCTCCTCGAGACTACTTACCGCCGAACCGCGTTCCGCCCGACATCCGACCGTTCACCCGCTGACCGAACGACTGGCTACGCGCGGCTTGTCGCGACTGTTGTCGCCGGAAGAAGTTGGGATTGGTCTGCCTGGTGACCGACCCGTTCGAGCCATACTCGCCAGCCGGACCGTAGTAGGTCTGGCCACGATCTCGAGCGCTCCGATACCCGTTCCAGTCGTTTCGGTAAATCGGGCGACCGAAGCCTCCGATCATGTGGCTCAGCAGGGCGTATTGACCGTAGAACACCCAGAATGATCGCCCGCCGCCCTCGTCGCGCCATTGACCATAACGCTCGTTGCCGACCTGTTGATAGCCGGGCGGGTGCTGGTTCTGGTCGACAACGCCATCGGGCCCCTTCGAGAGGATCACCATTCCGAGATGGGGCTGATATTGCTCGTAGGTCCGGCGACCGACCTGTTGCCAGTCGAGAATGGAGTCTCGGTACACCATATCCTCAGCCCCGGCCTGAGGCTCGCCAATGACTACTCCGTACTGGTGATAGTACCCATCCTCCCGCATGTCCTGCAGAGTGACCGAGTACTCCGGGTACTGCTCGAGCTGCCCCTGCAGGCGCTCGAGCGGCGTCGTGGTATCGCACGCCACCGTGACCATGCCGATGGCGATCAGAGTGGCCAGAACGGGAACCAGACGGAACGGCACCGCCTGGCCTGAGACGCTCGACGATGTGAGGCAGAGCTTCACTGCAGACTCCCCGGCAAGATGTGGGTGAACTGGTAGTCTTCCACGACGAAACCGGCCGCCGCCGCGAATTCGGACTCGCTCCACTGCTCAATACCGACAAACGTCGTCTCGGCCCCATCCAGAAACTCCCACCGAAACAGATCTGCCCCGGTGCCCGTCCCACCAGGGAACATCTGACCGGCGTAGGAGGCGTCGATGTGAAACTCCGTACCCTCGAATACGATCCGCTCGGGTGGATCTTCGTGGTCGAGGATGTGGCGCCGAATGTCGCCGTCGATGTCACCGATGGCAATCTTCCTGGAGAGCGACCAGGCACCGTCGGCCCGCTCAAGATAGCGCTGCTCCCCGGCGGCCGTCAGCTCCCACTCTTCGACGCTGTCATCCTTGCCAGAGAAGTCGTACCGGCAATAGTTGGTCACCTGCCAGGTCTGCAGGTCGTAATCCACGAGATAGCCAACTTTGAGCTTCTCCAGGACCAGGTCGGCAAGCGGATCCGGCCCCTCATCCACTTTCTTCTTGCCGAACAGTCGATCTGTCAAGCCCATGGGACGCTCTCGCTCGTCTGTCTGCACTGAATCTCTGGTACGACACTAGCAGGAAACAACAAGGGTCGCAATTCGCGGACCGACGCCGAAGAGGTGCTAGCGATGTCGCCCCAGCTCGTCTCTGAAGTCGGGCGGGCGTTCCCTCGGATCAGCGCGACGTCGAAACAACGCGTGAGCGCCCCATTTCATGAACCCAAACGCCACCGCAGCAATAGCGAAGAGCAAGAAAATCGACCCGCCAAAGAAGAGCCACAACCGGGTCTTCGAAATCGCCAGAGCCACGGCAAAGCTGACGCCGATGAGCGTCATCAAACCAGAGAGCCGGTGAAACCCCGGGACCGCGGCAAAGTCGACGTTCTGGCCAAGCAGCACCAATGTTACGACCATCGAGGCGACTGGCAGCAAGTACACCAGTGCGTTGACCTCGAGCAGGTTGACGGATGTGAAGAAGAGCGTGTACGTCGTGACCACGGCGGCAAACAGCCCTGGCGCGCAGCTGATGTAAATCAGGGTGGCGTAGAGGTATCTCCACGGCGTCGTCCCGCCTTGACCGCGTCCATGGAGACGCCCCACCACCCAGGTCGCGAGCGGCACGGAGACGAACACACCCAGAAGAGTCCAGGGGTAACGACCCGCCTGCAGCAGGAGCTCTTGAATCGTCACGACGTGGTCGGCACCCGTGACGCCGACACGACCTCGAGCGCTGCCCGAGACAAGTAAGGACGGAAGCTGACGTGGCCCACCTCTTTGTCCTGTCTCCTGTCTCCAGCCTCCTGTGCAACTTAGGGCCCTCGCAAGAATAACTTCCCATCTGTTGGCCGCCGATGCATCCCCTCTGGCGGTGTTGGGCTTCGGTTCAGCGGGGTCAAATACTGCCGGTATTTTCCCTCGTCGCGCCTTGCCAGCCGGGCGCCTCGACACCCTAAAACGGGCACTTGTTCTTGCGCGGACCCTTACTTCGCCAGCGGGTCTGGGCGAAGTTGGAACCTGACCACCTTGCTCGGCGTGCCCTTTCCAGTCTCGGCGTGGAACGGCGCCCGTGTGCTCCAGGTAGCCCACAGGCCTTTGCCCTTCCACCCGGCGCCTGGATCGTCGATACGCCCATCCATCCATTTGGTGTAGAAGCCCAGCGGATAGGGCACCCGCATCACCACCCACTCGCCGTCTCGAAGCGCCAGCAGGGCCTCGGATGCGTTGCCGGTGCTGATGGGGATGTCTCGGCCGAGCCCGAAGGTGTCGAACTGGTCGACCCAGGCGTAGTAACTGCCCTCGCTGCTTCCAGATTCGGTGATCCCCTTCATCTGCGGCAGCGGCTCCTCGTAAAAGGTCCAGCCCTCGGGGCAGTGCTGGCCGGTGGCGGTCGGACCGTTGAGCTGACCGGAACACTTGCTCCTTTCGAAGCTAGCCAGATGGCCGCTGGCCAGCGGCGTCCAGACCACGCCGCTCCGGTCGATATCCATGCCTCGTGGCGAGTAGACGTGCTGCTCGCTCGCCCGCGGATTGTCGAACGGCACCTCGAAGATCTCGGTCAGCCCGGTTTCCGACGGGTTGTCCCCCGGCACGAACCGCAGCAGCGCCCCCGGCATACCCAGCGACGACCCCCAGACCGAGCCATCATTGGGATCGACCGACACGCCGTAGAACCCGGAGCGAATCCGGGTGTCCTTCGACGGGTCGATCGGCTCGCCCGGCTCGGTCCACGCGTCGCGTCGACCGTTCCCATTGGTGTCGAGCACCAGCGGGCTCCAGCCCTGGGCCGCCTCCTCGTCACCGGTGTCCAGGAACAGGCGGGTGTTCAGCCACCCGATGACCTGACCGCCCCCACTGGTCCACAGCGTGTTGTCCGCATCCTCGGCAAACGTCAGATGATGCGTGCTGTAACAGGTCCCGATCAGTGTCATCTCCTCGTCGGACGGGTCATAGACCGCCAGATGACGACCGGCGCGCGCGTTGGGGAACACCCTGGCCGAGGGATGATCCGACCCTTCCAGACACATCGGCGGGTTGCTGGGGCCACGGACCCTCGAGGTCAGCCAGACGCGCCCGTCCTGGTCGAGCATCGGGTTGTGAATATTGGCCTGGCTCTCCCAGATCGCTTCGTCACCCCAGTAGGGTGACGGCGCGAGCGGGGGCCCGGCCGCCAGCGGCGTGTTCGGATCGCGCACCGGCACTGGCACCTGTCGGATCGCATTCGCCACCGGATCGAGCACCGGCACGTAGTCGGCACTGGCCTCGAGCGCCCCATAAATCGGACCGTTGGCGTTCACGGTCGGGTCACGTCTGTCTGTCGACGCTTCATCGTGCAGATAGGCCTTCGGGTCGGCCCAGTCCCACTGGGTGATGACGACGTTCCGCTCGACGCCGCGTGGACGTGGCGGCGCCTCCGGCAGCTCGCCGGCCATGATCCGGCCAGTCCAATCGGCATACATCTGGAGCGCACGCTGCCGTCCCATCCGATCGAGCGCGCCGCTCATGCTGCCACCCGCCTGGCCTGACTGAATCCGCCGGTCCCAGGCCTCCACCAGGGAGTCGAACTCGCCAAGCTGCGGGGGAATCTCCCGGGTCGCCTTGTTGCCCAGGGCGTGACAGGCGGTGCACCCGCCCGACTTCAGCCCGCGCAGCCAGGCAGCCTGGCTGCTGATGCTCGCCGAAATGCCGTTGCCCTCCGGTCCGGTGCCCGGGAACTCGTCCGGGCCCGGCGCCTCGAGGAGCGAATACCAGTAGCCGGCCGGGTAGTACTGGGCGGCGGCGCTCGCGTCGGGCGCGACCACCGCCGTCAGGTCGACTCTGCCCCCAGGCGACGCCTGCTGTTTGGCGGAGTCGACCAGCCCGTAGCCGCGCGCCCAGACGTCATAAGTCGCCGCCGGGAGGTCCGGCACTACATAGCGCCCCTGGTCGTCGGTCACGACCGTACGATTGAACCGCGTGGGCAGGTCGGTCGTCTCGGCTATGACCCAGACACCGGCTTCCGGACCATTCGCTCCCATCACCACCCCGCCGATGTCGTCACTGTCAATTTGTACCGCCGCCTGCCTGGCACCAAGTCCTGCCACAAAGACCATCACGCACACGGCGAGCCCAACCCCAACCACACCGACGAATCCAAGCCTGCTCTTCGTCATCGCCCTTCTCCTCATCTACAACCCGGCGGTCTCCAGTCTCAGCCGACATTGATGGCTGGTGAAGCCATCCGACTTCTCCTGCCTCCTGTCTCCTGACTTCTGGAAGCGCTCCTCATCGAAGCGCCAGCGCTACCCACTCGCTCTCCATATCGCTCCAGCCTACTGCGACCACGATGTATTGCTTGCCGTCGGCCACATACGTGATCGGCGCCGCGCTGGTCCCCCCGGGCAGCTCCACCTCGGCGACCACGGCACCAGTCTGTTTGTCATAGGCCCTGAACTGCTTACCCCCCACCTGCTCCGGCAACAGCACCATGCCCCGGTCGACCCCCTCTCCGAGAAAGACCAGCGTGCTGGTGACCAGCGGAGACACTCGCCCGGCCTGCCCAAGGGGCGGCAAATTCAGGTGTCGGATCGCCGGATGGTCCCGTGGCCCGTCGCCATTGGGAACACGCCAACGAATCTCCCCCGCGTTCAGGTCAATAGCAACAAGGCTGCCATACGGCGGCTTCAAGAGCGGTAGCCCCTGCGGGCCCTCGGCGATATCCAGCGCCCGCATCACGAAATCGACATTCGAGCGAGGATGTTCCGATTTCGTCAACCCGACAACGGCCGGAGTACGAACCGTCGGAACATAGAGGATACCGGTCTCTGGATCCACCCCGGCGCCGCTCCAGTCTGCTCCGCCGACCAGCCCGGGTGCCTGAATCGTCCCCTTGGTGCCGTCCGGCGTCGCTTCAACGATCGTCGGGGGCGTAAACAGTGGCCCGGAGACATAACCGGCGAGAATCTTCTCCGCCTCACGGCGCAGCTCCGGCGTGAAGTCGATCAGTTGGTCAATCGAAACGCCCTGCTGGTCGAACGGCGGCGGCTTCGTGGGAAACGGTTGGGTTGGTGCATACCACTCACCCGGCACGGTGCCGGCCGACACCGGACGTTCCTCGATCGGCCAGACCGGTTCCCCGGTCTCCCGGTCGAAGACGTACGTGAAACCTTGTTTGCTGACGATGGCAACCGCCTTGATCTCGCGACCCTCAACGGTGATGTCGATCAGGTTGGGCGCCGCCGGAAAGTCGTAGTCCCAAAGCCCGTGATGCACCGCCTGAAAGTGCCAGACTCGCTTACCAGTTCGGACATCGAGGCAGACGAGACTTTCGGCAAAGAGGTTGTCGCCGGGCCGGTGTCCACCGTAGTAGTCGTTGGTTGGCGTGGACAGCGGCAGGTAGACATAACCCAGCTCTTCGTCGGCGCTCGGCCAGGCCCACATGTTCGTATTTCCGGTGTACTCCCACGACGCGCGATCCTCGTTCGGGCTGGTCAGCCACGTCTCGTTCCCGACCTCGCCCTCCTGAGGCACCGTGTGAAAGATCCACAGCTGCTCACCTGTTCGGACGTCGAATCCCCGAACGTCGCCCGGCGGCATTTCCTTGCGGGCCGGCATCGTCTCGTTGACGAAATCTGTCATGGCCGAGCCGATGATGACGACGTCGTTGGCCACCAGCGGGGCTGACCGCCACGCGAATTGCGTCACGGTCCGGGTATCGTAGCCTTGGGTCAGATCCACTTCCCCGCCGACCCCGAAACTCGGGTAGCGTGCCCCGGTGCGCGCTTCGAAGGCGACCAGGCTCGACCCGACGACCGCGATGACCCTCGCGTCGTTACTCTCTCGATCCTCCCAGTACGCGACCCCGCGACTCGCGCTGCCGCGCCGCGTCTCGCCCTCGGGCAATGGATCGAACCAGACGACCGCGCCGGTCGTCGGGTCGAGCGCGGCAACTGTGCCCAGCGCGGTACTCACATACAGGCGCCCATCGGCCATCAGCGGCGTGTTCTGCACCACCGATGGCGGCCGCACGCTGCGATCCTGCCGAATTGCGTCTGGAATCGTCGATTGCCGCCAGGCGACCCGCAGGGCGCCGGCGTTGTCGGCGTTGATCTGGTCGAGCGACGAATACTTCGTTCCGGCGGCGTCTGCACTGTAGGCGCGCCATTCCTCCGTCTGCGCCGTGGCGAATGAGCCAGCCAGCAGGACCACGAGTATCGCCAGCGTGAGCAACCGTGCCAGCATCACGCGCCTTGCGCCACGATACGGTCCCGCACCGCCTCGGCATCGCGGAGAAGCCGCCCTTCGAATTCCGGCTCTGGCTTGACGACGTTCTTGCCGCGCATGAGGAGCACCGCGCGGGCGCGATCGGCGCGACCGGTGCCGAGCGGGATCAGCCCCACGCCAAACACGTCGCAGTGTTGCCCCTGCATGCAGATGGTCTCCTCGCAGTAGACCACCTCGGTCGCCTTGGTGACCGAGGTGATCTTCGGACAGTGAAAGGCGCAGGTCTCGTCGACAACCGGCAACAGCTCGAAACAGTGCTTGCCGAACCACTGATCGGGCACCAACGCGCGCGCCGGCGCGTTCGCGTAGACGAACTCCATTCGTTCGGACACCACCACACACGGGTCCGGCTCCGCTTCGAGCCAGTTCCATCGCACGGTGATCTCGTCCCGCAACTCTGAATCCGCTCCGATAGTCGACATCACCGTCCTCCTCATGCGGCCGACCCAACTGGAGGCAGTCTATACCGCGAGCTCGTAGGGCACCAGGGCTCCGTGCCATGCGTTTCCATCGTCTAGGGAACTGCACGTTATAATCTCGGGACTCGTCCGTCTGCCTCCTGCGACAGTGGAGAACCGATGCATCGCACCGCGCCCGTCATCGCCGTCCTTGCCATCTGCCTAGCAGCCCAGGCACCGTCAGTCGCGGCCCAGACACCAAACTTCTCCGGAACCTGGGTCCTGAACGAGGGCGCGAGCCAAATCGTCGCAGAGGCTGGTTTTGGCGTGCTCGGGGCCGTTGGGACACCGGAGCGTCTGCACGTCACGCATGCGGCCAATGGCGACCTGGCGCTACAGAGCGAGTGGAACACCAGCGAAGCGCGGATCTACAGACCCGACAGTGAGACGGTCATTCCTGTCGGCCCAGACGACACGATGACGGTCGTGGCCCGTTGGGACGGAGCGACCCTGGTCGCCCAGGGCGGCCGAGCAACCGCCGGTGGCGGGTCGACCATCCTCGGCGTCCGACGAGCCGTTTCGATGAGCGCCGACGGCGGGACGCTGACAATCGAAGCGACCACGACCACGTCCGATGGCGACGCCACGAGCACGATGGTCTACAACAGACTGACGGACCTCGGCCCATGCGAGCAGTGGTCCGAGCCGTGCCAACCGCGACAACCATGACCGGTAACGGTCGTCAGCGTCGGGCTCTGACGGCGACACACCGGGCTGTCCTGCTAGCCGGGCTCGTGGCGACCATCGTGGGTTGCCAGACTGAGAGCTGGGAACAATACATGGAGGCGGCCGCCTTCGCCTATCAGGACGGAAATTACCAGGAAGCGGAGCAGTGGTTTCTGGCGGCAGAACAGGTCGCCGCCGATTTCGAGTCGTTAGACCCGCGCCTGGCTCTGACGCTCGGGAACCTGGCGGACTTCTACCACGCCCTGGCCCGCGACAACGAGGCAGAGCCGCTCTACCTCGAAACGCTGGCGCTGCTCGAACGAATAGATGGTCCGGACGCGCCTCGCGTCGCCCGCTTTGTCGTCGACCTCGCCACGTTCTACACCGTCCTCGGCCGCGTCGAGGAGGCGGAGCCGCTCTATCTGCGCGCACTCGAGACACTCGAGTGGGAGTTGGGGCCGTATCATTTCGACGTGCTCGTCGTCCGGACGGCGCTGGCCGGCCTCTACCTCCAGCAAACACGATATACGGACGCGGAACCGCTCTACCGCGAAGTGCTCGCGATCCTGCTCGACACACCGGACCCAGACCAGGACCACCTTCTGACGGTGCTGGACGAGTATGCCGTGGTGCTGCGTGCGATCGGTCGCGAGGAGGACGCCGCGGCGCTCGACGCCCGCGCCCGCGCAGTGCGTGCCAGGCTATGACGGATGACTCTCTGGAGGCAGGAGACACAATGAGGCAGTGGATCAGCCTGGCGGCTGCCGTCCTCGCGCTCGGGGGCTCGCTCGACGCGGCGACGGTCACGACGGTAATCGGCACAGGTGAATCGGGTCTCTCTGAGACGCAGGTCGCCAACCCCTACGGGGTCGTCGTAGGACCGGACGATGCGCTGTATTTTTGCGATCTGGACAACCAGCGGATCCGGCGCCTCGACCTGGCCACCGGAAGCACGACGACGGTCGCCGGTAACGGCATCCGCGGCTACAGCGGCGACGGGGGCCCAGCCACCGCCGCCGCGTTGAACATGCCGCACGAGATCCAGTTCGACAGCGACGGGCACCTCTATATCGTCGAACGGGACAACCATGCGGTTCGGCGCGTCGACGCAGCCACGGGCATCATCTCGACCGTCGCCGGGACCGGTGAGGCCGGTTTTTCTGGCGACGGCGGTCCCGCCACCGCCGCCGAGCTGCGCCAGCCCCACAGCATCGCGTTCGACCCGCAGGGCCGGCTGCTCATTTGCGACGTCGGCAATCACCGGATCCGCCGGGTGGACCCAACCACCGGGATCATCGAGACATGGGCCGGCACCGGGGCACGAGAGCCGACACCGGATGGCGCACCACTCGCCGGCACACCGCTAAACGGCCCACGCGCGATGGCACTCGACCCGGACGGCAACTTGTATCTGGCGTTGCGCGAAGGGAATGCGATTTATCGAATCGATCTGGGCACCGAGACGATCCACCACGTGGCCGGCACCGGCGAACCGGGCCACACCGGCGACGGCGGACCGGCCACGCAAGCCACGCTGGGCGGACCCAAGGGACTGGCCTACGAAGACGGTCAGCTGTATATCGCCGACACGGAGAATCACGTTATCCGGATGATCGACATCGGGCGCGGTGTCATCTCCACGGTGCTGGGCGACGGGCAACGGGGAGACGGGCCGGAACCAGACCCGCAGCGTTGCCGACTTGCGCGACCGCATGGTGTTTTTGCTGGTGCCGCCGGCCTCTACGTCGGCGACAGCGAGGCGCACCGCATTCGGCTGCTGCGCAGGGAATGACTCGGGCCTAGCCGCTAGCGAGCGCCCGTCGTCGTTGTCACCAAGAGGTTGCGATGCACCACCGCGACCATGTGCATGTAACCGCCCACTGCAGCGAATCGATCGTCCGACGCCAGGAGGATCTCTTCAAGCGCCGCCACCGTCCGGCCAAGCGCCTCATGATAGAGACCGAGATACAGGTGGGCGTAGAAACGCGCTTGCGGCTGTCCGGCGGCGGCCGAGAGCACATCCTGCGGCATCATCCGCCCGGCGAACATCTCGTAGATCTCCCGCATCGGGCTGCGCGAATCGGGCCCGACCGGGAGGAGCGCCTCCAGGGCCGCCTCGGGAGACTCGGCGCGCGAGACACACAGAAAGTGCCAGGCTGAGTTCTCGACGTCATTGGGGTTCACCGTCAGGTGAGATTCAAACTGACGCCGGCAGTCTTCGTACCGCCCGGCGTAGTAGAGTGCGATCCCCCGTTGCCATAGCTGCGGCGCCCTGCCGGGCTGCGCCCTGGCCACCTGGTCGAACCCGACGACCGCCTCCTCGACCCGTCCCACGCTGAAGTCGGCCACCGCCTGATCGAAAATCTCCGACGGTGTCTGCGCGCGCACGGCCACCGCGACCGGGAACAGGACGAACGCGCAGAGCAGCACCGTCATGACACGCACAACACGACCTCTTGGTCGGCGATCACGACCGCACGGTCTACACATCGCGTGATGCCCCGTCACTCTGCGCCCAGGTCGAGGGCGACAATCTTCTCGCGGTCTCGCACGTAGAGGGTGGTGCCAACGAGCGTCGGCGCGCTCCAGGCGACGGTTTCGAACAGCGGCGCACGAGCCAGCAGGGTCATCCCGTCCGGTGTCAGGCGCGCCAACGCCAGATCGCCATCCTCGTCGACGATGATCGTCTTGCCGTCGGCGTGCAACAGAGTCGAGCGCGCGAAGCCGCGCTCCTGCCAGACCGTCTCGCCGGTCCGAATATCGACACCGGTCATGAACGCCGGACCGAAGGTGCCGTCGGTCCCGTAAACGTAGTTCCCGACACGTATCGGATTCAGGAACATGAACTGGAGCTGCGGGTCGTACCAGAGCTCCTCGACCCGTGTCGTGTCACCGACGCGGGTCAGCTGGAGCGCACGGCTGCCGGTCTTGTAGCCGGACGACACGAAGATGATGTGGTCGTCCCCCCACAGCGGCACCATGAAATTGAAGTCGTTCCCTGGATCGTGCGGATGGGTCCACAGGAGGCGTCCGGTGACCGGGTCGAGCCCGTTGAGGGTACCCCCGGCCAGGATTACCAGCTGGTCCTGGCCATCGAGATCGATGACGAGCGGCGGCGCTTCCGAAATCAGGAAGTCTCCGCTCCTCCACACCACAGCGCCATCGCTCTGGCGGAACGCCATTACCGACTGCCCCGGCCCACCCACCGAGCAGATGATGGTGTCGCGGTAGGCGACCGGGCTGCACCCGTAGCCTGCCTTTATCCGCGGCCGGACCAGCAACGGGGGTGCGCCGAAGTCTGCCACCAGATCGTGCGACCAGAGCAGCTCACCGGTATCGGCCGCAAAAGCGTGGAGCTGCTTGTTCGTGCCCGTCGCGAACAACCGGTCGCCGACCAGCAGCGGTGTAGAGTGTGGTCCCGACCCAAAGCTCGTATCCTCGAGCCGGGACGGGTATGTGTATTCCCAGATCGTCTCGCCGGTCGACGCGTCCAGGGCAATCACCGCCTCCTCGGCCTCCCACGGCCCCTGCCGACCGCGACCGTTGCCGACCCGGTACAAGGTAAAGAGCTTGCCATCTGAGGCGAGAATCGACGAGTGTCCCGTGCCCAGCGGCCGGCTCCACAGCACCGGCGGCCCATCCTCGCGCCAGCTCTCTGCGAGGCCACGGGCGTCGACGATGAAGTTGCGGTCCGGACCACCCCACTGTCGCCAATCTGCACCGGATCGCTCCTGGGCGACGCCCCCAACCGACAGCACCACCATGAAGCCCGCCAACAACAGCGGTCCGACCAAAAGCCGTGTCCTCACCATGCTCGTACCTTCAACGCCAAACCGGGCGAATCCTGTTCGTGGCACCATATGGGCTCACACCCCTAATTCACCAGGCTCTACGATATGCTCAACAGCTCGATATCGAAAACAAGCGTCGCGCCCGGCAGAATCACAGTATTGGGAGACCCGCTCGAACCGAATGCGAGCTCGGGCGGGATGATGAGGCGCCGTTGGCCACCCACGCGCATACCGAGGAGGCCCTGATCCCAGCCGTCAATGACGCCACCGGCGCCGATCAAGACCGTCGACGGGCTGCCGCTCGTCGACTCGAACTGCGTACCCTTGTTGTCGGGCTTGGTCGGGTTGTAGAGCCATCCCGTGAACTCCACCGACAACGTGTTGCCGCTGACCACCTCGGCCCCTGTTCCGACGACGAGGTCGATGATGGTGAACGCCGGGGCCTCGTCAACACGCAGCAACTCAATATCGAACACGAGAGACGCATTCGCCGGAACACCGGTCGGCCCAAGCGTGCCGAAACCGTGGGTGGGTGGAAGAACGAGACGCCGCTCGCCCCCCACACGCATTCCGACCAATCCCAGATCCCACCCCGGAATCACCTGTCCCACACCCAGCACGATCGTGATAGGGGTCCCTTCCGTCGTTTCGAACTGCGTGCCCTTGTTGTCGGGCAGCGTATCGTCATACAACCATCCCGTGAATTCAACGGTCAGGAAATTTCCGTTCGCGGCCGCAATACCGGCGCCGACAAGCAGGTCCGTGATGGTGAAATCCGGAATCGAGGCCGGGTCCGTGGTATCGGTCGGTGCAGTCGGGTTATTGGAGCCCCCGCACCCCGTCAGCAATGCCCCCGCTAACAGCAGGACTCCGACGGCGACGACAGCAGATTCTCTTGGCGGATTCATGCAGTTCCGGTCTTTCCTGTCAGAAGGCTGGCGAAGGCAGAGAACATTATACGCAACAGTCGGTCGGCACTGGGCCACGGGCCGGGTCACCGGCTATAATCTCCCTCATAGAAACGATAGTTACGAGAGATGCGCGACAACTCGCCCCGACCATCCTGTGCACGGGGAACACGACAAGGAGAACGTAGAATGAGAATCTTGCAGCTGCTCTGCGCCGCAACCCTGCTCTGTCTGCTGAGCGCCTCGCCGGCGCTCGCCCAGGCCTCCGACATGACGTTCTTCCTGACCAGCGTCGGCTCCGGCAGCGGCGCCGACCTGGGCGCGCTGGCCGGCGCCGATGCGCATTGCCAGTCACTGGCGGCGGCGGTCGGCGGGGGCAACAAGACGTGGCGTGCCTATCTCAGCACCACCGGCTCAGGCGGCGTCAACGCCCGCGACCGCATTGGCTCTGGTCCGTGGCAGAACGTTGCGGGTGTCGTCGTCGCGCGAGACCTCGACCAGCTCCACTACGAGAACAACCTGACCAAGGAAACGGTGCTCAACGAGAAGGGTGAGATGACCAATGGGCGCGGCGACGACCCGAACCAGCACGACATCCTGACCGGCTCCAATCTCGACGGGACCGCCTCGTCAGACACGGACGCGTGCAGCAACTGGACCTCGAGCGCCGACGGCGGCACCGGAAGCGCCATGGTCGGACACTTCGACCGCACCGGCGGCGGCGCAAACCCGAACTCCTGGAACTCGGCGCATGGTTCGCGCGGATGCAGCCAGGCCAATCTGATCGCGACCGGCGGCAACGGATACTTCTACTGTTTCGCTGCCAACTGAGCTCGCTGGGCGCCTCTCGAGGCTCGTGGTGAAAGTCTGACGCACTTTCACCACGAGCTGCTGCACGAGAGCGCTGCGAGGCAGGGTGACGACGCTGACCAGGGCGCGAGGTCACGGCCCTGCTGCAGGGTTTCCGAGTACTCCTGAATGTCTCGACCTCAGCGCGACCGGCCGCGGCCAGAGGGCTCCAGCGGTTCGATGGAATCGGCGCGCGGTCCGCTCCGCTTTGTGCCGGCGGCCGTGCTGCTACTCGCCTCGGCCGGACTCGGGGTCGCCTTGGCGACCACCGGAGCCCGTGACGTCCCCGAATCGGAAATCGACACCCGGCCCATCCAAGTGGACGGCGACGGGTATGTCTCCTCCGACACCTGCAAGGCCTGTCACCCCGCAGAGTACGACAGTTGGTTTGGGTCGTTTCACCGCACGATGACCCAGGTCGCCACACCGGAGACGGTGCGTGCCGATTTCGACCGGGTACGCGTCGAGAACACCCATGGACAACCGATGTTACTCGAACGCGACGGAGACGAGTACTGGGCGGAATTTGACGACCCGGGGTGGGAAGGAGCCGAATCTGACCGTCCCCGTATCACGAGACGGGTGGTGATGATCACCGGGTCTCATCACCAGAACATCTACTGGTACGAAACGGGGCACGACCGCGGATTGAACGTACTCCCGAGCGTGTATCTCATCGAAGAGCAGCGGTGGGCCTCGCGTAGCGCCGTCGTGCTGCACCCGCCCCAGCAGTCGCTCGCCATGTTGAACGGGCACTGGAACGCGATCTGCATCGTGTGTCACACCACCCAGGGCAAGACGGCGTTCGACACGCCCTACCGGTCCGAAGCGTTCGAGCTGCAGACGATCGACACGACCGTGGCGGAGTTCGGCATCGCCTGCGAGTCCTGTCATGGACCGGCCGAGGCCCATATCGCCGCAAACCGGAATCCCCTCCGTCGCTATGGCCTCCACCTCGCTGGAGACGACGACCCCACCATCGTGCAACCGAGCCTCCTCGACCCCCGGCGCTCGTCACAGGTGTGCGGGCAATGCCACAGCGTCTGGGAGTTCTATGACGCGGCAGACGAACGCCACGCCAACAGTGCCGGGCTGCCATATCGACCGGGAGACGAGCTGCGGGACACACGCTTTATCGCGCAGCCCTCGGTGGATAGGAGCTCGACAGAGATCCGCACTTTGGTGAATGACGACCCGGACTTCGTGCGCGGCTCCTTTTGGCCTGACGGCATGGTCCGGGTGTCTGGACGAGAATACAACGGCCTGATCGACTCTCCCTGCTTCCGCGATGCCACCGAACCTGACCACACGCTGACCTGCTTTTCATGTCACACGCTGCACAAGACCGCCGAGGACCCACGACCGGTGTCGGAGTGGGCCGACACGCACCAGGTGTCGACCGACATGGCGGGCAACGACGCCTGTCTGCAGTGTCACGAGCCGATGCGGGGCGACGTCACGGCCCACACGCGGCATCCGGCGGAGTCGTCCGGCAGCAGCTGCTACAACTGCCACATGCCCTACACCGCATACGGGCTCCTCAAGACGGAGCGGAGTCACACCATCAGCAGCCCGACCGCCACCGAAACGGCCGAGCTCGGCCGCCCGAATGCCTGCAACCTCTGTCATCTCGACAGAACCGTGGGTTGGACCGCCGACAAGCTGCACGACTGGTATGGCACACCGGTGCCAGAGCTGGGCGGTGCGAACCGCACCGTTGCGGCTTCGCTGCTCTGGATACTGAGCGGTGACGCCGGTCTGCGCGCGCTCACCGCTCAGAGCATGGGGTGGGCGCCGGCGCAGGAGGCCTCCGGCACCAGCTGGATGGTGCCGCATCTGGGCGAGGCGCTTGGCGACCGCTACGACGCCGTGCGGTTCATCGCCGCGCGGTCGCTACGGAGCCTCCCTGGGTACGCCGACATGGCGTATGACTTCGACGGCCCAGAACAGGACCGGGTCGACGTGGCCGTGCGGGTACTGAGTGCATGGCGGGCCAGTCCGGCCTCGCGGCAACGGCGCGACGCCGAGCTTCTCGTCGATGCCGACGGCGAGCTCCGGGTCGACGCCATGCGACAGCTCTTCGACCAGCGCGACAGGCGCCCGCTGTTCCTCAGGGAATGATGGCTCGAGACACCGACCCCGCCGTGGATTACGCCAGGCGCCACCTGCGTGTCGGCTGGTGGTCTCTGGTGGGCTTTCTCATCCTCGGCTTCGTGCTCGAGGTGCTGCACGGGTTCAAGATCGGCCTGTACCTCGACGTGTCGAACGAGACCCGGCGCCTCATGTGGACGCTGGCCCACGCCCACGGGGCGCTGCTGGGTTTGGTCCACGTCCTCTACGCGCTGTGTCTTCGTCTGTTCCCGGGTGTGGCCGCCGGCTCTCAGAAGCCGGTCTCCTCGAGCCTCATCGGTGCCTCGGTCCTGCTGCCGGGCGGCTTCTTCCTCGGCGGCGTCGGCTTCTACGCTGGGGACCCGGGTCTGGGCATTCTGGCGGCGCCGGTGGGCGCCACGCTGCTGATAATTGCCGTGTTTCTGATCGCGCGGGCGACCGCCTCACCAGACAGCAGGCAGGAGCAACCGGAGGGCCACGGGGGCAGTGGCAGGAGGCGTTAGCAGGGCGCCCAAAATGACAAGATGAGCGGGGGCAGCCACGCGGCTGCCCTCACGCATCACAGACTTTACTCGGTCACCGTCACGGTGACATTGGCCTTCGAGATGAGCAGCGCGTCACTGCCGAAAGCGCGTAGCGTGTAGGTGCCAGGCTCGCTGAAGGTCACGGTGGACTCGAAAGTGCCGGAGGTCCATCCGTCCCCGTCCATCCCCTCTTCCCACTCCTGGTACCCCTCCGGCGAGAACTCGGCATCGGACGGACCGCGAAAGACGACCCACAGCACCGACAGGTGGTTGCGTGGCACGTTGTGTCGCGAATATTGCGGGATATTGTCCGGCATGGCCGGCGCATCATCTGGCGGAATCAGCGTTGGCTCGCGCCGACGCCGGAACGCGTCCGGGTCCCGCTCGGGTAGTGGCACCGGGATCTCATCATCGGTCATCCGTGCGGTCAGCGTCAGGGGCTGGTCGACGCTAATCGACGCCTGGCTCGCCTCGACGGAGATGGTCGGCGGCACGTCGGCGTACAGCTCCTCGAAACTGCGGCCAAATTGCGTGCGACCATTCGACGTGATCGTGTTCACGTCGATCTCCCATTCGGCCTGCAGCCACCCGTAAGCATATTGGGTGCTACCGCGATGGGTGACCTGCCACGTCAGCTCGGCGTCAGGTGGAAAGTCGGCTGGCACGCGCACCTCGAACTGGTACCTATTCGTCCGCGGATAGAAGTAGGCGGGCTGACCGCGGTCCTGCTCACCGGGCGAGAAGAAGTTGTTCTCGCCGATCGGCACGTGCGGCCGCTCCGCATAATTGCGGTTGAGATAGCCAAAGAGAAAGTTGTAGCTCCCATCGTCATTGTGGGTCCAGCCTTCGAAGATCGGCTGCACGTCTTGTCCCGTATTGAACCGCTGCTGCGGCTGCGTCACGATCGGGACGTCACGCGAATTGATCTGGGCACGCCCACTCGCCGCGGCACCAAACACCATGACGACGACCAATCCACCGGCGAGCGCCGCTTGTGGTACCCGCTGGGTTAAGCACTTCATGATCACCTTCCGCATCATCTTCCCACTTGGTTGTCCAGCTACCGTGAGCACGTCAACAATTGCTACGAAAAGCCCCCTGCGAAAGCGTTTCGCTCCCGCAGAGGGCCATGTTCCTCATTACACAGACGGGGGCCCGACGGCCTAGTCGTTGTCGGTCGCCGACTTCCTCGCCTCGAGCTCAGCCGCGTACTCCTCCTCGCTGAGGTCGTACCAGCTGATCCACGCGAACGCCATCTCGTCGACGCCCCGACTCCCGCCACCGGTCCAGTTCTTCGCATCGGGGTTGCCGCGATTCCCCTCGGTGTTGTCGTGATAGCTCAGCACGTGCAGGGTCGTCCCGGCCGGATACACCGGCTGCTTGTCATCTTCGTAGTTGTAGACGATGTGCCAGCTGAAATCGAAGTTCGCGCAGCTGACCATCTCGGTCGCGCCCGTCGGGTAAATCAGCTCGAGACACTGGCGTGTCCCCAGAAAGTGCATGTGCGGCTGGAACCCGGTGAGCCTACCGGGCAGATACATCTTCGCGTAGCCGTCGTGGCGCGTCACCTGCCCAGCCGGGATATCGAGCTCGCCGGCCTGGCCGAGCTGCCGCGAATAGAGAATGTGGTCCGGCTCGAATCCCACTGGATTGAGCACCATGCCGAGCTCGGTCTGTTCGGTCACTTCCTCACCGATCGAGTGGTAGTGGAAACTGAACCGCACGCGCGAGTCCGCCTCGAACAGCCGCGCGGTCCCTTCCGGATACACGTCTGCGTTCTTGCCGACCGCGTATTCGTTCAGGAAGGCGTCCCCGGAGCTGTCGCTCAATGGCGCCTCGGGGTCGGTCACGGCATAGGTCAGCGCGTGGTGCACCACCCGCAGATCGCCCGCCTTGGTCTGGATGGCCTGGATGTAGCGGTCTTCTGTAATTCCCGACGGCACGACGTAGTCGCCCCACCAGTCACCTGCCTCGGCCGGTACGGTGTGCAGTGGCGAGGTCACGATGACATCCGGCTCGATCGTCCAGGCGCCGAACTCCTGCAGCTCGGCCGGTGGCGGTGCATCTTCGGGATTGCCCCGCGGTGCGCCGTTGTCGACCCACTTCGCGATTGTGGCGATCTCATCCTCATTCAACGACCGGTCATTCTTGAACCCCTGCACGCCGACCTTCGGATCGATGTGCCACGGCGGCATCTCGCGCACCTCGACCTTGTTCTTGATCGACCGTGCCCAGGGGCGGGTCTCCTGATAGCTCATCAGCGACATCGGCGCCATGTTGTTGGGCCGATGACAGACTTGACAAGAGCGCTGAAAAATAGGCTCAATGTCCTTGTGGAATGTCGGGGCATCCGGCACCTCTGCAGCCGCCGCTGCCGGAAGCATCCATGTCGCGGTCACGATCGCCAGAAGCACTGCATGAAGTCTGGCGTTTCTCATTACGTCACCTCCAAGGCCAACAAGACTATTACTATCTGTACACACCGACCAGCGGCAATAGTTTAACCTCAATGTGTCGGTTTGTCCATGAGCGACATCATATCGCAGAACGACGCCGGTATCTCGACGGCGCTCGCTGTTCGCGTGCTCGTTGCTTCGTCGAGCGTCGCCCCGATGTGTGTGGTACGATGTGAAACAGGCGCGACGATGCGCCGCCGACGTTCCAGTCTCTTCGCCGCGTCCACCCAACCACATGATCGTCGGAGTTCCCACAGAGACATTTCCGGGCGAGCGTCGCGTCGCGACCATCCCGGCCGTCGTTCCGGCGCTGACCAAGGCCGGGCTCGATGTGCTCATCGAGCCCGGCGCGGGAGAATCGGCCGGATTCCTAGACGCCGCCTACACTGACAAGGGAGCTCGGATCGCCGCCGGTCGCGCGCGGCTGTTCGCCGACGCCGACGTCATCCTGCAGGTGCGGTCGCTTGGCGCCAATCCAGTCAACGGGCGCGACGACCTCGAACTGCTGAGACCGGATCAAACCGTCATCGGCTTCTCCGAGCCGCTCGGTGAGCCCCAGGCGGCGCGCGACCTCGCTGCTCGGGGTGCGACCGCATTTTCGATGGAGCTCATTCCGCGAATCACCCGAGCACAGAGCATGGATGCGATGTCGTCGATGGCGACCATCGCCGGCTACAAGGCGGTGCTGCTGGCGGCCGACACGCTGCCCCGCATGTTTCCGATGATGATGACGGCCGCAGGTACCATCACGCCGGCCCGCGTATTCGTCGTGGGCGCCGGCGTCGCCGGTCTTCAGGCGATCGCCAGCGCGCGCCGGCTTGGCGCCAAGGTCGAGGCCTACGACGTCAGACCCGCGGTCAAGGAGCAGGTCGAGAGCCTCGGCGCCGCTTTCGTCGACCTGCCGCTCGACACGGACGACTCGGAGGACA
>PBRZ01000153.1 GCA_002726085.1 Acidobacteriota bacterium
AACCGTCGACGACCACATGCCAGCTTGGACTATCACGCACCGTGGTCCCGGCTCCCGAGTGCTGCGTGATGAACAACGTACTTGCACCCAACAGCTAGCCGACCCGCTCGAGGACGGCCGCCAGCCCCTGGCCGACGCCGATGCACAGCGTGACCAGCGCGTAGCGCCCCTGGCACCGCTGGAGCTGCCGTATCGCCGTCAGGGTCAGACGCGCGCCTGAGGCGCCAAGCGGGTGACCAACGGCGATCGCCCCGCCGTTGGGATTCACCCGGCTGTCGTCCTGACCGAGCTCCATCAGCTTGAGACAACCGAGGACCTGCGTGGCGAACGCCTCGTTGATCTCGATCACGTCCATGTCGGACAGCGACAATCCGGCACGCGCCAGCGCTTTCTTCGACGCGGGCACCGGCCCCAGCCCCATTATTCTGGGCTCGACACCGGCGGCTCCCGCCGAGACCACACGAGCAAGCGGCGCGGCCCCGGCGCGCTCACCGACCTCCAGGCTGCCCACGATCAGTGCCGCGGCGCCGTCGTTAATCCCGGACGCGTTGCCGGCGGTTACCACACCGCCGTCGAACAACGGCCTGAGTGTCGCCAGCTTCTCGGCCGTGCTCCCGGGTCGCGGGTGCTCGTCGTCGGCCACGATGGTGGTCTCGCCTCTCTTGCGCCCCGGCACGGTCACCGGATCCAGTTCGTCCTTGTAAAAACAGTCCGTCTTCGCCTTGGCGAACCGCTGTTGTGACGTCAGCGCGAACTGGTCGCTCTCTTCGCGCGTGATGCCGAGATCCGCGGCAACGTGGTCGGCCGTCTGCGGCATCGCGTGGTCGCCGTACTGTGCGGTCGTCTGAGGATTGGAGAATCTCGAACCCAGCGCGCTATCGAAGACCGTGAGCTGACGCCCGTACGCCCGCTCCGCCTTGGCCATCACAAACGGTGCGCGGCTCATGCTCTCCACACCACCGGCAATGAACAGGTCCCCCTGACCGCACGCGATCGCCCGCGAGGCATCCACCACTGCGGCAAGCCCACTGGCGCACAACCGGTTGACGGTCATGCCGGCGACTTCGACCGGCAGCCCAGCCAGCAACCCAGCCCGGCGAGCCACGTTCCGGCAATCCTCCCCCGCCTGGTTCGTGCAGCCGGCGATGACGTCCTCGACGTCCTCGCCGCGGAACGGGCTACGTGCCATCAACGTGGCGACCGTACCCGCCAGCAGGTCATCTGCCCGCACCGCCGCCAGCGCCCCGGCGTGGCGGCCAAAAGGCGTGCGAATCCCGTCGTAAACGAAGGCGTCGATCATTGACACTCCAAACCTGCTGACTTTTGACTGCTAGCTTCTAGGACGGCGAGCCGTAAACGGCCACTCATTATACCGAGGGCCGCCGGGTGGGCGCGTCACGGCGCCTCGAGCACTCGGCGCTGTGCGGTCGTCAGACAGTCGGGACCAGCGATGTCGCCCAGACACCGCGGCAGCGACTCGGGCGTCAGCACCGGCGCCCGCTCGTAGTAGTGACGGATAATCGACAGCGACGCCTCGGCGGTCAGATATGTCGATCGGAGTCTGCCGTCGGTGCCGACCGTCGCATACCCGCGCTCGAGCGCGCTCGGTCCCGCAGGAGAGCTCAGCGCCGAGCGCTCGACGGTACCGAGAGTGCCACCCCAGCCGCCCATCATGAACCGGCCGTTCCAGTCGTCGGGCAACGACAACTCGAAGGTGCTGTCGGTGTCGATCAGCCCGTGGACGCGGCAATGCGCCGGTGTGTCGCCCTCCCCCGGCATGTTGCGAGCGCTCACGATGTCGAAATCAATCAGCTCCATCGCCGCCAGCCCGACGCACCGGTCGACCGAGGCGGCGGTTGAATCGTCGCCTCCGAGGCACGCTCCAAGCCCAAACGCCAAGCCGCACGCCACAGCCGCTTGCACACCGAGCTTCGATACCCTTCGTCGCAGGCCCACTAGACCACCTTCATCGCTCATTGGACGCAACGCACGATACACTGCCCAGCGCCGGATGTCACCGCAACCCGGCAGTCCCGATGACAGCTGGTCCCAGAGCACTTCTTGATGCGCGAAGCCTCCAGTTTCCTCCTGCCTTCTGACTCCTGACTTCTGACTTCTCCGCATGGCGACGATATAATCCCGCCACCCTATGCCACCACTTCACGGACTCAGAGTGATCGACCTCACGCGGGTGCTGGCCGGACCCTACTGCTCCATGCTACTCGGCGACATGGGCGCCGAGGTCCTCAAGATCGAGGAGCCGGTGCACGGCGACGACACACGAGCCTGGGCGCCGTTTCACGGTGGCGTCAGCACGTTCTTTCTGGGGATGAACCGCAGCAAGAAGAGCGTGGCGCTGGATTTGAAAGCGTCCGACGGGGCGGATGCGCTGCGCCGGCTGATCGGCACCGCCGACGTCTTGATCGAGAACTTTCGGCCCGGCAGCCTGAAGAAGTTGGGCTTCGACTACGATACCGTCCGTGCCTGGAACCCACAGCTCGTCTATTGCTCCATTACCGGCTACGGCCAACAGGGTCCAAAGCGTGACCTGCCCGGCTACGATGCGGTCATCCAGGCCGAGTCAGGGTTGATGCACGTGACCGGTGCACGGGACGGCCCGCCCACCCGCGTGGGCGTGGCCATCACCGACTACTTGTCTGGCCTCTACGCCATGAACGGCATCCTCCTGGCACTTCGCGATCGCGACGAAACCGGGCTGGGGCAACACGTCGACATCGCGCTCCTCGACGCCATGACCACGGCGCTGGCCCTGCCGGCCAACGTGCTCTTCGCCACGGGAGAAGAGCTTGGACGGGAGGGCAACGACCATCATTCCCTCACGCCCTATGAACCAGTGACCGTTCGAGATGGTCTCGTCATGGTCGCCGTCGGCAACCAGCGTCTCTGGCATCAATTCTGCCTGGGAATCGGTGAGCCGCACCTGGAAGCAGACCCGCGGTTCGCCACCAACACAGACCGGATGCGGCACCGCAAAGAGCTCAAGGCCCTGCTCGACAGCCGTCTCGCCGGACTCACGCGCGACGAACTGCTCGGACGGCTCCGTGCGCACGCAGTGCCATGCGGCCAGGTGCGCACCATCGTCGAAGCGCTGGCCGACCCCCAACTGGCGGCGCGTGACATGGTGATCGAGCTGACGCATCCCGACCTGGGCACCGTGCGCGCGCTGGGGAACCCGATCAAACTCTCACGATCGCCGGCCGCGATCCACCGGCCACCGCCCGCTCTCGGGGAACACACCGATGGCGTCCTGGCCGAGCTGGCCGGCCTGGAGGGCGGCAGCGGCGACGCCGGACGAAGGCGAGACGGATGAACCGACTGGGGCGGCACCCCCGGTACCCCCGACACTCAACGACACGACTGACGAGATCATGGCAGTTCGGCTGCGCGGTGCTGCACTCATTCTGACTGTCCTACTGACCGGCGTGACCGCCAGCTGCGGGGGAAGCGACTCCCCCACGGCGCCCACTCCCTCGATGTCAGGCACACCAACAGCGACCCTCATGTCCTGTCCACCGCCTGTCGCGCGACAATCGCTCGATGGACTCGGAATTCGAATTACCTGGAACCTCCCCACGGTGGCCGGGCTGCCGGTCGACAAGGCGTCGTGCTCGCCGGTCTCAGGCACGCCGTTTCCGATCGGCACATCGACAGTCACCTGCACCGCCAACGAGCCGACACTGGCCAGCTCCTGCTCGTTCTCGATCGCCATCACTCCACCCGACCAAGCGCTGGGTTTCACCAAGTTCATGGCGTTTGGGGACGGCATCACCGCAGGCTTCGTCGGCGACAGCTTCCAGTTGCCATTGGGCGCGACGGCCCGCCAGATCCCCGCACTGCTCCGCGCGTCTGGCGCCCGGCCAATTCCGGGCTTCTCGAGCGCCGTACAACCGGTGAGCTCTTATCCCGCCCAGCTGCAAAACCTGCTCGCCCCGGCATACCCGACCCAGCAAATCAGTGTTGCCAACGAAGGTCTGTCTGGTGAGCTTGCGGCGGAGGGCGTCTCACGCATGACCGCAGCGCTGCTCGCCGGACAGCCCGAGGTGTTGATCCTGTTCGAGGGGTTCAACGACATCATCCTCGCACTTCTCAATCGACCGTCGGACGACGTCACCCCCATCAGCATCGCCCCGGTTGCCGACAACCTTTTCAGCATGGCCTTGAACGCGCAGGGACGGGGCGCCGAGGTACTGCTCGCCACTCTGACCCCGGTGACCGACGCGCGCGAGGAGTCGGACCCCGGAACACGGGCGGCGGTTACCGCGCTCAATGCGGAGATTCGCAGCATCGCGGCACAACTCGGTCTCGGTGGCGTCGTCGACCTGTATGCCGCGCTGGACGGTATCTCCGGCCTTATCGGCGCCGACGGATATCACCCGACGGTCTCGGGCTACCGGCGGATTGCGGAGATCTTCTTCGCCGAGGTCGTGTCCCGCTACGACGTCACCCCCAGACCACCGATCCTTACCACCGCACCCTAGCAGCCCGTAGTGAGAGTCCCGCGTCGCACCAAGAGCCTGGCGTGGCAATGCCGCGCACGGCCCACACAAGGCGCGACGAGGGAGCATACCGGCAGTATTCGACCGAGAAGCAACGCCGTGAGCCGGGATGTAGCGCCGGTCGACTGCAGCGGCGACTTTCACTACGGGCTGCTAGTACTACTTTGTCAGATCTGCAGCTTTACCGACCGTAGCGCCTCGATGCGCTTGAGATAGTGTGGCTTCTGGGCAAAGAGGAGCGCGGTGAAGATTTCCTGGACGATGGCGCGCGCCTGCGGAAAGGTCAGCCCGGCGAGCGGCCGTCGGCGCTCGGCCTGCAGGAAGTTGTACGCGATGGCCGTGAGGACGACGTGATGGTGCCAGCCGGGAAACGTGCGGCCTTCGAAATGATCCAGCCCGAGGTCGGTCTTCGGCTCGCGATACTGTTGCTCGATGGCCCACCGCTGATGTGCGAACCGGACGAGCCGCGTCCACGACGCGGTGGCCGGCAGGTGCACGAAGTAGTACTTGGACTGGGGCGTGTCGCCGGTGTCGCGTTCGGCCAGCAGCCAGACCTCGGGCGCGAGCCGTCGGTGCGTGCGCCAGGCGTGGGCCGGCGTCACGCGCAGCGCGGTACACTCGACCGCCCACTGCCGTGTCGCGCCGCGGTTGCGCCAACTGATGCGCCGCCACCGCGGGTGGGCGGCGGCGACGGCGGCGACCGTGGAGGCCTGGGTCCCCACCGGCAACGCCGGCCGGGTGCGCGGGCGCCCCACCCGCGTGCGCCGTGGCGACACGAGGCGCGGCCGCCCCACAAAGACGGTCTGCGTCGACGAGACGCCGACCGCGTACGGGAGGCCCACTCGATGCAATTGGGCGCGAAACAGGCCGTTGTCGCCAAATTCCGCATCCGCCAGCACGCCCGTCACGGTGAGGCCACTGGCGCGCACCTGGCGGAGCAACGTCAGGGCCTGACGCCACTTCTCCTGAAAGCGGACGTTGGCCGGAATCCGCGCCCGCTCCCGGGCGGCGTCGGTCAGCCAGGTCTCCGGCAGGTACAACGCGGCCCCCACCAGGTAGCCGCGCAGCCCGGTCCACAGCGCCGCCGTGACGGCCACCTGACAATTGGCGACCTTCCCCAACGCCCCACAGTACTGGCGCCCCACCCCCACGGAGTACTCGCCTTGTTTGGGAAAGCTCGTGCCGTCGAAGATCAACAGGCCGTCGCGCTCGGGCAGGACCGCCCGCAGTCGTCGCCAGACCTGGTCGGCCCGCCACGGGGCATCGGTGATGAAGTGTTGGAACGCTTGGTAGGACCCGGGCTCGGTGACGCGCGTCAGCATCGCTTCCATCGACTTGCGCGCGCTGTCGCTGAGCACACCCTGCACATACCGGCGCAACGCCACGTGTTGGGCGCGATGCCCGAAGCACTCCTTGAAGGCTTCGAGCCACCGCATCAGGCGGTGCAACTGCGCAACAGCGCGACGGTCGGTCACTGCCGCGCAGCATACAGAATGTCGCGAAAAAGTACAATGTCCTCAAAACAGATCACTCGGGCGATGCCGACGAAATCAGGCGATCTAACAAAGTAGTACTAGCCTTCAGTCGTTTCACCTAAATGATTGGGTGCCGGTGTGTATGGCGACGAGCCCCGGTCTGTCCTATGATGGGATGCGAATAGGGATGATCCGGAACGCGGACCGGACGGTCGGGTCGGACTCGCAGCGCGAGGGGAAGCAGGAGCTGTCCACGTGACACCAGACGCATCACCGTTCCGCCCGGGCGGCCAGTATTTCGGACCGCTGATCGGCGTGGTCACCGTGGCCGTCGTGGCCGGCCTCGCCTCGTATCTCTACTTCAATCGATCAGAGCCGGTCGAAGAGCCGCAGCCTGTCGTCGAAGCCCCGCCCCCGGCTCCGCCTCCGGCACCGCCGCCGGTGGACGAACCGGTGGTGGAGTTCGTACTGCCGACCCTCGACGACAGCGACTCGCTCGTGCGAGACCTCGTCGCGGCGCTGACCTCGCACCCGGCGTTCGCCGCCTGGCTGATTCCCGACGATCTGGTGAGGACCTTCGTTGTCGTCACTGAAAACGCGGCCGACGGGAACAACCCGGCCGAGCATCTGCCCCCATTGCGCCCCACTCAGCGTTTCCAGACGGCTGGTGAAGGGCCGCAGCTGGCCATCGACCCGGCCAGTCATGCCCGCTACAACACCCACGCCGAGATCGTGGCCTCGATCAACCCAGTCGGCGCCGCCGAGCTCTATCGCAGGCTCACTCCGCTGATTACCGAAGCCTACGCCGAACTGGGCCATCCAGACGGCGGGTTCGACGACACGCTGCGGCGGGCCCTGGGGAACCTTCTCGAGACACCCGTGCTGGAGCGGAGCCTCACTCTGGTGCCGCGCGCCAGCTTCTTCGAGTTCGCCGATGCCGAGCTCGAGGACCTGCTCCCGGTACAGAAGCAGTTCCTGGGGATGGGCCCGCGCAACGTCCGCGCTGTGCAGGCGAGCCTCCTCGACATTGCGCGCGAGCTCGGCATCGACGCGAGCAGCCTGCCGGTTCCCGAAGTGGTGCGGTAGCTCGTGGTCTTCCGAGTCAGATGCGTCTCAAGGTCAGACGTCTCGACCCGGCCGCCACGCTGCCCGCCCGAGCCCACCCCGGTGACGCCGGTCTCGATCTCTACGCCGCCGGCGACCACGCCATCCCGCCGGGCGAGACGCGGCTGGTTGGCACCGGCCTGGCGATCGAGCTCCCCCCCGGCACCGAGGCGCAGGTGCGCCCCCGTAGCGGCCTTGCGCTGAAGCACAGCGTGACGGTGCTGAACACGCCAGGCACAGTCGACGAGGGCTATCGGGGCGAGGTTGGTGTCATTCTCATCAACCACGGCCGCTCGGCGTTCGAGGTCCGGTGTGGCATGAAGATCGCGCAGCTGGTCATCAAGCCGACGCTCACTGTCGAGGTGGTCGCGGTCGACGCGCTCTCCGATACATCTCGTGGCGACGGGGGTTTCGGCTCAACCGGCGCCTAGGTGGCCCCGGTCATAAATGCGGTCGCATTCGGCCGCCGATGCATCCCACCCCGTAGCGTTGCTTGTCGGTCGAATACTGCCGGTATGCTCCCTCCTCGCGCCTTGCTGAGCGGGCGCCTCGACGCCCTCGGTGCGTGACCGTATTCATGACCGGGACCACTAAGCTTCCCGCGCCTGCACACAACGGCACACCTCTCCCCGCCCAACGTGTCAGACGCCCACGCGAACGCCCGCCACGGTTCGCGGCCGGTGATAAGGTGAACTGACGGCGCCACCTACGACCGACATGACCAGCGATACCAGACAGGCGGCACGAGACCGCACGCTCCGAGTGGCCTTGTGCCAGTCGAACCTCCCGGTCGGCGATCTCGCCGGCAACCTCGAGCGCATCCAAGAGCTGACCGCCCGGGCCGTCGAGCAGGGCGCCGATCTGACGGTGTTTCCGGAGCTGTCGATCACCGGTTACCCGCCGGAAGATCTCTTGCTCAATCCGCGCTTCGCCCAAGCGGCAACCGACGCAGTAGGAGAGCTTGCCCAGTCGGTCACCGACACCGTGGTACTCGTGGGGTTTCCGGCACTGACCGAGGACCTGCACAATGCGGCCGCAGTGCTGGCCAACGGCACGGTGGCCGCGACCTACCGGAAACATTTCCTGCCCAACTACGCCGTCTTCGACGAACAGCGATACTTTGCTCGAGGCGACGATGCCGTGGTGATCGACCTGGCCGGCGTGCGGATTGGGGTGACGATTTGCGAGGACCTCTGGTATCCCGGTGGACCCGGCCAGTGGGCGACCATCGCTGGCGGCGCGGAGCTCGTCGTCAACCTGTCCGGGTCGCCCTATCATCGGGGCAAGGGTATCGAGCGTGAGCGGATGCTCGGGCAACGGGCAGCGGACTACTGTTGCTTCGTCGCCTTCTGCAACGCCGTGGGCGGACAGGACGAACTGGTGTTCGACGGGCACAGCCTGGTGATCGACCCGACCGGCGAGATCGTGGCGCGCGGCGCGCAGTTCGAGGAGGACCTCCTCGTCGTCGACATCGATGCGGTCGGCGCCGCACGGCGCCGCCTCCATGACCCACGATGGCGCCAGTCGATGGAAACCGGGGACAGTCGGGTGCGCACGGTGAAGGTGGCCCGTGCCTCGCGGCCGGGAGCGATGATCGCGCCCACCGCCACAGCGCCACGTCTGGAACCGGACGCAGAGGTCTACCGCGCACTGACCCTCGGCACCACAGACTACTTCCGGAAGAACGGGTTCAAACGTGCGGTGCTCGGACTCTCGGGAGGAATCGACTCGGCGCTCGCGCTCACGATCGCCGTCGACGCGCTCGGTCCCGACGCGGTCACCGCGGTATCGATGCCGTCGCAGTACACCGCCGACATGAACCGAGAAGATGGCCGCGCACTGGCCGCCAACCTTGGCGTCGAGCTGCTGGAGCTGCCGATCGGCAATCTGGCCGACGCCTACGACCGGGCGCTGGCGGCCCCGTTCGCCAACAGCGAGCCGAACGTCGCCGAGGAGAACCTGCAGGCGCGCATCCGAGGCAACCTCCTGATGGCCCTCTCGAACAAGTTCGGCTGGCTGGTGCTGACGACCGGTAACAAGAGCGAGATGAGCGTCGGCTACGCCACGTTATATGGAGACATGGCCGGGGGATTCGCCATCCTCAAGGATGTCCTGAAGACCTGGGTGTATCGGTTGTCGCGCTGGCGGAATCGCGAAACCGAGGTGATCCCGATCCGGATCATCGAGAAGCCGCCGACCGCCGAGCTGAGGGAGCACCAGCTCGACACCGACAGCCTGCCGCCCTACGACACGCTCGACGCCATTCTCGAAGCCTACGTGGAAGACGACCGCAGCCCCGAGGAGATCGGGCATCTCGGATTCGACCCGGGACTCGTTGGCCGCGTCGTGACGATGGTCGACCGCGCCGAATACAAACGCCGCCAGGCGCCACCCGGTGTGCGCATCTCGAGTCGAGCATTCGGACGCGATCGGAGACTCCCGATTACGAGCGGGTATCGGGCTCGCTGACCCCTGCCCAAATGAGACCGGACATCCCAGCCGCTGTGTTCCAGATCCCGAAAAGACTCTTGTCCCCTTTGTCCTTACCACGCACCGGGTCATAATGACCGTGGTTCACAGTGGGCATATCTCGATCTCACTTCCTGGAGGCATCATGACGGTCCCGTTCTATCGGTCCCTACGGTTCGTCGGCGCACTAGCGGTCGTGGCCGCCGTCGCGCTGCTCTCGCCGGTCTCGCTCGTCCGCGGGGCCGAGGATGACAACCTCCCGATGGCGAGTCCCGAAGAAGTCGGGATGTCCTCGGAACGGCTGCAACGCGTCAGCGCGCTGATGCAGCGCAACATCGACCAGAATCTACTTGCCGGCACCGTGTCGCTGATTGCTCGACACGGGAAGGTGGTGCATCTCGAGGCGCAGGGTTTCAGCGACAAGGAAGCCGGCGAAGCGATGGGCACCGACCACCTGTTCACGATCATGTCGATGACCAAGCCGATCGTGACGGTAGCGCTGATGACGCTCTTCGAGGAGGGTCACTTCCTGCTCGACGACCCGATCGCAAAGTGGCTGCCGGACTACGCCGACAAGACGGTGCGACTCACCGGCGGCGCCCGGACCGTGAGCGAGCCGGCGGCCAGACCAGTCACGGTGCGCCATGTGCTCAGTCACACCTCCGGGTTGAGCATCCGTCCCCCCGGGCCGCCCCGTGGCGGGCAGGCACGGACGCGTCCAGCCACCTTGGCCGAGGCGGTCGATGGCGCGGCCGACGTGCCGCTGGCGTTCCACCCCGGCGACGAGTGGCAATACGGCGCGTCGACCGACTACGTGGCGATTCTCGTGGAGAAGATTTCCGGGATGAGCCTCGACGACTTCCTGCGCGAGCGTATCTTCGTGCCGCTGGGCATGAACGACACGTACTACAACATTCCCGAGTCGAAGGTCGACCGCGTGGCGGCGGTCTACAGCCCCTCCGGCCCGGACAACGCGATCGAGCTCTTCCGGGCGCCGGCCTATCGGGAGCCGACTCGGTACTTCGGCGGGCAGGCCGGGCTCAGCTCCACGGCGGCCGACTACTTCCGGTTCCACCAGATGATGCTGAACGGCGGCGAGCTGGACGGCGTGCGTATTCTCAGCCCGCGCACGATCAATCTGATGGTCAGCAACCATGTCGGCGACAAGCTGGTTTACGTGCGCGGACCGGGCTTCGGGTTCGGCCTTGGCTACGGCATCGTGATGGACCCGGGCCACGCGAACGATCAGCTCTCGCCGGGCAGCTTCCTGTGGGGCGGCGCCTGGGGCACGGTCGCCTGGGTCGATCCGGTGGAGGACATGCTCGGCGTCTTCATGACGCAGATCACCTCCTATCGGCACCTGACCGTGCGGCAGGACTTCTCGACGGTGGCGGCGCAGGCCATCGTCGAGACCAATCGCCACAACCCGCCGACGGTGATTGGGTATAAGTCGCGGTACTGAGACAGAAGTCAGGAGTCAGAAGGTAGAAGACAGAAGAAAGCCGGAAGGGCCCGTGCGGCGTGTCCGCACGGGCCCTCTTGTGTTGTTGCAGCCTCAGGGCGAACGACAGAACGTGGCTCAAAGACGGCGAAGCCCTCCGGCTCCTCCTGTCTCCTGCCTCCTGTCTCCTGTCTCCTCGGGATGATCAACAGTAATCATCCTCCCCTTCACCATCTTGCGCACAAACTGGGCAAGACGCCGGTCGGCCGGCTCGACCTGGTCTCCGAACCGTTTCCGCATCCGCGCCACGATGTCGGCCAGCGCGGTCTGCCCGTCGCACGCCTTCCAGATCAGCGTGCCCACCTCGTCCAGCCGGATCCGGTAATACGGATCACCCCCGAGACCAGCTACCCAGCGCGCCAGCCGGCTGGAACCGAGCCGTGGCCGCAGCAACACACAGCGGCCGTCCTCCTCGCGCCACTCGAGCAGCCGCCGCGGCCGGACAGTGGCAAAGCTGGGCTCGTCCGTCATCCGCCGGTCGGGCCGTCCTCCTCGCTCGCCTTGAGCGGCACGTACACCAGAATCAAATAGAGCAGGGGAAACACCAGCGCGCCCAGCAACGTGCTCTCGAGAAGGACGGGCAGCACATGGGGCACACCCGAGAGATCCTCGCCAAGGACCAGGAACGCAAGCACTACCGCCATCAGCGCCTCTCCCGCGATGAACCCCGAAGACAGGAGCACTCCGGTGTTGGTCGCTCGCGTCTCCGCCGCGCGGCTCGCACCGCGGGCGGTCAGCGACCGCGAGAGCATCCAGGCGATCAGGCCGCCGACGAAAATTGCCGACGTGGACGAGAACGGCAGATACATGCCGACCGCAATCAGCATCGGCGACGGCGAGTTGATCAGGATGAGCCCGAGCGCCAGAAACATCCCGGTGATGACCAGCGGCCACGCCATCTCGCCCCCCACGATGCCCTCGGCCATCAACGCCATCAGCCCCGCCTGCGGCGCCGGCAGCTCGGCGCTCCCGATCTCGTAGACCCGGTCCATCGCGATCATCGGCCAGATGAGGACCATCGCGGCGACTGCGACACCGATGATCTCGCCAACCTCCATCTTCCAGGGGGTCCCGCCGAGGATGTGCCCGACCTTCAGGTCCTGCAGCATGTCGCCGGCGATCCCGGCGGCGCAGCAGACCACGCCGGCCACGCCGAGCACGCCCAGGATGCCCCCCGGACCGGTCACTCCCATCCCGACCATCAGGATCGCCGAGATCAGCAACGTGCTCAACGTCAGCCCGCTGATCGGGTTGTTCGAGCTGCCCAGCAGCCCCACGAGATACCCGGCCACCGCGGCGAAGAGAAACCCGAGAACGACCATCACGATCGTCAGCACGACCGCACCCGGCAGACTCTGGCTGAAGAACCAGTAGAGTCCCAGCAACGGTACCGCGAGCACCGCGATCGAGATGCCGACTTTCGTGAAGTCGAGGTCGAGGTTCAACCGGGCAACATCGCCTGTCCCCTGCTGTGCCTTCTGGATGTCGGTGAACGCACGGCCGATCCCCTCGACGAGCGACGTCCGCAGCTTGAAGAGTGTGTAGAAGGCGGCGACGATCATGGTGCCGACCGCCAGCGGACGCACCTGCTTGTCCCAGACCTCTTTGCTGAGCTCGATCAGCGCGGCGGCATCGGTCGCCCCGGCCGCCATCTCCGGATTCAGGAACAGCCCCAGCGGAACCAGCAGCAGATGTCCCATGACGGCGCCGGCGAACAGCGTCGACGAGATCGACGGGCCGACGATGAAACCGACTCCGATCAGCGCCGGCGACGCCGCCGGCGACTGCAGGATGAACCCGCCCACATAGCTGACCTGCTGGCCCAGCATCTCGATGGTCGACCGGCCCAGACTGACGAACCACTCTTTCGAGCTCTGAACGACCTGAATGCCGTACGAGTTCTTGATCAGCTCCCACGCCCCGGCGAAGCCCATCGCCAGGAACACATACTGCGCGCCGGTCTGTCCAGCCTGTCCCGACTTGACCAGCTCGGCCGCGGCGACGCTCTCGGGAAACGGCAGGTCCGCCTCGACGACCATTGTCCGGCGCAGCACAATGATGAACAGGACCCCGAGCAACCCGCCGGTCAGCATGATGGCGGTGCTCTCCCAGTAGCGCAGCTCGTCCCAGACTCCGCTGATGACGAACGCCGGAATCGTGAAAATCGCGCCGGCGACCAGCGCCTCGCCGACCGAAGCGGTGGTCCGGGAGATGTTCTCTTCCAGCACCGAACCCCCGAAATAGCGCAGTGCCGCCATCGCGACGACCGCCGCCGGGAACGTCGCGGCGACGGTCAACCCAACCTTCATCCCCAGATAGGCGTTGGCGGCGCCCAGCACGATCGCCATGATGACGCCCAGAAAGACCGCCCGGAACGTCAGCTCGGGCAGGTCGGTGTCCTCGGGCACAAACGGCGAGAATCCTGATTTCGGTTTATCGGGCGTGCTCATGTCTGCTCCGGCTCCTTCGATGACCTGCCCCTGGTTACCCACGCACGGTCCGTGAAGCAGATGCCGGCGAAGCCCTCGAGCTGCCTCCTGCCTCTTGCCTTCTCAGGGCACTCGTTGTGTCCGCCTTTATAAGCGCAACCGATGCCTGACGCAACCACCAGGGCATCTTGTCAGCCCGCGAAACGAGGTGGTACGCTCCAGGCAGCCCCCCTGGATGCCACGTCAGGTGCAGTCGGCGCGTGCGACGACCGACAAGTAACAGGTGACCCCTCAAATGACGCCGACCACGCGCTCGCGGCTCGACCGGCCGGCGACGGCCGGCACGGCGCCTGCGCCAATCCGGTTCATCCGAGACATTTACGCTGAGAAGCAGGCTTCAGGACGGCCGGTCATATCGGTTGAGTTCTTCCCACCCAAGACGCCGAAGGGGGACGAGACACTATTCGACCGCACCTTGCCCGCGCTGCAGGCGGTCTCCCCCGATTTCTACTCAGTCACTTACGGCGCCGGCGGCAGCACGCGGGACAAGACACTCGCCGTCGCAGACCGGATCCAGCGCGAGCACCACACCACGACGATGGCACACCTGACGTGCGTCAGCACCTCCAAGGCGGACATCGAGCGGTATCTCCAGGAAGCGCGAGACATGGGGATCCGAAACATCCTCGCCCTGCGAGGCGACCCCCCGCAGGATGGCGGCGAGCTCGCGCGTCTGGAAGGCGGTTTCGAATACTCGTATCAGCTCGTGCGGTGCATCAAGGCCATGGGTGACTTCTCGATCGGCACCGCCGGTTTTCCCGAAAGTCACATCGCCTGCAAGGAGGGGAAACAGGTCGACTGGCAGCGTCTGAAAGCCAAGATCGACCGGGGCGCCGACTTCGTCCTCACCCAGCTCTTCTTCGACAACGACGACTACTTCACGTTTCGCGACTACCTCGTCGAGACGCTCGGCGTGAGGGTGCCAATCACGCCCGGCGTGCTGCCCATCCTGAACACCCAGCAGATCGAGCGGTTCACCGAGGTCTGTGGCGCGACCCTGCCCACCGACCTCCGGGCGAAGCTCGAGGCGTACGGTGACGACGCGGACGCGGTGGCCGAGTTCGGCATCGAGTTCGCCACCCGGCAGTGCGAGGCGCTGCTCGCCGGCGGCGCGCCAGGCTTGCACCTCTACTCGCTCAACAAGGCGCACGCCGCCACGCAGATCATCCAGAACCTCGGACCACGGGCATGACCGGGTTGTCGGTCGGCTTTCTCTTGCCTTCTGCCTTCTGACTTTTCGAGGTCAGTACCTGAACAACCGGTTGAACTTCACCACGAAGCCGCGGTTGCGCAGCTCGGAGAAGCGCCGCGGGTCCAGCGTGTTGGTGTCGCGGTCCTCGGTGTAGACGACGAACAGCTCGCTCCCTGGCTGATACTCCCATCGCAGACGCAGATTGCTGGTCAAGGCGTCGTTGCTCGAGTTGTACTGCAGCAACCCGCTGAAGAACATCCGGGGCGTGAAGGTGTAATTCACTCGGGTCGTCACCAGGTTCGTGGTGAACGACCCTTGCGGCAGGTCGATCCAGTTGAACGAGACGCCGGGCTCGAGCGACAGCTGCTCTGTCACCACGACGCGGGCGCGGGTGAAACCAATAGCCGTGATGTCGCCACTGAAGAACGCTCCACGCTGCACTGAGAACGAGCCGGACGCCTTCCGCTGGGCGCCAAACTGATACGACAGGTTGACGTCGCTGAAGGCGTACCCGCCCACGGGAATCGTGACGCCGTCGGCAATCGTGAACGGATCCTCGAGCAACTCGTACGACCGTGTGGTATCGAAGCGCAATTGGTCGCTGTTCTCGAACTCGGTGACGAAACGCAGCTGGTTCTGGCGGGTTTCGAGCAGATTGGTGTCGGCCGTCAGCGTGTAGTCGAGACTGGTTTCGAACAAGAATCGTCTGACCGACTCGATCCCTGCGGGGCGCGGACTGAACCGGCCCGAGACGAACGTCCTGCGGAAATCGTCTCGTCGGAGGAACCCGACTTCGGGAATGAAGTTGTCCTCGACCAGCAGGTGGTCCACCTGCACGCCCCAGCGGTCGGCGGCGTAATCGAACCGGGCCTGGTAGCTCGTGTCCTGGCCGGTGATGTCCGGGGTCCGGGTCTTGGCGAAGTAGCCGTTGAAGTTGACGTTCTCGAAGAACGAGAAGTTGCCGTCCACGCCATACGCGTGGTTGGCGCCATCGCCGACGAGCGACACGCTCCGCCCGGTGTAGATCATGCCGAGGCTGCTGCGTCGGAACAGATCACGCTTCACGCGCAGAACTGTGAAGTTGGTCGACTCGGCGCCGGAGACCGTCTCGTCGTCGGTCTGCATGTTGAGCGCTCCGATGCTGAACGCCCCCATCTTGCCGGTCAACCGGCCACCCCCGAGAATCGGTACGACCTGACCGCCTTGCAGCCCGATCCGACGGCTGAAGAAGAGGGTCGGCGCCGACCCGCCACCGAAGAAACCGCCTCCGCCGCCGAACCCGCCGCCACCGATCGCGCCACTGCGCCCGAAATCGTAGACACCCCGACCCTGGAGGAAGAATTCACGTTTCTCCGGAAAAAACAGGCTGAAGCGGGTCAGGTTCACCTGCTGCTCATCCACCTCCACCTGCGCGAAGTCGGTGTTGTAGGTGAAGTCAGCGTTCAGGTTCTGCGTGACCCCGTACTTGACGTCGACACCGAACTCACTGGTCGGATCGTTCTTGAGACTCGGGACGGCGGTGCGATCCGTCGTGATCCCACCGATCGCGTACGGCTTGATCTCGAGGTTATTGCTGCCTCCCGGCACCTCGAGTCCGGCCAACGTGCCGGCGACCGAGACCCGGAAGATGCCGGTCGATCCCTGCCCCCCGGCCGCCGACAGCGGCACCGGGGTGAGGTAGCTCCACTCGTTCTTCCGGCGTACGACGCGTCTGAGCTGGACACCCCAGACCTGCGAGACACCGGCGGGGTACTTCAACGACTTGAACGGGATCTCCATCTCGACCGTCCATCCACCGTCGAACCGGCCGGTCCGGACATCCCACACCGGGTTCCAGTCGGCGTTCGGACTGCCTTCGTTGGAGATTTCGAAATCGGCGAGCGCGCCGAGCGGGGTCGTGTAGAACATCAGCCCGTTGCGGCGATCGTAGAACGTGTCGAGCATGATCCCGAACGTGTCGTTCTGTCGCAGCACCTGACCGTCGCGTCGCATCTCGTTGGCGACCCACTCGCTCGGCGGGGCCGAGTCGTAGCACCGGGCCGCGACGTAGATGTTCGTGCCATCGAACATCACCCACGACTCGGTGCGCTCGGTGGCCGGCTGCCCGACGTCCGGCACGTTCTGGATGTAGTCGGTAATCGCCGGCACGGTCCGATACACCTGTTCGTCGAGGTTGCCGTCGAGACGGATACCCTCGCTCAGACGCACCGCCCTGATCGTGGCGCGCCCCTGCTCGTCACGCGAGACGACCTCAGGCGGCAAGGGTGACGGTGGGCCGTCAATGACACCGACACCCGGCTGCGGCAACAGCCCGCCAGCGGCCACTGCCACGGGCGCGCGCTCGGCCGACACTGCGTCAACCGCGGCGGGCGGGGCAGTGTCTCCACTCGCAACCCGCGTCGAGGGCACGGGCGACACCGGCCGGCTGGTCGCAGCCCGCGCGCCGGTCGCAGCGACCACGGGAGCGCTGAGGCCGGCGACGAGCTCACCCGCAATCCGATCCTGCAGATCGAACAGCTGGTCGAACGGACCATCGATCTTGGCGGAGGTGACGACCGACCCGGCCGCGGTCTCGAGCAACCGAGCGGTAATGCGCAGTTGATCGCCGACCCGTTGATAGCCGCCTGTCACGACCCAGCGAGCGCCAAGCCGGCGCCCCGCTGCAAGCGCCGACTCCGGCGCGTCGTCTGGAACGCTCCCAGCAGGCGCGATCGACTCCTGGTTGATGACCGACACACCGGGCCGTGTATCGAGGTCGGCCATGATCACCTCGGCGATCCCTGTGCCGACCCACTCGTCACCCACCTCTTGTGTGATGTTGGCGAATCGGAAGACCGCTACCAGGCCCGCCCTCGTGTCGGCGACCACCTGGCGGCCAGCCGCCGGCGCTCCCTGGGCCCGGGTCACGCTCTGACCAGTGGCGAGCGGCGCCACGAGCACGGAGGCGACCACGACGCTCAGTCTCCCGGCTAGAAGTCGCAGCATGCTGTTGCACGTCGCTACGAACGCTCGATCCACTCGACAAACTTCGAGCCGTTGGCGACGTCGACGATCATCACGCGTGTCACACGGGCGTTTTCGTGAATCAGGGCCTTGGTGGCCTCGCGCGCCGCCTCGACGGTGGCGTATTTTGCGGAGACAAGCGCGGAGTTCACCGCACCACCCCGCACTGTCGGAATCAATTTGAACATGGTGGCTGAGGTCCCGTTCTTGGGTTCGATCCGCACCGAGGGCACGGACAGGCGGGGCAGATCATATCACTCGAGCCCGACCTCTTCAGACCACTGACGCCGCCCAAGGTCGGTGCCCACCGCAAGCTGCAGCACTTCCCCGTAGCTGGCGACACCACTCGCCACGCGATTCGCCTTCAGATAGCGGTCGTTGAGCCGGCGCGCATTGCGCTGCACAACCGGAATCGTCCGACTCAATCGGGCACGCACTGCGGCGAAGTCGGCTCGCGGTCCCGGTCCGAGTGCCGCCCCGAGCCGCTGTTGAGCCTCGTCGGGCAAGGCGGCCAGCAGGCGCGGCACGAGAAACGACCAGGCGCTGTAGCGCATCGAGGCCTCTCCCTCCAAGCAGGTCAACCACGCCACGAAATTCGCCTCGGCCTCATGGGCGAATCCGGCAACATGCGCCCATTCGTGCACCGTCACGAACGGTCGCTCGAACGGCAGCACGGTGTCGTTGACTAGAACCTGCAGAAAGAACGGGTCGACCATGCCGTCGATGCCGGCACGTCGGAAATAGGGCGTCAGGAGCGACCGCTTCGGGACGAGCCCAGCCATGGCGGGCGACACACCCAGCCGCAGTTGGACCCGCTCGAACGCCGCCCCCGCGCGTACCGGCAGCTCATCGAGTCGAGGCCAGGCCCGTTCCTGGGTCGCGTCATACAACCGATTGAGCTTCTCGATGGCGGCGACCGTCAGCGTCTCCAATACCGGGTCGGTGACACGACTTGCGGTGTAGCCGAGCCGGGCGGCCAGAGACTCGCGACGGTAGTTCAGTCCCCAGACGCCGAGGAAGACCAGATAGAGGGCTGCGGCGCATACCAACGTCTGAGCCGTCAGCGATGCCAGCACGCGCGAACGACCGCCACGCGGCGCACGGGTCAGACGCCACATCCACCACGCCAACAGCGTGACAACACCGCCGACCAGCAGCAGATCGAACAGGACCAGGCTCGTCAGACTCGTGAGCCCGGTCACGAGCTGGCGAATCACTGGGTATGTGCCACGAGAATACACGGTCTCGACCAGCGCTTGGGGCAACGGGATGACGGCCATCGCGACCGCCGAGGCCACGATCACGACCCGCATCAGGGTCGCCGCGTGTGGTCTCGGTCTCTCTCGTTTTCTCGCGGTCATCGCAGCCACCAGGATCTCACATCGGCTCGTTTCGTGCCTTACGGGTCGGTGCTACACTGGATTGGTGTCCGACGACGACGATCTGAAGTGGGGGCGGTCGAAGGTCGACACGGTGTGCCCCCTCGACTGCCCTGACAGTTGCAGTCTCGCGGTAACCGTCGAGAAGGGCAAGATCGTCGCGATCGACGGCTCTCACCTGCACAAGGTCACCGACGGGTACATCTGTGGAAAGGTGCGCCGGTTCGCCGAGCGCGTCTACGGCGAGACCCGGCTGCAGCATCCGCTCGTCCGTGAGGGCAGGCGCGGCGAGGGTCGCTTCAGAAAGGCAAGCTGGGATGAGGCGCTCGGCACCATCGCCACGCGAATGGTCGAGATCCGCGACCGGTGGGGCGGCGAGGCCATCTTGCCGTTCTCCTATGGCGGGTCCAACGGGCTGCTGACCCAGGACACCGTCGACGCGCGGCTGTTCCGCGAGTTCGGCACGTCTCGCCTCGCGCGCACGGTCTGCGCGATCCCAACGACCACCGCGCACCGGGCGCTCTACGGCAGGATGTCCGGGGTCACCTACCCCGACTATCAACACGCCCGGCTCATCGTGGTCTGGGGCGCCAACCCGTCCAGCTCGGGTGTCCACCTGGTCCCGCACATCAAGGCCGCTCAGAAGGCGGGCGCGGCTCTGGTGGTGCTCGACCCCCGGCGGACGAACCTGGCACGTCAGGCCGACATCCATCTGGCGCTGAAGCCGGGCACCGACGTGGTGGTGGCGCTGGCGCTGCATCGGTATCTTTTCGAGCACGATCTGGCGGACGAGCAGTTCCTTGCCGAACACACGCACGGTGCGGAGCAGTTACGGGAACGCGCCAGGGAGTGGACGCTCGACCGCGCTGCAGTCGTGGCGGGAATCGACCCCGAACTGCTCGAAA
This sequence comes from Acidobacteriota bacterium, assembly GCA_002726085.1. Taxonomy (GTDB): domain Bacteria; phylum Acidobacteriota; class Vicinamibacteria; order Vicinamibacterales; family UBA8438; genus NP936. Next base: position 20,035 of record PBRZ01000153.1, read on the forward strand.
ACTTCGCCGAGATGTACGCCGACATCTCCCCCGCGGTGCTGCGCTGCGGGTGGGGGTTGGAACGGAATCGCAACGGCGGCAACGCCGCGCTGGCGGTACTGGCACTTCCAGCCGTCGCAGGCAAGTTCGGTGTGCGCGGCGGCGGCTTCTCGATGAGCAACTCTGCCGCCTGGAACCTCGTGCCAGACAGCTGGATCGAGACACCCGAGCCGGATACCCGCATCGTGAAGATGCACCAGCTTGGCAAGGCGCTGCTCGAACATCGCGACCCGGCGATCCAGATGCTCTTCGTTTACAACTGCAACCCGGTGGCGACGATGCCGAATCAGAACCGGGTACTCAAGGGACTGGCGCGAGAAGACCTCTTCACCGTCGTATTCGACCAGGTGATGACCGACACCGCGAAACTGGCCGATGTCGTGCTCCCGGCCACGACCTTTCTCGAGTCCTACGACGTGGCCGTGAGCTACGGGCTGACCAGCCTGCAACTGGCTCGGCCGGTCATCGACGCCGTGGGGGAATCGCGTCCGAACGTGGAAGTGTTTGCGGAACTGGCCGCTCGACTGGGGCTGGAGGCCGGCCGCGACCAGACCACCGACGCCGAGGCGTTGCTGCATCTCACCAACGCGTTACCGAAGGAGATCCGGCGCAACCTGATGGACACGGGTGCCGTGACGGGCCCGACCGACGCCGCGCCGATTCAGTTCAGCGACGTGTTCCCACGAACCACGGACCGCAAAGTACAGCTGTTCCCAGAGGCGCTCGAACGCGGGAGCCCGGAGGGGCTCTACCGGTATCGCGAGGATCTGGCGACGAGTGACTACCCATTGACGCTCATCTCCCCCGCCACTGAAAAAACCATCAACTCGACACTGGGGGAGCTGCGCGCCCGTGTCGCGAGTCTGCAGATGCATCCCGACGACGCCGCAGATCGTGGGCTGTCAACCGGCGACATGGTCCGCATCTCCAATGCGCTGGGCGAAGTACATGCTCCGGTGAGGCTCAACGCCGACATGCGACGCGGCACGGTGGGGTTACCGAAGGGCCTGTGGCGGATGAGCACATTCAATGGCTCAACCGCCAACGCGCTGGTCTCCGACGAGCTCACCGACATCGGTGGCGGCGCCGTCTTCAACGACGCGCGCGTCGAGGTCGCGCGAGTGGTGACGGCGAGCTTCGACAAGCAACACCTCGCGATTTGGACCACCGAGCCGGTCGAGCAGGTGCACTAGAGCGTAGCTCGGCTGTGTCGCTTTTGTGGCGCAGGCCTTCAGGCCTGCGAGGGGCAAGGCCGAAGCCTTGCCCCAACAGATGTTGGCACACGCGAGCTCTGGGTTTGGACATCTCCCAAGAACACTCAGGCTTCTCCTGCCTCCTGCCTTCTGACTTCTTCGGGCACTTCTTCTCGCCTTTGCTCCGGATGGACGAGGTCGACGGGGAGGCCCGAGGGGATGCGGGTCGCCGAAACGACCGCGAGACCGGAGGCGAGGGCGGCGAACACGAAGGCGCGATGAATGGCGTTCGTCATCTCGGCGGCAGAGGGGGTCTCGTCAGCCGGGAGCGCCCCGGCGATGACCGCGCCGAGCAAGGCCACGCCGACCGCACCGCCAATGCTCCGTGTAAACTGCCCGAACGACGTCGCGACGCCCAGGTGACGCCGCGCCACCACGTTCTGCATGGCAAGCACCAGTGACAGCATCGTCATCCCCATGCCCATCCCCATGAGGGCGAGATCGGCGCGCAGCAGCCAGACAGAACTCTGGCTGCCGATCCGAGAGAGCCCGAGGAAACCTGCCGTCACGCATATCATCCCGGTCAGCACCAGGGGCCGATAGCCTGTCGACAGCACCACGCGGCCGGTGACCACCGACATCACGACCCAGCCGAGAATCAGCGGCGTCAGAGCCCGACCCGCCTCGACGGCATCGCCGCCCAACCCCTGCTGCACGAACAGCGGCACATACGAAATGGCCCCGAACATCGCCACACCGACCAGCAATCCGGTGCCGGCGATGGCGGCGACCATCGGGTCTGTCAGCAGGTCGAGCGGCACCATCGGCTCGGCAGCCCTGCGCTCGACCCGATAGAGCAGCATCCCGAAGCCGAGCACGGCGGCA
>PBRZ01000154.1 GCA_002726085.1 Acidobacteriota bacterium
CACAGGCCACCTGCCTGCTCCCTCCTCGCGCCTTGCCAGTCAGACGCCGGGCACCGGAAAACTGGCAACCAGCGGCTCGTCTCCTGGCGATGTTGCTTCCTCGGTCACAGGCCACCTGCCTGCTCCCTCCTCGCGCCTTGCCAGTCAGACGCCGGGCGCCGGCCAACCAAGCGCGAGCAGGCTACGCGGTCTGGGGGTCTCTGTGGCGGCGCAGAATGCCCTGAATCTGGTCTTTCAGTTGCAGCTTTTGCTTTTTCAGCGTGACCTCTTCCGTCTGTTCCATTTCGGAGAGGTAGTTCTGGTGGGCAAGCACTTGGAGGCGCGTATCGAGCTCCTGATGCTGTTCGACGAGTTGGCGAAAGCCGTGGTCGGTCTGCAGGAGATGATCCTTCAATTGCTGTGTCTCAGTGGCCATGCCACCTCCTTGGCGTGCGGTGTCGGCCTGGCAGTGCTGATGCGGCGTTCCCGGCCGGAACGGTACCATAAGGGCAGGGGTCTTTCAAGACGAAGGCGCTTCCGCTCGCGTATCGTCTGAGCGCTCGGAGGCGTCACCCTCGAGCCCGTGGCGCCAGTACACCAGGGCGTCCTCGACTGGGTCGGAATAGTAGCCCGGCCGCACGGCGGACCGGACGAACCCGGCCCGCTCATAGAGGCGCCTAGCCGCGACATTCGATTGCCGGACTTCGAGTGTGGCGGCCACCGCGCTCTCCTGTCCCGCCGTGTGCAGGAGAAAGGCGAGCAGCTTCGCGCCCAGCCCGCGCTGCCGCCACCGCGAACCAACCGCCACGACGTGGATAGGTAGCTCGTCGAGGTCCATCTGCCCACACAATAGGCCACGAGCCGATTCGCCGATCGGGCGACGAACGCCCGCGTGCCCGGTGCGCGCTCGCACGCTTCGACAAACATGTCGCGGGTCCAGGACAGTGGAAACGACGCTGCCGCGATCTCCAGCACCCCGGCGAGATCGCGCTGTGGGTCCATCGCTGCTATGAGGACGTCAGAGATTTCCGAGTCGACGGCAGCCGAGACCACTGACCGGGTCATGGTTTTGTGACGACTCCTGCCTTCGCGCGCCGGCGGTCGCGGGCCAGCTCCGCATCCGGCCGCCGGACATAGATCGGGCGAAGGGCGTGTGGCGCCACAGCCCGCTCACTCCACGGTTCAAGCGACGCCATCACCGCCATGACACCCGCCAGCGGTGGCGTCTCCTGAATCGCTCGCGAGCCCGGTCCCAGCCGATCGGTGAGCTCCTCCCGAGAACCAGACTCGGCAACTCCGTCGCCGATCAGCCAAACCCTATGGGCGGCCAGCATGTCGGCCCAGGCGTCGAGGAGTGGCGCAGGGGGAGCTGCGACCGGTTCGAGCGCGACGGGCCATCGGCTGCCGGCCGCCCATCGGCCGTCGGCCTGCCTTGTGGAGGACGCCGGGCCGTACAGGGCACTGAAGACCTCGCCGCGCTTGGCGTCCACCCACGGGGCGATCAGCTCCGGCCCCAACGCGTCGCGATGCGCCAGCCGCGCCGCGATCTCGACGAGCGTGTCGAGGACCGAGATGGCAATTACCCGTTTGTCGTGGGCCAGCGCTAGCCCCTGTATTGTCGCCATGCCGACCCGGAGCCCGGTGAACGACCCGGGGCCGGCTGCCACGACATATCGGTCGACCGCCTCGGTTGCCAGGCCGTGCCGGTCGAGCAACGCCGTCAACTCGCCTGGCTGACGTTGTCCGTGCGTCACGCCGGGGTCGCCTGTGGTCTCGTCGACCAGCCGACCGTCGCACGCCAGCGCCAGGCTGCCCCCGGCGGTGGTCGTGTCGAGTGCGAGTATCAGCAACCTCCGTCCTTTCAACGCCTTGACGTCCGTCAGGGCCACTTTCTATACTCACACACATTCACCGGCCGCCGCATCCGGCATCCCGTGGTGCCTGGTGCCCTCCCCCATTGCCACTGGTTCTGTGACCGCAACCAAGACGCGCAAGCCAGCGTCCCCTCGGGCGTCGACGCCCGCCATGCGGCAGTACCTCGACGCGAAACAACAGCATCGCGACGCGATCGTCTTTTTTCGCATGGGCGACTTCTACGAGATGTTCTATGAGGACGCTTTGACGGCCGCTCGTGCTCTGGATCTCACCCTGACGTCGCGCTCCAAGAATGCCGGCGGGAGCGCGATTCCTATGTGCGGCATACCGCACCACGCAGCAGATGGCTATCTGACCAGACTCGTGCAGAAAGGCTTCCGGGTGGCGATCTGCGAGCAGGTCGAAGATGCGAAGAAGGCCAAGGGCATCGTGAGACGCGAAGTCGTGCGTGTGGTCTCGCCCGGTACCTTCACCGAGGCGGGTTATCTCGAAGACCGCGAGCCAACCTTCCTGATGGGGCTCGTGGCACAGCGTGGCGTCGCGCGCGACCGCGGGGGATCCGGAACCGATCTCGACCGCTACGGGATGGCGCTGCTCGACGTGTCGACCGGAGAGTTTGCGGCCACTGAGTATCGGGGTGACACCGGTCGCCAGGCACTGGCGGATGACATCGCCGTCCTGAGGCCCCGCGAATGCCTGGTGGCATCCGACTCCGAGTGGCACTCGCTGCTCCCCGATGCACCGGCTCCGGCGGTTACCGCCGTCGACCCCTGGCTGTTCGACCTCGAGCGCGCACGTCATGCGTTGACCACACAGCTCGACACCGCCGGACTCGAGGGGTTCGGCCTGAGCGACCGACCGGGCGCCACCGCGGCGGCCGGCGCACTGGTGCACTACCTGCGTGAAACCCAAAAGGCGCAACTTGCCCATGTTCGAAGCATCACCTTCCGAGAAACCGCAGACGCGATGGTCATCGACCCGCCCACCCTGAAGCATCTCGAGGTGGTCACATCGAGCGAGGGCACCCGTGCGGGCTCGCTACTTGGCGAAATCGACCAGACGGTGACTGTGATGGGCAGCCGGTTGCTTCGGGGATGGATGCTCCGCCCGCTGGTCAGTCTCGAGCGCGTGCACGACCGACTCGACGGGGTCGAGGAGCTCGCGTTTCGATCTGTCGAGCGGGGAAAGCTCCGCGAGCTGCTCAAGTCGGTCCATGACCTCGAGCGGCTGGTTGCACGGGCCGCGATGGGCACGGCGGGGCCGCGGGACCTCGTTGCGTTGCAGCGAACCCTGGCAACCGTTCCCCGTGTGCGTGCCATTCTCGACCCGCTCCAGGCGCCGTTGACCGGCAGCCTGCTGGCCGAGCTCGACGAGGTACCCGACATTCGGGACACCGTCGAGGCAACGCTTGGCGATGCCCCCCCCGCCTTGGCACGTGACGGCGGAGCGATTCGCGACGGCGTAGACCCCGAGCTCGACGAGCTCCGCGGGATTAGCCGCGGCGGCAAGGAACAGATCGCGGCGATGGAGGCGGCCGAACGGTCTCGCACCGGGATCGGGTCGTTGAAGATCCGGTTCAACCGCGTATTCGGCTACTACATCGAGGTCTCGAAGGCGAACTTGCACGCGGTTCCGGACGATTACCACCGCAAGCAGACGATCGCAGGCGGCGAACGCTTCATTACCCCGGTCCTCAAGGAGTACGAACAGAGGGTGCTGGGGGCGGATGAGCGGATTCTGGAGCGCGAAATTGCCCTGTTCGACGCGCTGCGCGACCGGGTGGCGGCAGCGGCCGGGCGGATTCAGGATTCGGCCCGGGCGCTGGCCAACCTTGACGTACTGGCCGGACTGGCCGAGACGGCGGCAGTGCACGACTACACGAAGCCCCACGTGCACGATGGCGACGAACTTCTGATAACGGAAGGTCGACACCCGGTGGTGGAGCGTCATGTCGGTCACGGCTTCGTTCCCAACGACGTGACACTGAACGCCTCGAGCCACCAGGTGATCATCCTGACGGGGCCGAACATGGGTGGCAAGTCGACCTACCTGCGGCAGGTCGCCCTGAGTGTGCTCCTGGCACAGATCGGGTCCTTCGTCCCGGCCAATCGGGCAAAGATTCCGATCACGGATCGGATCTTCGCGCGGGTCGGTGCTTCAGACAACATCGCGCGTGGTCAGTCGACGTTCATGGTCGAGATGCAAGAGACCGCCAACATCCTGCACACGGCGACGTCGCGTAGCCTCGTGCTCCTCGACGAGATTGGCCGCGGCACAGCCACCTACGACGGCTTGAGCATTGCCTGGGCGGTGGCGGAGCATTTGGCCACCGACGCGCGGGTGCGGCCGAAGACGCTCTTTGCCACCCACTATCACGAGTTGACCGATGTCGCCGATGCGCTGGCTGGAGTGGCGAACTACCACGTCGTCGCGCGTGAGTGGAAAGACGAGATTCGTTTCCTGCGGAAGGTTGAGCCGGGCCGGTCGGACCGCAGCTACGGCATTCAGGTGGCCCGTCTGGCCGGGCTGCCTGCACGGACCGTGGAACGCGCGAAGCAGATTCTGGCTGGGCTCGAGCGCGACGAGCTGTCTCGTGGCGGGCGCCCGACGCTGACCGGGGCCGATCCCGACCCGCAGGCCCAGCTGGCCCTGTTTGCCGCACCCTCAGAGACGGCCACGGCCGTGGCTCGACGTCTTCGAGAGGTAGACCTCGACCAGATGACGCCGCTCGAGGCGTTGACGTTACTGGCCGATCTCAAACGGGACGTCGCCGAATGACGAAGACCCGATCCAGGTTTCTGCATGACCGCGTCGAACCGTTCTCTCCCGATCCCGATCTGAGCCCCGCCGACATTCTGGAACGCATGGAGCGGATCTCGTTCCAGGGACGTAATCTCGCCGCCGCGCTGCGTGTCTGGAAGAAGATGCTTGACGAGGACGTGCTGATCTTCCTCGGCGTGGCCGGGGCGCTGAGCGCGGGCGGCCTCCGGGTCTTGATCGCCCACCTGCTCGAGCAGCGATACGTCGACTGTCTCATTTCGACTGGCGCCAATCTGTATCACGATTTGCACGAGACCCGTGGGCGGCATCACTTCATCGGGTCTCCCCACGTGGATGATGCCGCGCTGCACGCCGAACAGATCGACCGCATCTACGACACGTTCGTCAGCGAGGATGAGTTCATCGACAACGACAACTGGATTGCCGCTTTCGCGGCAGAGCTGGAAGGCCGTCCCTACTCGAGTCGAGAATTCCTGTGTCTCCTGGGCCAACGCCTCTGGAGTGCTACGGGCCGCCACGGCATTCTGACAGCGGCCTACCGGGCCAAGGTGCCGGTGTTCTGCCCCGGAATCGCGGACTCCTCGATAGGCATGGCGCTCTCGCAAGCCCGACATGAGCGCTCGGGCACCGGACAGATGGACGTCATCGGCGACGTCATCGAGTCGAGCAATCTGGTGATACGCAAACCTCGCACCGCCTGCGTCTTGCTGGGTGGCGGCACACCCAAGAACTTCATCAACCAGGCCAGCGTGCAGGCCGCGTTCTTCAGACCGGGCATCGAAGGCCACGCCCTTGCGTTGCAGATTGTCACCGACACGCCAGATTTCGGTGGCGCATCCGGTGCCTTGCTGGACGAGGCCAAGAGCTGGGGAAAACTTGCCCGGGACGCCGACCAGGTGACCGTGCGCTGCGACGCGACCATCGCGTTGCCCTTTCTCGTCACCGCACTGACCGAGCGCGTCCAACAGCACCCGCCGAAACGGACAGTGCCGCAGTTTGAAGTCGAGCACCGTCGCCTGTCGCTCGACGGCGCTCAGCTCTCCGGAGATCGGTTCGATGTCTGACCTTCATCCTCCTTCGTATCCCCACACGAACCTGACTGTGTTCGGTGACCGACCGTTCGAGACGATCGGCTACGCAGGGGCTGATGCGGTGATTCTGCCGATACCGCTCGATCGCACGACATCCTACGTGCAGGGCACGCGGTTCGCACCCCGAGAGATCCTGGCCGCCTCGTCGCAACTGGAGACTTGGGACGAAGAGCTGGAGTTCGACCTCGAGGAGGTCGGTATCCACACGTTGCCCGAGATGGAACTGCCATCAGAGGACCTGGAGGCGGTTGCCACCGAGATCCGAACCGTCGCGACACACGTCTTCAGCGCCGACAAGTTTCTCATCGGTGTTGGGGGAGAGCACTCCATCACCCCCGCACTCGTCGCCGCCGCGGCCCGGCACAGCAGCCCGTTGCACGTGCTCCAGATCGATGCGCACGCCGATCTCCGAGACACTTACTTGGGATCTCGGCTCAACCATGCGTGCGCCATGCGGCGAGTGCTGGAGACGTGCGCATCCACGCAGGTCGGTATCCGCAGTCTGTCACGCGAGGAGGCGCAGGTCGCACCTACTCTGCAGACCCGGCTGTTCTTTGATACCCGGATGCGACGCGATGAGAACTGGATCGCCGATGTCGTAGATGGGCTCGGGGACCACGTTTACGTGACCATCGATTGTGACGGCCTCGACCTTGCGCTGATGCCCGCCGTCGGCACACCGGAGCCAGGCGGTCTCACCTGGCCCGAGCTCACGTCGCTCCTGCGCAGCGTGTTCTCCGCCAGGCGGGTCGTCGGGTGTGACATCGTCGAGCTATGCCCCATTCCCGGGCTCGTCGCGCACCCGTTCCTGTGCGCCAAGCTCATTCTCAAGATACTGGCGTATCGGTTCGCCCGACGGGACCAGCGGGCGCCTCCCGAGGGCGTATAGATATAGGGGAGTTGGCGCGTGCCCGAATCGTCTCAGCTGTCGGTCTCGAGGGCTTGGAACTCACGCTCGGCGTCGGCGAAGTAGATCGAGGCCGGAAACTCGTCCATGACACGTTGAAAGGTCGCCCGCGCTTCACCGGTTCGACCGGCCAGCGCGTAGGCTTGCCCCAGCCGCATCAAGACGCCGTCGACGGGAAGATCGGCTTCCGCGTCGGCTCCCGACGACTGTTCGAGCAGGCCGATGGCTTCGTCGTATGCGCCCCGCGCGAGCTCGACTCCGGCCAGTCCCAGCGTCGCCATGCGACCGTACACCCCGGCGCCCTCACGATCGATGACCTGTTGATACTGCTCGGCAGCTTCATCCCGGCGTCCGAGCGCGGCCAGTGCCGCCGCGGCACGATACCGAGCGGTGATGCTGGGTTGGGTATCCGGGTATGCATCGGCTGCGGCGATCAGCTTTGGCAACGCAGCGGCAAACTTCTCTTCGATCGTGGCGTAAGTGCCGGGCGGTTGGACGAATTCGACCGGTTCGACCGGCGGCGCCACCTCTGGCGCCTCCAATGGTTCGGCTGTCGAGTCGGGAGCCTCGACTACGTCCTGCACCGCAGCCGGCGCCGGCGGAGGTGGAGGCGGCACGACGGGGGCATCGGCCAACACTAGCGCTTCGGCCAGCAGTGCCCCAGCTTGCGACTCGGTCCGCCCGGTCCACCAGGAGTAGCTGCCATAGGCGACGAGGATGCCGAGACCGATGGCGACGCCCATCGTCAGCACACGGCCCTGCCCCTGGAGCTGTTCCCACAGACCTCCGATCGCGACCGCGAACGTGTTTTCCTTTAGGTGATGCCGCTCGCTACGCCTCATGAATCCCTTCTCGCGCTTCTATTCAACTGACCCGGAGACTGCAGTTTACCAGAGAACACCGCCGTTCGTCGCACGACGGCCTTGGCGCGGAATTGGTGTTGGCGCGCGTGCCAGGATTCGAACCTGGGGCCTACCGCTTAGGAGGCGGTCGCTCTATCCAACTGAGCTACACGCGCACGCCGAGACAACTCTCAGTGTAGCAGAGACTTACCTGCCAGCCTTGCCTCGCCGTCACGGCTTTGAGCCTGCCCTCTGATGCTGGCTTCGCGCAGCAGCCCTCCAGGACGATCCCAATCTTCTCCTCAGCCGAAAACCGCCGCCGCGTCTCGCGCCGCATGTCTCGAACAGCCCGATCTGTTGGCGGCGCCGCTGACGTGACGCCTACTGGCGGCACTCGAGACTAACGTGTTCGAACGCGGTGACCAGTAGAAACGTCATGTCACCAGGCCCAGGCCCGCCACGCTCACTGAGCGAGCGACCGGACCCGCGCCGACCAAATGGGTCGCCGGGCAGACCGGGTGGCAGTGCACCGCGGCCACCGGGGCGTTCGATGATGGCGGTCGAAGAGGGGTCCGGAATGCTGAGATGACCCGTGACCTCCACCTCGTGACGTTCGTGGCTGGGCAGTTCGCCGAGGATGTCACCGTCGCCGCCAAGAGCGAACCGCCGGCCCCGGTCGACCCAGTCACGGCTGTCCAGCGCCTGGTACTGCGCGCCGTTCGCCCGCAGCACGTATTCGATGGCATCGCGATAGAGACACCCCCGAATCGTCACCGGCTCGTCGGCGCCCGGGGCACGCTGGGCGGCAGTGGCGGGCAACACCAACGACAGGAAAGCCACGTAGGTCAGGGTGCGCATGACCGAACTCCTTGGCAGCTGGACCCAATTCGCGATCCCAAGAGGCAAGCCGCTTCATTGTGGCACTTTGAGGCACTGTTTCCCAGGAACTCCACTCTAGGAGACCAAGACTCCGCCTCGTGAGTAAACGGGAAGACCTGCAAACACTGAAGAAACTACAAGATGGAGATGACGCCGGTGGCGCCTCCTGCCCTCTTTGTCCACCTGCCTGCTCAAGCTCTCGTGGAGCGCGCCGATTGCGCTACAGAGAACACGTTGGCACGTTCTACACGAGGGACAACCATGGCACTCGAAGTTCAACTCCTGCGAGACAGTTTTGTGGCGCTGACACCGAGGCACGGAGAACTGCTCCAGACGTTCTATGACACGCTGTTCGAGCGGTATCCGCAGGTCCGGCCGCTATTCGCCAAGAACGACATGAGTGAGCAGCGGAAGAATCTCGGAGAGGCGCCCGCCCTCGTGGTTGCGAATCTGGAACGCCCGGACGTCTTGACGCAGACCCTGCACCGGATGGGTGCCCGTCACGTCGCCTATGGCGCCGAGCCACCGCATTACGACGCCGTCGGCGAGTGCCTGCTACACGCCCTGGCCGTCACGGCCGGTCCGCTGTGGAACGACGAGCTCGCCGATGCGTGGGCCGGGGCCTATGGCGCCGTGGCCGACCTGATGAAGCAGGGCGCCGCCCAAACCGCGAAAGCTTCCTGACTCGAATGACTGTGTCTCGTTGAGTGGACGTCGCGGTTCGGCATCCGACCGAGCGTGGGCACGACGTGACGGCTTCCCGCGGTCTCGTCTACACCGCCCCGTAGGCGAGCATTGCGTCGGCCACCTTGACGAAGCCGGCGATGTTGGCGCCCTTCACGTAGTTGACGCCGCCGTTGCCGTCGTCACCGTACTCGCGGCACTTCTCATGAATCTCCGCCATGATGTTCCGCAGCCGCTCGTGGACTTCATCACGCGACCAGCTCATCCGTAGCGCGTTCTGACTCTGCTCGAGGCCGGACACGGCGACCCCGCCCGCGTTTGCCGCTTTCGCCGGACCGAACAGCACGCCGGCCGCGAGGAACGCGTCCGTCGCCTCGAGGCTGCACGGCATGTTGGCGCCCTCGCCCACCGCCTTGACACCGTTTTTGATCAAGGCGGCAGCCGCGTCCGCGTCGATCTCGTTCTGGGTCGCGCACGGCAGGGCGACGTCGCAGGCAATCTGCCATGGGCGGGCTCCTTCGTGATACGTGCAGCCGAACTGCTCGGCGTATTCGGAGATCCGGCCGCGACGCACCTCCTTGAGCTCTTTGACGAACGCCAGCTTTTCCTCGTCGATACCGTCCGGATCGTGGATGAAGCCACCCGAGTCGGACATCGTCACGACCGTCGCGCCCAGGTTGAGCGCCTTCTCCACCGCGTAGGTCGCCACGTTGCCGGACCCGGACACGACGCACGTCTTACCGTCGAGCCCACCGCCCTGGTGGGCAAGCATGTTGTTGACGAAATAGACGCAGCCGTAGCCGGTCGCCTCGGTGCGGACCAGGCTCCCGCCAAAGGCGAGTCCCTTGCCTGTCAGCATGCCGGTAAAGCGGTTGTTGATCCGCTTGTATTGCCCGAAGAGATACGAGATTTCTCGTGCTCCCACGCCGATATCCCCGGCCGGAATATCCACGTCCTCGCCAATGTGACGAGCCAGCTCGGTCATCATCGAATAGCAGAAGCGCATAACCTCGGCGTCGCTCTTGCCCTTGGGATTGAAGTCGGCCCCCCCTTTGGCGCCGCCCATCGGCAGCCCGGTCAGGCTGTTCTTGAAGGTCTGCTCGAAACCAAGAAACTTCAGCACCGACAGCGTCACGTCCCGGTGGAACCGAAGCCCCCCCTTGTAGGGACCAATCGAGTTGTTGAACTGCACACGATAGGCGCGGTTCGTCCGGATCTGGTTGTCGTCGTCGAGCCAGCACACGCGGAAAATGATGATGCGGTCCGGCTCTGTCATCCGTTCCAGAATCGATCCGGAGGCATATTGGGGATGCTGACGCAGGAACGGGATCAGGCTGGCAACCACCTCACGTACCGCCTGGTGGAACTCGAGCTCACCGGGGTTCCGGCGGACGAGTCCATGCATGAAACTGTCGAGATCGAGATCGGCCATGTCTCGGAGTCCTCAGGGTCCAAAAGAGACGGGTCTGGAAATCGATAGCCGGCTGGAGCGACCGCCGCTATGGCAGCCGGACCAGCTCCACACGCCGGTTCCGTTGCCGGCCGTTCTCGGTGCTGTTGTCGCCGATCGGCTGATCCGGACCAAACCCGCGCGCCTCGAGTCGACTGGCATCGACTCCGTAGAGTTGCAGCACCGAAACGACGGCCGCGGCGCGCTCCTGAGACAAGGTCCGATTGCGTTCGGCCGTGCCAGTCGAATCGGTGTGCCCCTGCACCTCGAGACGCAGACCGGGTTGGGCGCTCATGATGCTGGCAATTGTGTCGAGCACTTCTCCGCTCCCGGGTTGCCGCGTCGCCCGGTCCACGTCGAAGAGGATGCCGTACAGTGCGACCCGACCGTCCTTGGTCAACGCGGCCAATAGAGCGTCGGCGTCGAATTCCACGCTCAGGTCGAGGCCGGCCTCGTCGACGATCTCCAGCTCGTAGACACCCCCGCGCGGGCGTCGAGCCGGCACCAGATGACCCCGCCCCCCCGCTGGACGATCCGGAACCGCAACCGGGTCGCGGTGCGACTCTGAATCTCGCCGCCGATGCGTTCAGCCGCAGCCGCGTAGTTCGAGAGAATCTCGTCGCGACTCGTCTCACGGTCTTCCAATTGGTAAAAGAGATGCCAGTAACGTCCCTCGGCCACTTCTTGCGCGGCACCGGATGCCCCCCGGTACCCGACCACCAGCCTTCCGAAGTCGTCCACGCTCGACTCCGCAGTCGGTGTTGCGCCGGTCATCGGCTTGATCACCGGATGTTCGGGCGGCGAATCGTCCTGTCCGGCGAACGCCGTCACCCGGATCCCGACAAGGAGGGCGCATGTTACGAATACGCCTATGGCACTCAGCCGACGTGGTGTCATCAGAGCCCCAATCTCTTCGCGGTTGCGCTCTGGCTGGGCATCGAGCGCCCGCCGATTATATCGCCGGCCCGCCGTGCCTGGTGGCCCGCAGGCCCGTACAGACGGACGGCCCGCCGGGTCTCTCACCGAAGACTTCGCGGGCCGCCTGCTGGTATGACTGGCTACACGCTGCAGCTCATATCCTCGCCACAACACTGCGGAGACTTGATCTTGCCGTGCCCGTCGGGGCACTTCGCGATGTCGACGGGCGCACCGTTGTCGAGCTGCAGTGTATCGTGCACGAGTTCCTTCCCGCACTTGCCGCACGTCATCGTACCGACGCTCATTCCGCACTTAGGACAGCTGTAGATAGCCACTTGAAATCTTCCCCCCTCTTGTGAATTCGAGTCGCGGCTTCTGCGGCCGGCTTCATCGACGCCGCGTCGCACCCACTCGGCCCGACAGGACCACTGCATCGTATCATCGCCGCCAGCCTGGTGCGAAGGCTGGACCAGCTCTTGGTGAGACGTCGAAATTTGGGTGCGGTCGTGCGACACTAGGCGCAGACCATGGCCGAACGATTCGTGTGGCAAACGCACTTGCGACAGGATGTTCTCGATGACGCCATGGCCGAGCCTCGCGCTCTTTCGTACGAGGTCCTACAGGGGATCTCCGTGCAACCCTTGAGGAAGAAGGTCCGGGGTCGGGATCAGAAGGTCTACGATTTGGTGGCGACCGCCGACTTGGTGGAACCAGGCTCCCAGGATCTGGAAATCACGGTGCGCCTGAAGCGAGGCTGGTTCGGCGCAACGCTCACCGACAGCTTCCTCGCAAGTGCGCCCCCCTCCAGCGAGACGCCAGCCGTGAATGATGACGATGACGACAACGTCAGCGACAAAGACCACGATGACGCTGACCCTGACGCGATCTAGGAGGGGTCTGTCGGAGGTGCATCGCTGACTCCGGCGACGCGCGCCACGTCGGTCAGAGCCCGCGACACCCGAACATACTCCTCGTAGCGCCGTTGATACCGATCGAGCTTTTCCTGCTCCAGCGTCTCGAGACGGGCTTTGGCGTCGTGTGACTGCGCGGCGCCGGCGTGATCGAGCTCTTTGGAGATGACCAGGCTCTTGCGCCGATATTCCGCATCGTGACTCCGTTCCCACGCCAGCCAGTCGGCCGACCACTGGGCATGGGCGGTCTCCAACTGACCCGCGTTGAACGGAAATCGGTCGGCGCCCTCCTGGTCGAGCGCGGCAAACGCCTCTGGAAACGTCCGCCTCGCCACCTCGGCTGTCGGATACCAGGCGAGCAGGACACGCGGGTCAGTCAGGGCGCGCTCGACCACCGGACCGAACGTGCCGAGTAGTCCGAGAATCTGTGCGTCCTTGCGACGCGCCCGCAACGTCGCCACACCAAGCAGACCGACCAGGCCGGCGAGCGCCACCAGCACCGCGACGACAACCGTCAACGCCACATCGATGCTCAGGACGTGTATTGCAACGCTACGAACAATGGGCCGGCATTTCCCAACCGCGCCCGGCCCTCGAGGAATTGCAGCTCGACCAGAAACGCCAGTCCGGCGACCTCTCCGCCGGCCTTCTTTACCAGATCGACCGCGGTGCGCGCGGTGCCGCCGGTCGCCAACAGGTCGTCGACAATCAGTACGCGTTGTCCTTGGTCAATGGCGTCGTCATGGATCTCGAGCGCGTCGGACCCGTACTCCAGATCGTAGGACTGTCGAATGGTGCGTGCCGGCAGCTTCCCCGGTTTGCGCAGCGGCACGAATCCAGTTCGCAGTCGGTCGGCGACTGCGGCGCCCAGGATAAACCCTCTGCTCTCGATGCCGACCACCACGTCGACCTGTTGATCCCGGAACGGCTCGGTCAGCCCGTCAATCACCTCGGTCAACCCCACCGGGTCGCGTAGGAGCGTCGTGATGTCGTAGTACAGAATGCCCGGCTTCGGGAAGTCGGGGACGTGGCGGATCTTGTCCTTCAAGTGTTCCATGCAAACTGCCTCGCTCCTCGTGGGGTGACCGACGTTGTCACGTTGGATCGATTCGAAAGACCGGTGGCCGCCCCTCCGGAATCTGATCCTCAATCATCACCCGGTCGACGCGCGCGCCGGGCGGCCCGTTGTGCAGTGCGCGCTCGAACCTGTCCATCCCGTCCTGCTCACCCTCAGCGCGCGCCTCGACGCATCCGTCCTCGAGGTTGCGCACAAAACCACCAAGTCCCTCGCGCGCAGCCGCTGCCTCGGTGAAGAACCGAAACCCCACGCCTTGCACGAAACCGGAAATCAGATACCGTCGCGCGACTACCACCGCCACCTCCACCTGCCGTGGGAGCTCCGACGGCCCGGCCGCGCGAGATTATAGCCGACCCGCCAGGATGACAGCGTGACTGGTTCAGCGCGGGCGCACCGTAGAATAGCGACCAACCGATGTCCGACCCCGCTCGAACCACCCCCGGCCGGATCGGGATCGACCTGGGCGGCACCAAGATCGAGGGTGCCGCCCTGTCTCCCGACGGGGCCATTCTCGCCCGTCACCGCGTGCCGACGCCACGCAACGACTATCCGGGGACACTGAAGGCCATCGCGGGACTGGTCGAGCAGCTTGAAGACAGCGCCGGACCCTCTGCGTCGGTCGGCGTGGGGATGCCGGGGACGCTGTCGCCTGCGACTGGCCTGGTCAAGAACGCCAATTCGGTTTGGCTCATCGGTCGTCCCCTCGCCGACGATCTACAACACGTGCTCAATCGTCCGGTCCGGTTCGACAACGACGCGAACTGCTTCGCGCTCTCCGAGGCGCGGGACGGAGCCGGTCAGGGATGCCGTCTGGTCTTTGGCGTCATTCTCGGCACAGGGACCGGCGGCGGCCTGGTGGTCGATGGCCAGGTGTGGCGGGGGGCCAACGCCATCAGCGGGGAGTGGGGACACAACCCGCTCCCCTGGCCCGGCCCAACCGAACAGCCCGCGCCGCGGTGCTACTGCGGGAGGACCGGTTGCATCGAGACTTTTCTGTCCGGGCCCGGGCTGACAGCAGACCACGAACGTGCCACCGGTGAGCGTTCCACACCCGAGCGCATCGTAGCGGCGGCGAAGGCAGGCGACGCGGAAGCCGAGGCCACACTCGCCCGCTACGAGGACCGTCTGGCCCGCGCGCTCGCCACAATCATCAACGTCCTCGACCCCGACGTCATTGTCCTCGGAGGGGGATTGTCGAATCTGGACCGGCTCTATGTGACCGTTCCGCACGTCTGGGGAGGGTATGTGTTCTCCGACCAGGTCGTTACCACTCTTGTCCCAGCGGCGCATGGCGACTCCAGCGGCGTCCGTGGCGCCGCCTGGCTCTGGGAGACCTGAGTGGTAAGATCGACCATACTCTAAGACCGTAGCGGAACATGTCGCGCAGGACACTCGACTCCCGGACGGCGCTCGACCAGGCAATCTCCGAGCTCCGAGACCTCCCCTACAGCTACTGGCGCGAGATGGCGAAGGACGGGTCGTCCTTTACCAGACCGCTCCCCGAATATCCGGGCCGTCTCGAGGTTGCGGCCGACTGGCATACGGGCACCCAGGACATTCGGGTCACAATCACCCTGAAACGCACCTGGCGCCGCGCCCTCAAAGACGGCTTCACCATAACCCCGATGAACGAGTTCCGGTAGCGGGAGACTCGCTCTTCGTCTGAGCAGCCATGATCTACGGGAATAAATGGAACGCAACGAGAGGGGGTCTACTTGTGCTCCAGCGGGATGAAGATGGTCGGGGCGAGAGGATTTGAACCTCCGACCCCTCGGTCCCGAACCGAGTGCTCTACCAGGCTGAGCCACGCCCCGACACAAGCCTCTATTCTACCTCAGCAGGAGTCGGCGCGGTGAGCGTCTCCACCAGGTCCAGTGCGGCGTGGTTTGTCCAGTCTGGGTGCAACGGGGTCACCGAAACGAAGCCGGCCTGAATCGCCTCGTAGTCCGAGTAATCATTCGCCTCCCACTTCAGATCCGCAGACCCGATCCAGACCGAGGACTCCCCGCCCGCCCCGGGCGTCTGATGTGTCCCGACCGTCTGCGTTCGCGTAGCCTGCACGGTGACCCGGAGTCCACCAGGGGCGCCGCGAGGCACATTCACGTTCAGCAAGGTTCGACGAGGCAAGCCCTGTTCGAGGACCGCTTCTGCCAGCCGCAGGGTAACGGCAGCCGCTGGAGAGAAGTCCATCGGCTCGCTGCTTCGCTGGAGTGAGACGGCAAGGGCGGGAGCCCCGAGCAGGATACCCTCGAGCGCGCCGGCAACCGTCCCCGAATAGGTGACGTCATCGCCGACGTTGAGGCCGTTGTTGATGCCAGACACCACGAGCGCCGGCACGCTTCCCAACAGTTCGCTTATCGCCACGTTGACGCAATCAGTCGGTGTACCGTCAACTGAGTACCACGCCTCACCCACCTCACGCAGTGTCAAGGGACGTCTGACGGTCAGCGCGTGGCCGACCGCACTGCTCTCCTCGGCCGGCGCCACGACGATGACATCCCCCAGCACGGTCAATTCCCTGGCCAATACCCGAAGCCCGACGGCGTCGACCCCGTCGTCGTTGGTAACCAGTATCTGTGGCATGCCGTCCGTCATCAGCGGCCTGTTCCTGCGTCGATGCCGTATTTGCGGGCCCAGTTCAGTCCGGCCAACGTGTCGCCGAGTGGGCGATACTCACAGCCGACCCAGCGGTCGTACCCGCTCTCGTCCAAAACGTCGAACAGGAAGGGATAGTTGATCTCCTGCATGGCGCCCGGCTCGTGCCGGCCAGGCACGCCGGCGACTTGGATATGGCTGATGATGTCGAGATTGGCCTTGATCGTCTCGGCGAGACATCCCTCCATGATCTGCATATGGTAGAGGTCGTATTGCAGAAAGACGTTGTCCTCCCCGACCAGGTCAATGATCCGGCGCGCCTGGGCAGACCCGGTCAGAAAGCAGCCGGGGTTGTCCTGGGTGTTGAGCGGTTCGAGCAGCAGCCGGACTCCCAGTGGACGGGCCTCAGCCGACGCACGTCTCAAATTCGCGACGAACGTGGCCTCCGCGCCAGGGTCGTCCGTGCTCCCGGCCATACAATGAATCTGGGCGCACCCGGCCGCCTCCGCGTAATCCAGGGCGCGCGTACAGCCGGTTTCGAAGTCTCTCTCTCGACCCGGGACCGCCCCTACCGCGGGCAACAGATTGAACAACACCGCTTCAAGGCCATTGTCGCGGTAGGCGCTCGCAATTTCCGCGCATGACTGACCATACGGGTCCTGGATCTCGGCGCCCTGAAACCCGACACGCGCTGCCAGCTCGAAGCGCTCGAGCATGTCGACCTCACCGAACATCATGGAGAAGTTTGCGGCCAGCTTTGGCATGGGTCCTTCTGGAGTGTGCGCGTCGTCGTCCGACGCTCATTATATGGCGCGTGCCCCCTTGGGCCCTCGTCACGTCGAACGGTATCATCGGGAGTTGTGACGATCGCGACTCCAGCCCGGGCCCCGTTCGACGCTGTGCTGCTGATCAGCTTTGGCGGGCCGCAGGGCCCGGATGACATCCGCCCGTTCCTTGCCAACGTGCTGCGCGGCCGACGTATTCCACCGGCTCGCGTCGAGGAAGTTGCTAAGCATTACGCGCTCTTTGGCGGCGTTTCGCCAATCACCGAGTGCGCCCTCCTCCAGGCTGCCGGGCTGCGGCAGCGCCTCGAGCACACGGGCCCGTCGCTGCCGGTCTATGTGGGGATGCGCAACTGGCATCCGTTCTTGGCCGACACGTTGCGGGAGATGGCCCACGCGGGTGTGCGCCGCGCCGTCGGGTTTATTCTGGCGGCGCACCGTTCCTACTCGAGCTGCGAGCAATACCGGCGCAACGTCAGCGCCGCCCGCCGGGACATCCGGACGGAGGGAACACCGGACATCGATGTGACCTATGTCGGAGACTGGCATACACACGTCGGCTTCATCGGTGCCTGCGCCACGCGGGTCGAGGCGGCCCGCCTGGCTCTCCCGGAGGCCCTACGGAACCGTGCCCGGGTCGTCTTCACCGCCCACAGCATTCCGCTCAGCATGGCCCACGTCAGCCCCTACCACGACCAGCTCCGCGAATCGGCCCGGCTGGTGGCGTCACGCCTGGACATCAGCGATTGGGCACTGGTCTTTCAGAGTCGGAGCGGCCGGCCCCAGGATCCATGGTTGGAGCCGGACATCTGCGACTACCTTCGCAGCGAACGCCCACGCGGGCTCGAAGCGGCGGTGATCTGCCCGCTGGGCTTCGTGGCCGACCACCTGGAGGTGCTGTATGACCTGGATCACGAAGCGGCGGAGGTATGCGACAGGCTTGGCATCACGATGCGGCGGGCCGCCGCCGTCAACGACGATCCGCAGTTCCTCGACCTAATGGCCGACATGGTCCGCGCCACCGTGGACAGATACCGAGGCGGTCGCCCCCTCCCGATCTGTTCCGACACGGAGCCGACTCTCGCCTGAGGGTCGAGGGGAGAACACGACTCCTCCTGCCTGCTGACGCCTTGGAGCCCTAGCTCTAGCCGGCGACCGTTTCGGCCGCGCAGAACTTGTCGAACGCCGCGGTCAGTTGTGCTGCGATGGGGCCCGCTTCCTGGTTCTCTATCTGATGCCGCTCCATCATGTAGACCAGCTTGCCCGCCTTGAACAGCGCGATCGATGGTGACGAGGGCGGGTACCCAGTGAAGTAGCCCCGGGCTCGCTCGGTGGCCTCGACATCGGCACCGGCAAACACTGTCGCGACGAGGTCCGGCTTCACCGAGTGCTGCAGCGCCAGCGCCACGCCCGGTCTTGCCCTCCCCGCTGCGCAACCGCACACCGAGTTGACGACGACCATCACCGTACCAGGCGCCTTCGCGAGTGCGTCGTCGACCTCCCCCGACGTCCGCAGCTCACGGACGCCGAATCGAGTCAGCTCCTCACGCATCGGCGCGATCATAAATTCTGGATACACCGTCACGCTCCTTTCGATTCAATCCCGATCCCAGCCTAGCATAGGGGCCGGTAGATCCGCTGCGGCCGGCCACAACGGTTCTGGCTCTGTGATGACGCTCAGGGCGCGCGTAGCTTGAAGCCCGAAGCCCGTAGCCTGAGACTACCGTGCCGTGTCAGCCGCTCCCCGGAGGCTGGCGGCGGCAATCCGCCTATTGAACGCCACCAGCAGGACCAGTGCGAGCCCCCACTGCAGTAGGCAGGTGCCAAGCGACAAGGTTCGGAGCGGGTTCCACCATCCGCTCGGGTCGATCACGGCGACTGCCTGGTAGATCCACCACGCAAACATGGCGGCGAACTCGATCGGGACAAGATAGGTCAGCACCCACTCGTACCCACGACCGAGGTTCAGCTCGTTCCCGGTGACGTTCACCAGTTCCTCCCGGAACCGGCGCACACCGAAGCGCGTGGCACCCAGCGCGATGAACAACCCGCTGATCATCAGCGCCAGTCCCCAGACCCAGTCCTGATTCTCGAACACTGTCAGGCTTACCGCCGAGGGTGCACCTCCCACGATCGTGGCACCGATGACCCAACCGACCGCCCGCCGGCGTACCATTCCGGCGTCCATCAGGATCCGGGTGGCCAGCTCGATCATGGCGATCAGTGATGACAGCGCCGCGCAGAAGAGCGCCATGAAAAACAGCGGCAAAAAGACGCCTCCGCCCGGCATGCGGCCGAAGAGTTGGGGAATCCAGATGAATGTCAGGCCGGTGTTCCCTGCAGCCATCGCTTCGAGCGCCTGGCTCTCCGACAGGATCGCGAAGGCGGTTGGTACAACCGCCATGCCGGCCAGCACCGATGCGGTGTTGTTCCCGAGTCCGATGGCGGTTGCGTTGACGACAACGTCCTCGTCGGGGCGCATGTAGATCGCATAGGTGAGAATCAGCCCCCACCCGGCTCCGGTGGACCACGCCGACTGCGTCAACGCTTCCAACCAGGTGCGGTAGCTCCCGAGCAGCGACAGATCGGGGTTGAACAGGAACCCGAGCCCGCGCCCGGCGCCTGGCAGCGTCACCGACCGCAGGACGGCCACGATGAGCAAGCCCAGCAGCATCGGGATGAGCACTTTGTTTGCGCGCTCTATCCCGGCGACGACGCCGCGACTGATGATCAGACCGCCGATCAGCACCGAGATGGCGTGGAAGCCGAGCGGCTGCCAGATGGAGCTGCTGTAGTCGGTCCAGTACTGCTCGGCCCCAGATGCATCGAGTTGCCCCGCCAGTGCGGCCAGCATGTATTTCAGCGTCCACCCGGTGACCACGGAGTAATAGAACAGGATCATGACGCTGGTCACCGCGATGAACCCTCCCATCCAGGCGTATCGCCGGCCGATCAGGTCGGCGAACGCTCCCACCACACCTCGACGGGCTCCGCGGCCGATCCCGAACTCGGCAATCAACAAGGGCAGCGACCACGTGACGAGGAAGATGAGCCAGGGGATCAGGAAGGCGGCGCCTCCGTTTTGTGCGGCGATGCGCGGGAACCGCCACATATTGCCGGTGCCGACCGCCATGCCGAGCCCGGCGACGATCAGCCCCCAGCGAGAGGAGAACGTTTCCTGTCTAGCCATCGCGATATGGCTCAGTGTAACGCAGAGGGTTCAACATTGACACGCTGCGTATCAATGCCTATACTTGGATCGACGCAACTTTGACAAGGGTCCGCACAGTGACAGACGAGATCATCCTCATCAGTATGGCGGCCCGTGTGCTCGGCATGCACCCGCAGACGCTTCGAAAATACGAGCGCCTGGGTCTGGTGCGACCCGCACGGACGGCCGGCAGCATGCGGGTGTACTCACGGACCGAAATTGCCCGCTTGCGACTCATCAAGCGGCTGGTCGACGACCTCGGAGTCAACCTCGCCGGCGTGCAGCAACTGCTGTCGATCTCGGAAGTCGTCGACCGGATGCGCCCTCTGATGATGATGATGATGAGCGACGAAACAGACGACGACTTCGACCGGGACGACCGTCGGCGTCAACTCGGACGCGAGCTCGATCGAATCAGTCGCCTCCTCGGGGCCTAGCTGTTGGGTGCAAGTACGTTGTTCATCACGCAGCACTCGGGAGCCGGGACCACGGTGCGTGATAGTCC
>PBRZ01000155.1 GCA_002726085.1 Acidobacteriota bacterium
GGCTAGGTTGGAAAGCCTTCGGGTGGACCAGCCAGGTTGGAAAGCCTTCGGGTGGACCAGCCAGGTTGGAAAGCCTTCGGGTGGACCAGCCAGGTCGTGAAACCCTCGGGTGGATCGGCCGGGTCGAAAAGCCTTCGGGTGGATCGGCCAGGTCACGAAGCCTTCGGGCAGCGTGGCTAGGTTGGAAAGCCTTCGGGTGGACCAGCCCGGTCGAAAAGTCTTCGGGCGGATCGGCCAGATCGAAAAGCCTTCGGGCGGATCGGTCGGGTCACGAGGCCTTCGGGTAGCGTGGCTAGGTTGGAAAGCCTTCGGGTGGACTGGCCGGAGAGGCGTCAGGAGTGTTCTCCGGAGCACGTTGCAACGACCCCGTGTCTGAGCACCTGTCGCCTCTCACCTATTTTGGCCCCCCTCCCCCCGCCGCCTTTCCGCTGCACTGTTGCGGCGCAAAT
Organism: Acidobacteriota bacterium; assembly: GCA_002726085.1. Classification (GTDB taxonomy): domain Bacteria; phylum Acidobacteriota; class Vicinamibacteria; order Vicinamibacterales; family UBA8438; genus NP936. The sequence continues at coordinate 450 of PBRZ01000155.1, forward strand.
GCAAACCGCCCGGCCCCTGGGACGCGAAGCGTCTTTGGTTGCCGGGCGGTCAGCGTCAGGTCAACGCGTTCCCGTGTCTCTGCACCTGTGCCGCTCTTGTAAGGGCTGGACGGCGGACTGTCAACAATATTTTGTGGTACGCCAACACATTACCCCAAGATATTGTGAGACAAGCGCTACGCTATTCTTCCCGGATGGCCCGGGCAATGACCAGGCGCTGGATCTCGCTGGTGCCTTCGTAGATCTGGCAGATGCGCACATCGCGGTAGTGGCGCTCGACCGGGAAGTCCCGCAGATAGCCGTAGCCGCCATGCACCTGGATGGCCGCCGAGCACACCCTCTCAGCCATCTCGGAGGCAAAGAGCTTGGCCATCGAGGCCTCCTTGATGGAAGGCAGGCCGCCGTCCCTGAGCCGCGCCGCATGGTGGATCAGGGCCCGCGCCGCCTCCAGCTCCGTCGCCATGTCGGCCAGTTTGAAGCCCACCGCCTGATGCTCGAAAATGGCCTGGCCGAAGGTTTCGCGCTCGCCGGCATACTCGAGCGCCGCCTCATAGGCCGCCCGCGCGATGCCCAGCGCCTGGGCGGCGATGGCGATGCGGCCGCATTCCAAATTGGCCAGCGCAATGCGGTAGCCCTGGCCCGGCTCGCCCAGCATCATGTCGGGCCCCAGCTCGAGATCCTCGAGCGCCACCTGGCAGGTGTCGGAGCTGTTCTGGCCCAGCTTTACCTCGGTGCGCAACACCTTGTAGCCGGGTGCGTCGGTGGGTACCAGAAAGGCACTGATGCCGCGTTTGCCGGCACTTTCGTCGGTCACGGCGAAGCAGATGGCGAGGTGCGCCGTGGTGCCCGAGGTGATGAACTGCTTGTTGCCGTTGAGCACGTATTTGTTGCCCTCGAGCCGCGCCCGGGTCTTGATGGCCGAGGCATCGGAGCCGGTGTGGGGCTCGGTCAGCATGAAGGCGCCGCGCAGCTCGGCGCTGACCAGCCGGCGCAGGTAGCGCTGCTTCTGTTCCTCGCTGCCCCACTCGTAGACCGGCTTGGTGACGACGCAGTTCTGCATGTTGACGGTCGTCGAGACGCCGGCATCACCGGCCGCGATCTCCTCCATCACCAGGGCCAGCGAGACGTGGTCGGCGCCGGCGCCGCCCCATTCCTCGGGCACCAACATGCCCATCAGGCCGAGCTCGCCAAGCCGCGTGATCTCGGCCTCGGGGAAATGCCCGGTGCGGTCCCACTCGGCGGCATGCGGGGCCAGCTCATTGCGCGCGAAATCCCGGGCCAGGTCGCGGATCATGGTTTGCTCTTCGCTCAGACTCACTGTTTTCTCCGTCAGGCGGTTTCGTTAAAGAGCTCGCGGCCGATCAGCATACGCCGGATTTCCGAGGTCCCGGCGCCGATCTCGTAGAGCTTGGCATCGCGCAACAGCCGGCCTGTGGGGCTTTCACTGACGTAGCCCATGCCGCCCAGGCACTGGATGGCCTCGAGCGCCATCCAGGTCGCCTTCTCGGCGGCATAAAGGATGGCCCCGGCGGCATCCTTGCGTGTGGTCTGGCCACGGTCGCAGGCCTGGCCAACGGCGTAAACGTAGGCCCGGCAGGCGTTCATGGTGGTGTACATGTCGGCCAGCTTGCCCTGCATCAGCTGGAACTCGCCGATGGGCCGGCCGAACTGCTCGCGCTCGTGAATGTAGGGCACGACCACGTCCAGGCAGGCCTGCATGATGCCCAGCGGCCCGGCCGCCAGCACGGCGCGTTCGTAATCGAGCCCCGACATCAAGACCTTGACGCCATCACCCTCGCCGCCCATGACGTTTTCGGCCGGCACCTCGCAATCCTCGAACACCAGCTCGCCGGTGTTGGAGCCACGCATGCCCAGCTTGTCGAGCTTCTGGGCCTTGGAAAAACCGGCAAACGAGCCCTCGACCAGGAAGGCGGTGATGCCGTGGGGACCGGCCTGCATGTCGGTCTTGGCGTAGATCACGGCAACATCGGCGTCGGGGCCGTTGGTGATCCACATCTTGCTGCCGTTGAGAACATAGCGGTCGCCGCGCTTGTCGGCGCGCAGCTTCATGCTGACCACGTCGGAGCCGGCACCGGGCTCGCTCATGGCCAGGGCGCCGACGTGTTCGCCGGAGATCAGCTTGGGCAGGTAGCGGCGCTTCTGTTCGGCGCTGCCGTTGCGCCGGATCTGGTTGACGCAGAGGTTGGAATGCGCCCCGTAGCTCAGCCCCACCGAGGCCGAGGCCCGGCTCAGCTCCTCCATGGCCACGATGTGCTCGAGATAACCCATGCCGGCGCCGCCATATTCTTCATCGACGGTGATGCCCAAGAGCCCCAGCGCCCCCATGGCGGGCCAGAGCTCGGCCGGAAACTCGTTGGAAAGATCAATCTCCGCGGCCCGCGGCGCCACCTGGTCGGCGGCGAAACTGCTCACTGAATCGCGCAGCAGGTTGGCGCTGTCGCCGAGATTGAAGTCGAGGCTGGGCAGCGTATTGGGCAGCATGGCGAACTCCAGGGTTTGGCCGTAGCGACTCTAGCCGCGCTGGCGGCAAATGCGAAGGGTGGCGGGTACGCCCTCAGGCGGCTTGCGCCGATTTTGTCCCCGTGGCCGGTTCGTCAGCCCGATCGGCCAGCGGCATCAGGGTCTCCAGCGCCACGGCGCAGAGCGTCTCCTGGCCCTCGACGACGCTGTAGACCCGGGCCTCGCTGATGGTCAGGGTGCGGCCGGCCTTGACCACCTGCCCCCGCGCCAACAGACGCTCGCCCTGGCCGGGGCTCAGGATATTGACCTTGAACTCGACGGTGAGGATGGAATCCTCGGCCCCGGCCAGGCTGAAAGCAGCGTAGCCGCATACGTTGTCGGCCAGCGTCGAGACCACGCCACCGTGGAAAAAGCCGTGCTGCTGGCAAAGCTCGGGACGGTAGGGCAGGGCGATCTCGCAAGCGCCGGGGGTGACGGCTACCAACTCGGCGCCGATATGGCGCATGAAGGCCTGGCGCTCGAAGCTGGCAGCCACGCGGCGGGCGAAATCGGGATCGCGGGGACTGAGGACAGGCATGACGAATTCCGGCAGATGGTGGGCGGTTTCAGGTTCGGGGGTCGGCCACGATCAGCTCGCTGGCGCGGGCGGTGATGGCCTCGGGAAAGGGACGGGACTTGCTGCTCTGACGCTCGAAGTGAACGCCCAGGAGATCGCACCAGGCCGCTACCTCGCCGTCGGAGCGTCGCCTCATGCGGTGCAGGATACGGATCTTGCGGCTCTCGACCTCGAGCACGCCGGTTTCGATCTCGACCAGTTCGCCGGCTCGCAGCTCGCGCCGATAGGTGATGTTCTGTTGCACCGCCCCCATGGCGCAGCCGGCGCCCTCGAAATACTCCGGCGTCAGGCCCAATTCGAAGAACATGTTCCAGGTGCCCTCGTCGAATTTGGCGACGCAGAACTGCACGTTGAGGTGACCCATGGCATCGAGCTGCCAGGGATAGACGACGCCAAGGTGGGTGGTCACGAACTCGCTCATGGCGGATATCCTGTGCTGCGGAAGGATGATATTAGCCGGGCCGGGATTATAGAAAAAATCATTTGTTTCGATAACTATAATTGATACTGTCTATAAATGGATCTCTACCAGATCCGCTATTTCCTGGCGGTCAGCGAGACGCGCAATTTCACCCGCGCCGCCGAACGTGTGCACGTCACCCAGCCGACCTTGTCGGCCGGCATCGCCAAGCTTGAGCTGGACCTGGGCGCGCGGCTCTTTGAACGCGGTCGGCGCGCCACCCTGACGGCTGCCGGCGGCCGCTTCCTCGACCACGCCCGGGTGATCGTGGCGGAATGCAACTTGGCCCGCGCCGAGCTTGGCCATGGCGTTACCGAACGCCGCCTCGGCCTGGGCACGCTGCGTGCCCTCCCTGTCGCCCGCCTGGCGGCGCTGCTGGCCGATTTCCGGAAGTCCCACGCCGACGTTAGCGTCGAGCTGAGCGACGCGGCGCCGGAGAAGCTGCTGGCCTGGCTCGAACAGGGCCGTATCGAGCTCGCCCTGACGACGCTGGAGGACGGCCGCAGCGCCGGGTTCGAAAACCAGGGCTTTGCAAGCCTGGCGCTTTATCGCGAAAAGCTGGTGCTAATGACGGCGGCCGACCATGGCTTGGCGCGCAAGCCGGCGCTGGCGCTGACAGATCTGCACCGCCAGCCCTTCCTGCTGCGCCGCCACTGCCCCTATCTGGCCGACCTGATCAGGCTGTTCGACGCCCATGGCGTGCGCACCCGCATCGTGCAGCGCTGCGATCAGGACGACTGGGTGCTGAACCTGGTGGCGGCCGGTGTCGGCGTCGCCCTGATGCCCGACAGCTTCCACGCCCCTGGCGTCGTGGCGCTGCCGGTGGGCGGCATCGCCATGGGCCGCACGCTCGGGCTTTGTTGGCGCCCAAGCCCGGACAACGGCCCGGACGACAGCCCGGCCAGTCTTTTCCGCAATTTCGCCGCCAGCCACGATTGGCGTCCGCGACCGCCCGAGTCACAGGTCAGCCAGCGCCTGGCTTGGGCGCGCTAGCCCTGGGCTTGGCGGATGGCCGAGGAGATCTCGCCGGCCGCTTCCAGCGTCGCGTCGTCATCGGTATTCACCGCCAACTCGATGGCCGTGGCAAGGTGGTCGAGCAACTGAAGGTCGCGATCGACCACGCCGCCCGGGTTGGCCGCCAGGTTCTCGGCAACACCGACGATAGTCTGGCAGAGATCGGCCTGGTGGCGAAAGCGGGTGTCACCGATGCGCTGGCGCAGATCGGCGGCGACGAAGCCCAGGCGCTCGATATGCGCCGTTATGGCTTTGTCCGGCGTCTGGCCCGAGAAGTGCTCGCGAATGATGTTGGTCAGGTAGCCGACCTGGTAGGCGTGGCGTTCGACCTTTTGTTCCTGAACCCGGCGCAGGCACTCCTCGACCGGCACTTCGTCGGGCTGCCCGGTGGCCTTGCGGCGCAGGGCATTGGGCACCGCGATGACCGGGATTTCCTCCTCTTCCTCCTCGCGCTCCTCGCCCGTGCAGCGGTCGGGGCCGATGTAGTCGGTGGTGACGACGAAGGGGCGGCGCCGTTCGATGACCGCGTTGAGGCCGTCTCCCATCTTGCTCACCGACATGGGCATGGTCAAAAGCATATCGGCACCGGCCTTGATGACCGCCTCGACGAGTTCTTGTCGCGGCTCCCAGGTATAGGCCAGGATGGGCACGAAAGGGTCCGAGCCGGCCGAACCATGGCGGATTTCGTGGAACAATTCGACGCTGCTGCCCTCGGGCAAGTCGAGGTCGCAGACCAGCAGGTCGACCTCGGTCTCGGCAAAATGCTGGCGCAGCTCCTCGACGCTTTTGAAATAGCTCACCCCGCGGAACCCCAGGTTCTGCAAGATCCCCGTCACAGTGCGCCGCGACATCGGCATGGCATCGCCGAGCACGACCTCTATATTATCGAACTTGCTTTTGCTCATTTTCCCGTTCTGGTCCCTGACCGCCCGGCAAAATGCCGGGCCGGCGAGCGAAACCAGCTATCGATCGCTACCAGCCTAGCGTGGCGCCGAGAAAATTCCCAGCAACCGGCTAGAGCAGAAATCCAGCAGCCAACCCGAGAAAGGCCAGGAACCCCACCACGTCGGTGATGGTGGTGACGAAGACCGAGCTCGCCACCGCCGGATCGACGCCCATCCGGTCGAAGCCCAGCGGCACCAGAATGCCCGACAGCGCCGCCACCAGCATGTTGATGACCATGGCCGCGGCGATCACGCCGCCCAGTGCCGCGTCGGTGAACCAGAAACCGGCCACCAGTCCGACCAGCAAGGCAAACACGGCACCGTTGAAAAAGCCTACCACCAGTTCCTTGTCGACGATGCGCCGGGCGTTGGTCACCGTCAGCTCGCGGGTAGCCAGGCCGCGTACCGCCACGGCCATGGTCTGGGTGCCGGCGTTGCCGCCCATCGAGGCGACGATGGGCATCAATATGGCCAGCGCCACGATCTTCTCGATGGCGGCGTCGAACTGGGCGATCACGGCCGAGGCCAGGATCGCCGTGGCCAGGTTTAGCAGCAGCCAGATGAAGCGGCGCTGGGTGGTGGTGCGAATGCTGGCGTTGATGTCGGTCTCGGAGACGCCGGCCAGACGCAGGATGTCCTCTTCGGCCTCCTCGTGGATGACGTCGACAACGTCGTCGACCATGATCACGCCGATCAACCGTCCCGAGGCGTCGACCACGGCGCCCGAGGCCATGTCGTACTGCTGAAACAGGTAGGCCACCTCCTCCTGGTCGGTGTCGGTTTCGACGCGGATGGGCTCGGCTTCCATGATGGCCTGGACCAGCACCGGGCGCTTGGTGCGCATGATGCGGTTGAGCGGCACGGTGCCGATCGGCCTGTGGGTCGGGTCGACGACGAAGATTTCGTAGAATTCATCGGGCAGGTCATCACTTTCGCGCATGTAGTCGATGGTCTGACCGACCGTCCAGAAGGCCGGCACGGCAATCAAGTCGCGTTGCATGAGGCGGCCGGCGCTATCCTCGGGATAGGCCAGCGCCGCCTCGATGTGGGCCCGTTCGGGCACCGGCACGGCGTCCAGCACCTGGCGCTGGCCGGCCTCGTCGAGGTCCTCCAACAGGTCAACCGCGTCATCGGTCTCGAGCTCGGTGACGGCCGCCGCAACGTCGGCCGGGCCGAGCTGTTCGACCACCGATTCCAGCACCTCTTCGCTGAGTTCGGCCAGCACCTCGGGATCGAGCACGCCGCGCATGGCCTCGACCAGCAGGCGCCGCTCAGGCCTTCCGACAAGATCGATGAGATCGGCGATATCGGCCGCGTGCAGCGGCTCGACCAGTTCCACGGCCTGCTCGACGCGGCCCTCGCCCAACGCCCTGACGACAGCCCGGATGCGTTCGGGCGCCAGCCCATGGACCTCGTCCGCGGCCGCCCCCTGCCCGCCCTGGGCGCTCATGAGCCGCTGCCGCCGGCGCTGTTGTACGCTGCCTGGTTCATGCCGCACCCCCTGCCGGGACGTACCTAGCCCGCATTTCTCACCGGGTCACGGCCTGCGTCGCTCCCAGGTGATGCGATCCGCTAGGAAAAGACCGAAGCGCGTA
>PBRZ01000156.1 GCA_002726085.1 Acidobacteriota bacterium
CTGAAGAAGGCCAGCAGGAGAGCCGCGAGGACTGGCGGTGTCCCGACCGCCAGCGCGAGCGCAAGAAACGGCGCGTACATGGCGCTCACATGGGCGGTGGCCGAGGCGAAGAAGTAGTGGGAGTAGAAGTAGATCAGGCTCAAGGTCAGAAACGCCGGAAGCCAGTCGCCGTCCGCCAGCACGCCGGACACCCGGTCGCTGAACCAGTCCAGCACGCCAAGCTCGCCCAGCTGGCTCGCCATCATGACCAGCACGGCGAACCAGATCAGGGTGTCCCAGCCGCTCCGCTCCTTCAGGACATCATCCCAATCCAGCACGCCGGTGACCAGCATCGTGCCGACGCCGGCCATGGCCGTGGCAGTGGCGTGGACGCCCAGGAGGTCGCCGAAGATCCAGAGACCGAGGAGGAGGATGAAGACGACCAGGAGAATCCCCTCATCTCGCTTCATGGCTCCCATCTCCGCGAGCCGTTGCCGGGCCAGCTCTGGAGCCTCGGGGGTACGCACGACCTCCGGGGGATACAGGCGGTAGATGACCAGGGGCACGGCCACCAAACTCACGGCTCCGGGCACGGATGCCGCCAGCGCCCAGAGCTGCCACGTGATCTCCACACCCTGCTGCGCCGCCAACTCGGTGGCCAGAGGATTCGCCGCCATGGCGGTGAGGAACATGGCGCTCGTGACCACGACCCCCTGGTAGGCAGTGAACGTGAGGAAACTTGCGATGCGTCGCTCGGTACCCTGAGCGGCGTCGCTCCCGAGGGAGGCGCAGAGGGATTTGAGAATGGGGTAGATGACGCCGCCGGCCCGAGCAGTGTTGCTGGGGATCGCCGGCGCCAGGACCAGGTCGGTGGCCACCAGCCCGTAGGCCAGACCGAGACTCCGACCGCCCAGGATGCGCATGAAGTGGTAGGCGATGCGAGTCCCTAGCCCCGTCTTGACGAAGGCGGTGGCGATGAAGAACGCGGCCACCACGAGCCAGACCACGGTGCTACCGAAGCCGGCGGTCGCTTCGGAGATCGTCAGGGTTCCGGAGAGCACAGCGAACGCTGCCGCCACGAACGCAGTGGCGCCCATGGGTAGGGGACGGAGAATGATCCCCACGATCGTGGCCACGAAGACAGCCAGGAGATGCCACCCGCGAGGCTGCACCCCGGAAGGGACAGGGACGAACCAGAGAGCGGCTCCGACGAGGACGACCACCGCCAGCCGAGCTACCGCACCGCCAGCCTCTGTTTCTCGATCTCTGGCCACCGACCCGGGTCCTTACCTCGAACCCTCGCTGAGCTCGGCCTCTTTCGCCCCGAGGGCGCATGCACAAAAGAGTGAGCTGGCCATCGAGCAGTTGCCCTCGTGGCAGGCGTACTCATGGAGCGCCTGGTCGGTCTTCGTCATCAGCACCAGCACGGTCCACAGGGCGGTCCAGCTGGTCGGATCGCCGACCCCACGACGGAGGTTGTCTGGCACACGCGACCAGCCGTCCCGGGGGATGATGCGGACGTCAGGATAGCCACTGTCCCCCAGTGTAGCAGCGTCGATATCGTCCGCGTGAGCAGAACGAGGGAGGTCAGTGCGCGGGGTGTTGGCGCGAGAATCGGCGTTGACCCACAGCGCCCCTACGGAATGCAAACCGTCCACCGTCCGATCGCTTTCACCGCCGCTGCGACTGGGCGGGACCCTTCAGCGAAGACGTCCATCAACTGAGCGCATTCAGGGTCATGCACCAACATCTCAACGGACCCGACGACTGCCGCGACGGCGATCAGATCTAATACGTGAGAAATTGATGCCCGTCTGCCTGAAGCGTCACGAGCGTCGTGATCGCCGAGAGCGCGCGTTGAACGGGCGGCGCCACCTCACTCGGGTCGACGCGGTTCGCGACGCGGGACTGCTCGCAGAGGTATATCTCGACACCGGCGTCGGCCAGCGCCTCGAGCAGTGGCAGGCTCGGGTTGTCAACAGCGTGCCGCTGCTGGTATGCGGTGTTCGTCATTGCCGCCTGCGTGCCGCCTCCGTGCAGGACGAGTGCCAGTTTGAGGTTCTCTTTCGGCACGCCTGCATGCGCGTACATGTTCACCAGCCGCGCCGCCGCTTCGAGCCGAGGGTGGACGCGCTCTGGTGCCCGGAGCGGCTCCATCACCTCGAACGCCACCTTATACACGCGATCGGTCGGTATGGTGAATGCCGTGTCTGGCAGATCGACGTGCCGGCCGAACGACTCGATGATTGGCCCCCCGTGGCGATCGCCGCCCGCCTCCTGGGCGGCACCCGACGCCGGGTAATGGACGATTGTCGTCGCAGCCACCAGTGCCGTGATCAAAATGCTCGTGCTCCGGGTCATTACACTTCCTTTCGTGAGCCGGTGATACGCGTCGGCCGCGGCCTTGCCCGGCTAGCTCATTTTCACGATCCGCCCCGGCGACGCCAGGACGAACGGGACAGCTCACGCTCGACGCATGTCCAAGTCTACCTCTCTCGGCACGAACTGCCGCGACCGGATCGTCAATGTGGAGGCGCGGTGCAATTGTCAGGTCGAGGGGCAGCTGGCAGCTGTAAGGCGGTGAACAGCCACGCGCGGGCCGTCCCTCATTGGCTGTTGCGAACACGGGCCTTCGGTGTCTGGCGAGAGGTGACCTGTGTCTGAAGCTGGAGAACGGGTCATCGCCTCAGCCGGAGCGGCCCGCCTGCTCACCGTCAACTCGACATTGCGGTCCCGATCGTGGCGGCGATCAGCAACGCCGTGCCGCTATGGTCTGTGACGTCGCAGCGACGGATCAGCACACGAGGCCCAGTGTTGCCGCGAACCACACTCTGGACCGAGATCCCACTCACGGGGCCACCCGCGCGATTCCTTTCGATAACTGAGCCGACGATTTCCAGGCCAATTCCGCTACAACGCCGAACGATTGCAAAAATTCCGCCCGCTTCAACGGCTGCCGAGTTGCCATCGATGAGGGCTCCATGAATCGTGGAGTGTGTTCTCGAGGAATCAAGATAGATGGCACCTCCGAAGTTGCCCGCCATCGTTGACATCATGGCGGTGATCCGGCCGCTTTGCATTGCCACGGCGCCGCCTTCTTCGAGCGCGATGTTGCCCGCGAAGTGGTCTTCTGTAAGTGAGAGGTTGCGGCCGCGCTCCGCCGAAATCGCGCCTCCTGCCCCATTGCTCGCCCGGCTCCGGCGGGCTGGCGTTACAATACCCACTGCACGCTGGCTTGAGGAGGTTCACATGCGAAGTCGAATTGCGATCTGTTTCGGGGGGCTGGCGGTCGTGTGCTTGGCGCCGGTGGCGGCGGCACAGATCGGCGATATTCCGCGGACGCCGAGCGGTCGCCCGGATTTGTCCGGTACCTACGACGTCGCGACGCTGACGCCAATGCAGCGTCCGACCGAGCTGGGTGAGAAGATGTTCCTGACCGAGGAGGAGGCGGCTGCCATCGAGGCAGGAGAGGCGGCAGCGCTCGCGAGCATCTTCAACTATGACCCCGCGGTGAACACCGAGGCAAGCGATCCGAATCGCGGCGCGCCCCCGGTGGGGGGAGACGGTTCGAGCGGCGCCGCCGGGAACGTCGGCGGCTACAACACGGTCTACTTCGACCGAGGCAGCGCGGCCTTCCAGATTGACGGGCAGTGGCGCACCTCCATCCTCATCGACCCGACGAACGGTAGGTATCCGCCACGGACCGAGGAGCGGATCGCCGCCCAGCGCGCTGCCGCCGCCGCTCGGAGTGGTGGCGGGGGCCGTCCACGTCAGAACGACGGTACCGCGTACTGGCTCGAGGCCGGTTTGGATGCGCCGGGCCCGCTCGACAATATGGAGCAGCGGGGGTTCGCTGAGCGCTGTCTGATCGGGTTCGGCTCGACCGCCGGCCCGCCGATGTTGTCGGTGCTCTATAACAACCACAAGCGGATTGTGCAGGGCGAAGACACGATCATGATCCAGATCGAGATGAACCACGATGCGCGGATCATCCGGATGAACGCCGAGCACGATCCGCCCGAGATCCGGAAGTGGCTGGGGGATTCGATCGGGCACTGGGAGGGCGACACCCTGGTCGTCGAGACCACCAACTTTCGGGATCGCCCGTCCTTCACGCAGGGCTCGCGAAACATGACGGTGACCGAGCGCTTCAGGATGGAGAGCGCCGACAAGCTCATCTACAGCTTCACCGTCGAAGACCCGACGGTCTGGACGGCGCCGTTCACCGGCGAGTATGCGTGGCCGCGGAGCGACAACAAGGTGTTCGAGTACGCCTGTCACGAGGCGAACTACTCGTTCGGGGGCATCATGCGGGGTGCGCGGTTGCTCGAGGCGGAGTTCCGTGGCGAGGAGCTCGAAGGGGTCCCGAACCCGACACGGTAGCATGGCGATCTGCCCCGGCGCTCCGGGGTAGGTTGACGTCACAACCGTGGTCGTCGGTCCGCAGAGCACGAGACCGTCACCTAGGTCGCCAGCCAGGACGTCGCCAACACCGCTTGGCCAGAGGCTGCTACAGATGGTCGAGCACCTGGCAACCACAAGGCCCAGTCTGGCAGGCTACCGACACCCAGCTCAACCGCCAGGTCGCGCTCAAGATCCTCCCCGACGCCTTCGCGTCTGATCCGTGTTGGCGTTCGAGACCCCATCGCGGTCGCCATTGCCATCACGGCGCTGAGCATGTGCGCGACCGGCCCTAGCCCTCAGCAGCTGTCTTAGCCCGGCGCCGCAGGCGGCGTGATCCCGAAAACGATTTCAGTGATCGCCTTGACGCTCCGGGCTCCGTAGCGGAACGGAATCACCAGCCGCAAGGGCGCGCCGTGCCTCGCTGGAAGCGGCTCGTCGTTGAGCATCCACACCAGCATGACCTGCGGGTGCCTCAGCGTGTTCATGTCTTCAACACTCGACATCTCGTCGGCCGCGTTGACTCGGCAGTAACCGGCAGTGGGATGCACCCCCAGCATGGTCGCGACGTCAGAAAACCGCACGCCGGTCCACTTGACGATGCCCGTTGGGTTCGGTGCGCCACACTGTAAGAGGAAGATGTGCGAGCGGCGCGGCAACGGCTCCAGATCGGCAAAGGTCAACGTACCCGAACGCGTCGTCACACCACCGGAGGTGACCGTGACTTTCAGGTTGCGGTAATCGGGGTCGATCTGGGGAGCCTGCCCCGCCGGCCGCCACCTGTCCGGCTCCGAAATCGTGCCGATCTCCCCAGGGGTGAACTCGCGTGCCGAGCCATCCGGCAACAAGTGAAGGTCGGGCCGCTCCCGTACCTCCGAGTCGACCAGGCGGTCTGGCGCCGGCTGTGCCGTTTGCTGAGCCTGTACTCGTTCCGGCCTGAGACCCACAGAGAGGCCGGTCAGGACCGCACCAGAAACGGATAGCGCTTCACGTCGAGAGATTCTCATGATGTGCCTCCAGCGATACGAGCGATTCCACGAACCACGGCAAGAGACGTTGACCGGAAACACCCCGATACTATGCCGATGATCCAGCGGTGGGCAAGGTGGTGGTCGCGCGACGGAGAGGTGTTCGCCGCCCGCAGGGTCGCGGCCTCTCAGTTTCGGCGTGCTCAGCCTGGGCTGGAATGACGACTGGAAGCCGATGCAGTCGATTGGTGCTTGGCGTCGTCTGCACATTCCTCCTCGGCCTCACGGACCGCTGCCTCGGTATAATGGGCTGGTTCCAGACGGCTATGGCGCTCACCGCAGGCACCCGCCTCGGACACTACGACGTCACCTCCCTCCTGGGTGAAGGCGGCATGGGCGAGGTGTATCAGGCCCGCGACACGAAGCTCGACCGGGACGTGGCGCTCAAGGTGCTGCCGGAGGCGTTCACGTCAGACCCCGACCGGCTGGCGCGGTTCGAGAGCGAAGCCAAGGTGCTGGCCTCGCTCAATCACCCCATTGTTTGCCGTCGCCTTTGATCTCGACACCTTCGAAGTTTGCAGGACGGGTGTATAACGGCAGCACGCAAACCTCCAACGAAGGAGAGCGTCATGCAGAAACAGAGTCGATCCCGGGTGAGCGTGCTTCTGTCCATCACGACAATGGCGGTGGTCGCGATGCTGATCGGTGAGCAATCTCCCATCAAGGCCACGCAAAGCCGTTTCGTTGGTGGAGACCCGACCCGACCGGACTCAGCCGACATGCGGGCTCTACGCCTCCGTTTCGAGGCGGGGGCTCGGTCGAACTGGCATAGCCATGCCGGCTGGCAGATCATCGCCGCCGAAGAAGGCCGCGGTCGCACGCAGGTGCGCGGGGAAGAGATCATCGAGCTGCTCCCGGACGGTCCGCCAAACTACACCGCGCCCAACGTGGTTCACTGGCACGGTGCGGCCCCAGACGAGCACGTGGTGCAGCTGACCTTCATGGGGGGAGCGTCGGGAGCAGACTGGTTCGAACCGGTCAGTGACGACGAGTATCGGGGACGGTAGGTCGTCATCGTCGAGCGGCGCGTCGCCACGACCGTGTCGCCGTCCGTTTCGACGGCGGCACAGGTCCGGATCCGTCGGGACGCGACCGCCGAGTCGGGGAACGAGCCGATCGTCGTGCTGAACTGGTTCGAGGAACTCAAAGCGCCGGTACCGGTGAACTGACTGGGGTGTGCGAATGCTCGATCAGGTCCGAGGGCCCGTGAAGCGATACGCGACAATTACCCTGAGGGTGATCCGTGTCGCGCTTCTCTCTGGGATCATCGCGTTCGTATGGCTCGCGGTGGCAAGTATCGCGGGTTGGAACTTCGTGTCGCTAGCCGAATAAGGCCACGCCGCTCCAGCCCGGTACCACGCTCGGCCCCTACGAGATCCAAGCGCCCCTCGACGCGGGCGGCATGGGTGAGGTCTACAAAGCCCGCGACACCCGCCTCGAGCGCACCGTCGCCATCAAGGTGCTGCCCGGGCACGTCGCCGCAGACCCCGATCTCAAGCAGCGGTTCGAGCGCGAGGCGAAGACCATCTCCAGCCTGAACCACCCGCACATCTGCACGCTCGATGACATCGGGAATCAGGACGGGACCGACTTCCTGGTCATGAAGTATCTCGACGGGGACGCCTCTTACGGCTTCTGACGGCGGCTCCGTGACCCTACCTTCTCCTTCCTCGGATGAGGATGAATCCCGAATCTCTGGTCATCCCGCGCGATGGCTTCCGCCACCCGTTCCATCGTCGGCTCGAAGTCCTCATGACGCGAGTCGATGTAGAGCCACTTCTGCAGCATGTCGTGAGGCGCGAGTTCCTGAAAGATCCATTCCTTGTCGAACGATTTCATCTAAGAACAACTCAGGATACCGGTAGATGGCAGCACCACCTCGTCATTCTCGCAGAGGGAAAGGACGGGCATCGACGCACTCCAGCGCCTCGCGCCCACCCCGTAGACACTGATCCTCTTCGTCTGACGTGCCGGCCAATCGACACAGCTGGATCGATCGACTCATCTGTTCCGGCACCCTTCCGCGGCTCTTTCGAGTCTCGGTGTGTTCGCGGCGGGGCGGCCACTACAGCGTGCCTCTAATGCGAACTATCATCCCCATCTCACTCCGATGTCCTGCCCCCCCGCCGAGGCCGACCGGTCCCGGTATACTGCGGCGATGTCGACGAGCCCGCACTCGCCGGTGCCGGTCGCCCTCGGGTCGGGGTCTGGGACCGACGAAGAGAACCGAGCGTTTCTGCAACAGCGTCTCGGGGTTTTCGGCGGCTGGGTCTTCGTCATCTCCGGCGGGTTCTTCCTGGCCCGCCTCCTCCGCCGCCTGAACCGCCGAACGACCCCCCGCGGGAGTCGAGCAGCGAGTCGCCCTGCACGCCGTAGCCGTTCACCGAGAAGACATAGGCCCGCTGCTGGTCGAGGAACGGATCGAAGTAGACCGAGATCGTGTCGTCGTTGAACGTGCGGTCGCGATCCGACAGGTTTGCGCGGATCAGCACCGGGTCAGAGTAGTGCGCGTAGATCCCGAAATAGAGGTTGTTGGCATCGTTGGCGACGAAGACCTCCGTCTTTTCGGTTGCCGGCGCGCCGTCGAGCGGCTGCTGCTGCACGAACTCGGTGATGCGTGTCGCTTCCTGCCAGACCGCGTCGTCGAGCCGGCCGTCGACGCGCGGTGGCCTCGATGTCCGGGTGGTGCTGACGCTCGGTCGGCCGGTTGCGATGCCAAATCCACCGCGGCCGGCTCGCCCGCCCGGAGTGGGCTCGGCCGGGACGACGCGGCTGGGCGCATCCGTTCCGGCGGCGGTGAATTCGCCAGCCGGGGGGAGCTGGACGCCGGCGCTGGTGGCCGGCGGTGTGGGCGGCGCCGCGCTCGCACCACGCCCGGGCCGC
>PBRZ01000157.1 GCA_002726085.1 Acidobacteriota bacterium
CAGCGAGCCGCTCTTCGTAGCGCACCGAGCGCGGGTCGGTGGCGAACATGTTCAGCGTGATGATCGGGTCGTCATGGAGCCCGTCACCGTCCCCCTCCACCAGACCCCGGTACGCCATATAGCGGGCGGCGCTGGCATAATCGTAGTACTCCTGGACATGCGCCACGACCGGGCCGCCGTTCCATTCTGTGTTGAGCGCCTCGGCCACCGCTCGTTGCCCACCCTGGTTTCCGCCGCTGTCTCCGATGAAGACGATGTTGCGGAATCCGTGCGCCTTCAGGCTATGCGCGACATCGGTCAGCATCGCCCGGAAGGTCTCTTCGCGGAGGCTGATTGTGCCGGGGCTGCGCATGTGACCGCTCGGCGGCTCGATGGTGCCCTCTGGTACCAGCTTGATGATAGGGGTGCAGATGGCGTCGCCTAGTCGACGCGCGATGGCGTCGCAGTTGGCTCTGAGCACATAGTTGTGTTTCCCGGTCACCAGCCAGGGGCCGTTCGGTTCCATGCCCCCAGTGGGCACGATGGCCGTCGTCTGGCCCTCCGCGAGCGCGTCACGGACATCCATCCACGTCATCTCTTCCAACCAGACGGTGTCCGGCTCCGGCAGCGGATTCGGGGTGTCGGCACAGTTGTAGACGTTGTCACGGCAGTCGCCGCCGCCCATCGACCGGGGGTCGGGAGCCCGCCGTTCCTGCGCCGCGACGGGAAGGGCAGCGAGCAGCAGAGCGGTGGCTACACCAGTCTTCATGGGTATCTCCAATTGCGGCGAGCCTCAGCCTGGTGTTGGCTTCAGCGTCCCCGAGGATTCTCGAGATCAGGCAAATTCCCGTCGCGGTCTTCCGGATCCCTCTCGCCGGTCTTCTCTTCTACGATGACCTGGACAGCCGCCCGTTTGTCCTGATCGTGGAACTGGTCGAGCATCCCGGCGGCACCTGGCCCCAGGGTGACCCTTCTACGACGGAGCCGCCATGCTCCGACGAGCAACCAGAGGACCAGCAGCCAGATGACTCCGCCCACATACTGAGACAGTGACATACGAGGCTTTCCTACCTGGATACCTGCGTGTCAGGACTTGTGACGGCCGACTCTCCGTAGGAGGGCTCTCCTACCCGACGATCGAGCTCCAGTTTTGCGCCAGGTGCTCGGCGGTGCGCCAGGCCAGCGCCTGTGCGGTGAGCGTCGGGTTGCGCGCGCCGCTCGTGCCCATGACCGACGCGCCGAGCACCCCCAGGTTGGGCACCTCGTGCGACACGCCGTAGCGGTTTACGACATTGGTCTCCGGGTTGTCGCCCATCCGCGTGCCGCCATAGGCGTGGGTTGTGACCCCCATCTGTCCACCCAGCCCGCCTCGGACGACTTCAACGGCACCCGCCTCGCGATACCACCGTTCCATCTGCTCCTGCAGATAGTCGGCGATTGCCAGCTCGTTTTGCTTGTACTCGGCGGTAATTCGGATGACCGGGTAACCCAACGGGTCTTTCACCACCGGGTCGAGGTCCATGTAGTTGGACGCATACGGCAGCGTGGTCTTCTGAATGTAGGCGCTGTTGGTCCGGTCGGCATTTTCCCTGATGAATGCTTTCCAGGCCGAGCCCCACGTGGGCGCGCGACCGAACGTGCTCATGCCGGCCGCCGAGATCGGTCGCCGGTCGGAGTAGACCCACATGTTGCCCCCGCCGATGAAATCGAGGCCGCTGTGGTCGAAATTGTCGTCTGCGAAGTCGTCGACCGCAACGCCCTGCGCCGGCAAGCCGTACCACGCGTGCAAGTCGAACGGGAACAGCGCCGTCACCCCGGCGCCCTGGTGGTGGCTGAGATAGTGCTTGCCGACTTGCGCATGATTGTTCGACAGCCCGATCGGAAAGGCACGCGATTTCGACAGCAGCAGGAGGCGCACATTCTCGTAGGTGTAGCCGGCCACGAATACGAATCGCGCCGGCTGGAAGAATTCCTCACGGTCCTGCAGATAGGTGACACCGGTCACCTTGCCCTGGTTGTCCGTCTCGATCTTCGTGACGGTGGCATGCGTGACCACCTGCAGTCGACCGGTCGCCTCGGCCCGCGGAATCGTCGTGACCGCAGGCGAGTTCTTGGCGTCGACATGGCACCCGCCCTTGTTGCAGAAGCCGTGATACATGCAGCCAGATCGACCCTGGTAGGTTTCTGAATTGATCGCGGCCGGTCCGGGAAACGGTTGCCAACCCAGCCCACGCGCCGAGTCGGCCATCTTGTCGAGGAAGCCAGACCAGCGCAGCGCCGGCATCGGGTACTCGCGCTGGCGTGGTCCTTCGAATGGGTTGCCGCGCTGGTCCTTCTTCCCGTTGACGTTGCCCGCTTGTCCCGAGACCCCGATCTCGTGCTCGACCCGGTCGTAGTACGGCTCGAGCTCCTCGTATCCGAACGGCCAGTCTTCGACGGTGGATCCGGCCGGGATGCGTGAGCCGCCATAGCGCCGCCGGGTCTCGGAGACCACTTTGAAGTCCCACGGGTTCAGCCGCCAGCTCTGCGCCCAATAGTGCAGCGTCGTACCGCCGACGCCGTTCATCATCGGGTGCCCGCCGCCCTGGTTCGCCGAGCCGGACCGGGTGCGACGCATGGTCGGCACTTCGTTGGCGCACTTCTGGACCGCAAACGGCCAGTTGCGCATGTTGTTGGCCAGCTCGTCAGGGGCGAAGTCGCGTTTGCTCAGCCGGCTGCCGGCCTCGAGCCCCACGATGTCGAGTCCGGCCTCGGCCAGCGGCAGGGCGGCCACGCCGCCGGCGGCACCGAGTCCCACGATGACGACGTCGGTTCCTGGCAGCCTAGTCGCCATGTCTCAGCTCCTTCGTCGCCGCACGGGCGGTCGCCTTCTCGAAGAGGTCAGAGTCGTAGGCCGACCGGTGATTGGGTCGTAGGGCACCGGTCTCCAGTTGTGTCTGGAGGCCCGGCGACACGGCTGTTCGGATACCCGGATAGCGAATCAGGTCCCAGCCGACGAAGTTCTGGTTTCCGCCGTAGTACGGATCTCCGAACGTGCCCTGCAGCACATGGCTCCGCACCATGCCGAAGAACGCGCCGGAGCTGCCGGCGAAGCCGGTGCCGGCTCCGGTTGCCGCGCCGGTCTCGACGTCGATGAGTGCCGAGACCTGGTCGACGTGCGACAGCTCGCCGAACCGTGCGCCGCGGGACGACCGGCAGTAGCGCTCGAACGCGGCCAGCCCGGACCGGTAGGCGTCGCGAGAGCCGGACAGGGCGCCGCCGAGCGCCCGGTCGATGTAGGACACCGCGCCCGCCGCCACGGCGCCCGGCCCAAGCTCGTCGGCCGGAATCAGGTGGTCAGCGATCGATTCGAGCAGGTCAGCCTCGTCGGCCGTCAACTGCTCGTAGGCAACCCGGGTTGGTGCAGCGGCCGGCGACTGCCCGAGGGCCGGTGCTTCCACGCCGGGCGACGGTGCTACCCCAGGGGCGGCGGTCACGCCCACGGCGCGCGCGGCCACCGCCGCTCCCGCCGCGCCGGCGCCACGCAGCATTGCGCGTCGCGAAATGGTGGGTCCTCGTTCGTCCTTCATCGGATGCTCCTTCCCGGCCGCGCGACACTGCGCGGCCCGCGGTGGCGGCGTGGGGCCCCCACAGGCCGCCGCGTGGGGTTCGGGGCGCAGCCCCGTCTAAGTACTAAAACCGTTCGTAGACCGGCACGATGTCACCCTGACCGATGATGTGGCCCTCCATTGCGCGCAGCAGCTGGCGGCGGGTGAGTCCCGGTTCGAGCCCAAGTGCTGCGTCGAGCGCGTAGACCGTGAAGTGGTACAGATGCGGCGTGCCCGTCGGTGGTGCCGGGCCGCGGTAATACGGACGCCGCCATCCATTGAGTCCCTGAATGGCTCCGCTCAACTCCGGGGGCATCGCCGTGTCCGGCAGAATCGGCAACCCGGCCGGGAGTCCGCTGGCGGTTGCCGGAATGCTGTAGATGATCCAGTGCACCCAGGGCGGTGGATTGCCTGCACCGAAATCAGAGCACACAACCGCAATCTCGCGGGTGCCCGTCGGCAGATTGCGCCAGGTCAGCGGGGGCGAAAGGTTTCGGCCATCGGGTGTGTAGTCCCGCGGCATCGTCTCTCCCTCGACCATCACTGGACTGGCGACGAGAATCTCATCGCCCTGTGCCTGTCCCTCGGTCGGGTGTGTCGTCAGGCCCAAACCCAGGGCCACACACAGTGCCGACAACCGGACCGCCGATCGCATCATTGGAAACCCTCGTCAGACTGATTCACTCGCCGTGTGTGGCTACAGTGTAAGGGCAGGCGCCCGCCAAACGCCACTGGCTTTCTGGGCGATCTGGGCACCGTTCGAGATGGTAGCGCCCAGATATAATCGGCGCGTCGGGTAACTCATGGACACGCAGCCAAGCGACCTCGAACCGGTGAAAGAGCTCGACGCCCTGTGCGCCCCTATCCCCAATTGATGCTGCGCTGGGGCACGCAGGACACGTTGTCCCGGTATCGTGCCAAGGAGCCCGGACTGGTGAGCAGCGCGAGGGACGAGGGTGACGTCAAGGTTGTGCTGCTGGAGTACGCTGGTGCGCCGCAAGGTGTGGTCTCCTTCTTCCTGGAGACGAACACGCATCGGGCGACTCGCGACGACATGTTTGCACGTATCGACCTGGTAATTGTTCCGGGTTCGAACCGGGGTCACGGCGTCGCGCGAGCGCTGGTGCTCTGCGTGCTGGGCTACCTGCTCAGTCGATGTGCCGACCGTCTCTACAGCGTCAGCTGTCTGGCCGCGCACGACGCGATTGAGAAGATTCTGCGTGACGAGGGGTTCGTGACCCGAGCGGTGCCGGACCAGCAGTACACCCATGCGGAGTTGGCCCTGACGGGGCAGAGCCGAAACCGTCTGCGTGACCAGATGACCGGCAGTGCCGCGCGCGCGCTCCGGGCCCTGAATTACCACCTGCGTCAGCGGGAGGGGCGGACGGGTCGACAGGCCGTCAATGACAAGAATCTTGGTGCAGCCAGAGAGCCGTCACGGCGCGTATGATAAGCGCTGGGGCAATTTGACCAGGCACTTCAGAGGGAGCGACAACATGTTTCAGCGAGCCATGCCGGTGAGTTATAGGTTGAGTTTAGCGTTGACCGGTGTCCTCGTGCTGGGTGTCTCGGTATCTTCGGCCCTGGCCCAGGACTGGGTGCAACCGGAGCGGTCGCAGGCGAATCTGGATGCCCTGGCGCGTGTGCAGCAGAAGACTTACACGTTCGAGGAGGCCGGCAACACCGACCAGGAGTATCGGGTGTATATCCCGACCGCGTATGACGGAAGCGCCGCCACGCCGCTGGTCATCGCACTGCATGGGTTGGGTAGCGGCACCATGTACATGATGGAATACAACAACCTGGTCGAGCTGGCTGAACGCTACGGCTACATCGTGGCCACGCCGATGGGCTACACCGAGCGGGGCTGGTATGGCGCCAGAGGTCAAGGCAACGACTTCAATCGTCGCCGTCAAGGTCCCGGTCCGGAGAACCTGGGCGCGTTGAGCGAGCAGGACGTGTTGAACGTGCTGGCGATCATACGCGACGACTACAACGTCGACGACAGCCGGATCTATCTCATCGGCCAGTCGATGGGTGGCGGCGGCACCTGGTATCTGGGCAGCAAGTATGCCGAGATCTGGGCGGCCTTGGCCCCACTGGCGCCAGCCGTCTACATCAGTCCGGACATTCTCGAGACGGCGACCCATCTCCCGGTCATGGTCGTCATGGGGGATGCCGACACGGCGGTCGATGTGAAGGTGACCAGGCAGTGGGTAGCCAAGATGCAGGAACTTGGCATGAGCCACGAATACATCGAAGTGCCAGGCGGCAGCCACAGCAGCGCCGGGCGCGAGAACATTGGCAAGGTGTTTGCCTTCCTGGATACGCACCGCAAGCCGTAACACCGGGCGGGTTCTATCGAGCTGTCGGCACGACCGTGACTACCACAGACGTGCTGGTCGTCGGGGCGGGGCCGGCCGGCTGTGCGGCTGCCTACGACCTCGCCACTTCCGGTCGCGATATCCTGCTCGTCGATCGGCGCAGCTTTCCGCGCGTCAAGCCGTGCGCCGGAGCCCTGACCCCCAAGACACTCCAGGCGTTGCGGTTTCCGGTCGCACCGGTCATCAGGCAAGTCACCACCACCTTTATCAGCCGCCGGGACGACGAACCGCCCACCGTCTACGAGGGGCGCCACCCGCTGGCCGCCATGACGGTCCGCGCCGAGCTCGATCAGTATGTGCTGGAGCGCACCCTCGCCTCCGGCGCGCGGTTCACGAAGATCGGCGCGATTCGGGGCATCCACGTCGAGTCCGAGCACCTCATGGTGCAAACGGCGACCGAGCGACTGCGCTGCCGCTATCTGGTCGGCGCCGATGGCGCTAACTCCACGGTCCGGCGTCTGACGGGGGAGTTCCCCGACATCGGTTGGGGGTTCGGCATCGAGGGTCACGTGGCCGGCAATGCCGCGACCCAGGACTTCGAGATCGACTTCGGCGTCGTGCCGTTCGGCTATGGCTGGGTGTTTCCCAAAGGGGACCACTTCAACGTCGGGGTGTTCACCTCAGACGCCACGGTCGCGCTCCATCCGGATCGGCTGCGCGCGTATGCCCGCGCCAGGCTGGGGGCGCGTGACTGCACCCAGATCGTAGGGCAACAGGTGGGGCTGGGCGGCTGGCGCTACCGGCCTCGCAGCCGGCGGATTTTTCTGGTGGGTGACGCGGCCGGGCTCACCGAACCGTTGCTGGGCGAGGGCATCTACTATGCGGTGAAGAGCGGACAGGCGGCGGCCGAGGCGATCGAGGCCGAGCTCGAGGGCACCGCGCCCGCGCGCGATCTGTTTCGGGCGCGCATGCGGGTGCTGGGCCGCGACGTCTCGTCCGCCGCTCGCCTGGCCCGCCGCTTCCATGGGGATCTGGCGCTCGGATACCGCATTCTGGCAACGCCGCTTGTCACCTACTGCGCGGTAAAGGGGTGCGCGGCAGGTATGACCATCCGCGACGTCATTCGCGGCTTCTACACGCTGCCATTTCGGCGGGTCCAGCCGTTGCCCGGGCTCCCGGCGTCGAAGCCGGGAGCCTGAGCCAGACCTACATGTCCATGTAGGGCATCGGTGGCGTCCTACCCCTGAGTCTGGCATAGACGGTCAAAGCGCCGCGATGATGCGCGGTGTGGTCGGTGATAGCGCCGAAGATGGCCGCACGTGGCAGGCCGCCCATGACGGGTCCAGCGGGCAGCGGCTGCGCCCACTCGTCGTCCGATTTCGAGGCGATCGTCTGGCGTGCGTTCTCGGCCGCTTTGGCGAGCCAGGTGCGTGCGTCCGCCAGAGACGTGATCGCCCTGACCTTGGCCTCATGCGCCTCGAAGTCAACGTCGAACCCGTCTGGTCTGAACGCGCCGTCTATGAACCAGTCGATCGTCTGCGCCGCGTGGGCCACCTGCTGCGCGGCGGTGAAGACGCCCTCAGCCGGCGTGAAGCCAGCGTCCTCCTCGGTGAGCGCACCGGTGCTCCGGTTGAACCACTCGATCGTGTTGCTCAGTTCGGCCTCTAGCTGTCTTTGCTAAGTACGTTGTTCATCCGGAGCACTCTGAACAGAATGGAGTTGCGACACACGCATTTCAGACAGAGGAGGCC
>PBRZ01000158.1 GCA_002726085.1 Acidobacteriota bacterium
AAAGCGTATGACCTCGATCTCGGTCCGGCGCGCCAGATTATGCTGAATCGCATGACGCGCGGCGCTGCACGACTGGAACAGGTGCGACTCGAGCCGCGGGTTTGGACGACGCTCGACTACGCGACGATTGAGGATCCGAATGTGCGAGGCCGATTCGATTGGGTGGCAGACTCGGCTGCGACCATCCACGGTCTGTGCGTCTGGTTCGATGCGGAGCTGGGTGGTGGCTTCGGCTTCTCGAACAGGCCGGGTGAGCCGGAGAAGGTGTACGGCAACGGATTCCTGCCTCTGGGGCGGCCGACCGAGTTGGAGGCGGGAGATCGCCTAGCGGTCGATCTGCGCGCGGAGCTCGTCGGTGGCGACTATGTGTGGCGCTGGAATACGACGGTAACCGGGGACGACGGCGCGACCAGATCGCGCTACCGGCAATCGACGTTGCTGGGCGTGCCGCTTGCCGCCGCGTCCCTCCGACGTCGCGCCTCGACCTATGTTCCGGTGCTCGGACCCGACGCCGAGATGGACCGACATGCCCTCGAGACGATGATGTGCGGCCGCTCGCTCGGCGAGACCGCGCGTGAAATGATGACGCGCTACCCTGGCCGGTTCACCCGGTTCGAGGCGGCCCTCGACCACGTTGGCGATCTGTCGGTACGGTATAAAGGCTGACGTGACTATCGAGAGCGCCGCGCGGTCGACGGAGGTGGCGATCCCGGTCGAGCTCGCGAGCGACAGGAAGATCCGCTACCGCAACAAGCTCCACTATCGGCTGTCTCACTGGCCGATATGGATCTTCGTCTTTTTCATCATCCCGCACCCGATCACGTTCGATCTGTTCGAGAGCGGGTTCGACAGCCGGATGGCGATCTGGCTTGCGGTGGTCCTGGTCGGGACCGGGATCGCGGGGCTGCGGGGCCGGCTGCCCGGATGCGAGCCGCGTCCCTATATCATCCGATTCACCGAGGACCGGCCGAACCCGCTCTATCGACGCGTGTGCTACACGTTTGCATGGAGCGCGGTCGTGTCGTTCGGGCTGCTCAACTCCGCCGGGCTCATGACGGCGATCGTCACCGGCGAGTGGAACCAGCGTCAGATATACGATGCCGGCTACTATCCGCTCGCGATCGCGGTCTGGGTGCTTGGCGCGGCCGGTCGGCTGCCGCGCGTGAAACCATCGACGAAGGGCGAGGGCCACGAGCGGCGCTATTTCTATGGCTCGGTCTGGGCGATGTGCATCGCGCAGCCGATTCTCTTGTTCCTGTGGAAGGTGCTGCCGTACGGACTGGCGGGCGATGTGCTGAAGCTGGCGGTGTTTGTCGCCGTCCTCGCCTACGTCGGCTGGTTGTCGTATCGCGGCAAGTTGCCTCGCACTCGCCCGATTGTCCCGGGTGAGCTCGCCGTGTCGGACTGAACTCGCCCTGAGGTTGATTCAGGAGGTCGTTGTATGCGAGTTCGAAGGTCCTATGGCCGCAACAGCACCTTCAGTTCCGACCGTGTGGCAGCGAACGCCGCCTCGAACTCTTCGAGTGGGTACGTACCGGCGAGCAGCGGGCCGGTGTGAACCTGGTCGCGGGCGAGCAACGCGATCGCGTCGGCAAATGGTCCGCAGCGGGAGCCCACCAGCGTGACCTCGTCGACGATAGCCGGCCACAGCGTGATCGGTGTCTCCCCGTGAAACGTCGACTTCATCACCACGGTGCCCCGCGGCCGGACCAGCTCCAAGGCACGGGTGAGCCCGGCCGGTCGACCGGTTACGTCTACCGAAACGTCGAAGCTGGAGGCCGGTGTGTCGTCGGTTGAGCGCCGCGCGTCCAGACCGATGTGCCGCGCCACTAGCAGCTTTCGGTCGTGCTTCCCGAAGATCGTCACATTCGCGCCGGTTGTGCGTAGCACCTGACCAACAATGAGCGCCATCCGGCCGTCTCCGACCACGGCGACCGTGGCGCGTGGGCCGATATCGACCTGCGTGAGGATCTCGCAGGCTGCCGCGGTCGGTTCCACCAGCACCGCGGTCTCGTCGTCGAGCGTAGCGGGCACGGCGTGAAAGTTGGCGGCCGGCAGCGAGAGGTGTGACGCGAATGCGCCGGCACGGTTGATGATGCCGAGGACGGAGCGTGAGGGACAGTGGTTGGCAGTGCCGGCTTGGCACCAGTCGCAATCGCCGCAGCCCACGTTGATTTCTCCAACCACCCGCTTGCCGATCCAGTGACGGTCCCCGGCCGGCGCCGTCTCCACCACGCCGACGAACTCGTGACCGGGCACGCCGGCGAAGCCCGCATAGCCTTCGAGGATGTGCAGGTCGGTGCCGCAGATGCCCGCCAGCCGGACGGCGACCCGGCACTCGCCGGCCCGCGTCTCGATGTCGTACCGCGCGATATGCGCATCTGCATGCGGGTCCGATTCGCTGCAACCGATGACGAGTGACTTCATGACCGGATGAGGTGCCAGGCGTACCGCAGGGTGACGACGGCGATCGGGATGCCGACCAGCACCCAGGCCCACTGTAGGTCCTCCGACTGCCAGTAGCCGTAGCCGATCATGGACAGCAGCACGAGGTTGAGTCCCACCCCGATGGCGGTGTGCTTCGTCGCGCTTCCCGGCTCCGCGTCGTCAGGTCGCGGGTGTGTTGTCATCTGTCGAGAACCTCCTTCTCCTTGGGGCTCTCATGGCAGCGGGGTCCATTGCACATCGCCGTCAACGGTGCGAAACTGCCGGCCATCGGCGGTCGAGACCGTGGCGTCGAGTCCATCGACCGCGTCGATGTCGGTCAGGTGTGTCGCCACCGGAGCAGGGGCTTGGTGCACGTCGTATCGGTCCAAGGCTGAGCGTCGTATCGGTTCGCCGGCTCAGCCCATTGAGTCCGCGCTGGCGGTCGAGGTCACGGTTCGAACGACCCCGAAACCGCAACCGACGGCAAGGTCACTACATTAGAATACCGCCATGGTTCGGACTCGACATCGGTTCACATTCAGCGTGCTCGCCGCCCTGGCCGTGACGCTTGCGCTCGGTGGCCAGACCGCTGGTCAAGTGACGCCAGACTTCGAAGCCTTCTTTCGCGACAAGACGATGCGGGTCGACTACGTCCATTCCGGCGGGCTCGGCCAGGAGATTATCGGACTCGACCAGGTTGTCTCGGATGGGCCGTGGGCCGGCAGTCGTACCCGACTGGCGGACGATCTGAACCTGGGAAAATATCTGTTTGAAGTGGTCGACCGACGAACGAATCGGGTCTTGTACTCGCGAGGATTCGCGTCGATCTACGGCGAATGGGAGACCACTGCCGAATCTCGGGAGGTCTATCGGAGCTTCCACGAGTCGCTGCGGTTCCCCTGGCCAAAGGCGCCGGTTCAGGTGGTGCTGAAGACGCGCGATGCCGAAAACAGCTTCCACGAGATTTGGGCCACTGTGATCGATCCCGATTCGCGGTTCGTGAACCCGACTGACCGGGAGCCGATGGGTGAAGTCTGGCCGCTGTTCGAGAACGGCCCGCCCTCGGAGAAGGTCGACCTGTTGATCATCGGCGAGGGCTATACAGCAGCGGAGATACCCAAATTCCACGCCGACGCGACCAGGCTGGTGAACGCACTGTTCGAAGAGGAGCCGTTCAGTAGCCGGAAGGGTGATTTCAATGTGTGGGGGCTCGATTTGCCGTCAGCCGAATCGGGTGTCAGCCGGCCGCGCGCCGGGCAGTTTCGGCGCACGCCGATCTCGGCCGAGTACAACATCTTTGATTCCGAGCGGTACATCCTCACCTACGACAATCACGCCCTGCGTGACGCCGCATCGGCGGCTCCCTACGAGTTCCTGGAGATCCTTGTCAATGAGGAGCAGTATGGCGGCGGCGGGATTTTCAATTTCCAGGCGACGGCGGCGGCCGACACCGGGTTCGCCGAATACGTGTTCATCCACGAGTTCGGTCATCACTTCGCCGGGTTGGCCGACGAGTACTACACGTCGGACGTGGCCTACGAGACCGGCGCTGCGTATCAGCCGGAGCCGTGGGAGCCAAACGTCACCGCGCTGCACGACCCAGCCAACGTCAAGTGGGGCGACCTGATCGAGACCGACACCCCGTTGCCAACGCCGTGGGACAAGACGGCCTTCGAGGCCGCGAGCGTCGCAGCCCAGGAGCGGCGTCGTGAGCTGCGAGCCGAGGGGGCGCCGGAGGCGACGATGGACGAGCTGTTCAGCGAACAGATGGAGCGCGAGACCGCGCAGCTCGGCGGAATGACTCATGCGGGCCGGGTCGGCGCCTTTGAGGGCGCCTCTTACGAGCCGACGGGGCTGTATCGTCCGGAAATCGATTGCATCATGTTCACCCGCGATCCGGTCGGGTTCTGCCGGGTGTGCAGCCGGGCGATCGAGACCGTCATCGATTTGTACGCGAGACCGTGATGGAAGAGATCTTCCTTGCCGAGCTGGAGCGGATTGTCGGTCCGGAGGGGCTGGTTCGGGATGCCAGCGACCTGTTGACATACGAGTCGGACGGCCTTGTCCGACTGCGGGAAAGGCCGGCGGCGGCGGTCCTGCCAGACAGCGTGGAGCAGGTGCAGGCGGTGGTGCGTCTCTGCCATCGGTCGACCGTGCCGTTCGTGGCCCGTGGTCAGGGCACGGGGCTCTCTGGTGGGGCGTTGCCGCATCCCGACGGTGTGTTGATCGTCATGACCCGGATGAATCGGATCCTGGATGTCGACATTCCGAATCAGCGGATGACCGTCGAACCCGGCGTGATGAACCTGGACGTGACCCGGGAGGTGGAATCGGCCGGCTACTACTACGCGCCCGACCCCTCCAGCCAATTGATCTGCTCCATCGGGGGCAACGTCGCCGAGAACTCCGGCGGCGCCCATTGCCTCAAGTACGGGTTCACCGTCCATCACGTCGTCGGAGTTGAGGCGGTGCTGCCAGATGGTGAGCTGGTGCACCTGGGCGGCGAGGCCCTCGACAGCCCTGGGCTCGATCTCCTGGGGGTGCTTGTCGGGTCGGAAGGCACGCTGGCGGTCGTCACCAAGGTGACCCTCCGTTTGGTCCGCCAACCCGAGGCGGTGCGGACGCTGTTGGCCGCGTTTGATTCGACCGACGCTGCGGGAAACGCGGTGTCCGACATCATCTCGGCCGGCATCATCCCGGCGGCGATCGAGATGATGGATCGCACGACGATCCGGGCCGCCGAGGCAGCGGTGCACCCCGGCTTCCCGGATGCCGAGGCGGTGCTAATCGTCGAGCTGGACGGGTCGAGAAGCGAGGTTGAGGCACTGTTCTCTCAGGTGGAAGCGGTGTGTGCCCACAATGAGGGCTGGGGCGTCCAGGTGGCAAGGGATGAAGCGCACCGTGGGCGCATATGGATGGGTCGCAAGGCCGCGTTTGCGGCCATGGGGCGCATCGCGCCGAGCTACTACGTGCAGGATGGCGTAATCCCGCGCAGCAAGCTGCCGGAGGTGCTCCGGAGGATCCGTCAACTCGAAGTCGAGTCCGGCCTGACGATTGGCAACGTGTTCCACGCCGGCGACGGCAACCTGCACCCGCTCGTCTGTTACGACGACGCGGTTGACGGTCAGGCCGAACTGGCCGAACAGGTTGCCTCGAAAATCCTGACCTATTGTCTCGACGTTGGGGGATCGCTGACTGGCGAGCACGGCGTCGGCGCCGACAAGGCGTGCCACATGCCGAAGATGTTCAGTGCCGAGGATCTGGAGACGATGCAGCTCGTTCGAGTCGCGTTCGACCCCGACCAGCTCTGCAACCCCGGGAAGGTGTTTCCGACCCCACGTCTGTGTGGAGAGGTTCCCGGGCCGTATCGCGCCCACCCGGCGGAGATTGCCGGTCTCGCCGAACGCTTCTGACACGTGCCGGGCACTCCTGGATAACCGATGCCGAGCCAGTCATCCACACCCGACGACCTCGTGGCCGAGGTGGACGCGCGAGTCGGTGCGGCGGTTGCCCGACCGGGGTCGATGGCTGACGCAATAGACGGTGTCGTACCGGGCATCGTCGCGACACCGCAGAACGCTCCTGAGGTGTCGACGATGCTCGCCTGGGCGACCGAAACCGGGCGGACCGTACTGGTGCAGGGCGGCGGTACGAAGTTGAGCTGGGGGCCACCACCCGAGTCCGTGGACCTCGTGGTGTCGACCGCGGCAATGAACGCCGTGGACGTGCATCGACACGGCGATCTGACCGCCACGGTGCAGGCTGGCGCGACGCTCGCCGAGACGAATGCCGTGTTGAGCCGGCACCGTCAATGGTTGCCGCTGGATCCGCCATGGGGCGACCGAGCCACCATTGGCGGGATTGTCGCCACCAACGACAGCGGGCCGCGTCGCCAACGTCACGGCGCGCCGCGTGACCTGATAATCGGCATGACCCTGGCGCGGGCCGACGGTCTGTTGGCAAAGACCGGCGGTATCGTCGTGAAGAACGTAGCCGGCTATGACCTGGCGCGGCTGATGACCGGCTCGTTCGGGTGTCTCGGCGTCATCCTGACCGCCACCTTCAAGCTGGCGCCGCTGGCTGAGGCCTCGCGGTCCGTGGCGGTCGAGTTTTCAGACGCCGCGCTGTGCGGCCCGTTCGTCGACGATCTCCTGGCCCACGCCGCCACGCCAACCGCGCTGGAGTTAGCGCTGCCGCCGACGACGATGCTCGTCCGGTTCGAGTCGGTCGAGGCGGTTGTGCTCGAGCAGGCGGAGCAGGCGGCCACGCTGGCCAAGGGCCTAGGTGGCACACCGACGATCCTGACGGGTGACGAAGAGACCGCCGCCTGGCGCGCGCACGATGCCCGTCTGTTCGACCAGGAAGGCACGATTGTGAAGCTGGTGGTTCTGCCGGCCGAGCTGACGTCGACCCTCGCCTGGCTAGACGACGCTACGAGCACGCGCCGGCTCGACTACCGGGTGACCGGCCGCGCCGGTCTCGGTGTGCTGTATCTTGGGTTCAGTGGCCCGGTGCCTGAACAGGCGGCGTTGGTCACCGCGCTGCGCAACCGGCTCCCGGTCGGCCGGGGTAGTGCCGTGATCCAGCGGACCGACCCCGAGCTGAAGGCGCTGGTCGACGTGTGGGGTCCGGTTGGCGACGGTCTGCGGACCATGCAGGAGGTCAAGCGTCGCTTTGACCCGACCGGTACGCTGAATTGTGGTCGTGGACCAGGCGGATATTGAGAACGACCGTTCTCAGTGGTCCCGGTCATAAGTACGGTCACGCAACGAGGGCCCAGTCGGCGGATACCGCGCTCGGCTCGCTGTAGGCGCGAGGAGGGAGCATACCGGCAGTATTCGACCCCGCTGAGCAAGAGCCCAACGCCGGCCTGGGTGGGATGCATCGGCGGCCGAATGCGACCGTATTCATGACCGGGGCCACTAAGGTGTGGCTTGACCTCTATGGCCATCGCCAAGGTCTCAGTGCTGCCGCTTACTGATTTTGACCAGCATGCTTTCGTTTACCTGGATTTGAAATGGAGTGAAGTCATTGAAGATTGTCACTCCGTTTGACTCGGCTGCTGCGGTCAAGAGGTTGCGAGCCTTCCTGTACTCTTCCCACGGAACATCGCTATTGTCGTAAAAAATATACCCCCCCGGACGCACTAATTGAATCGCAACTTGCGCCGACACGTCTCTTGCCATTCCGTCAATCACGATCAAGTCGAAGTGGTTGATCGGGAGGTCAGGATGTGAATTGTAGGAGTCAGGATCGCAAAGCCTGTAGTCGATGTTGTTCATCCCCTCCTCTGAAAACATTTCTTGCATGCGATCGTGCCAGCTCTGGTCAGACTCCACCGAAACGAGGTTAGAACACGCTCGCGCAAAGAACAGTGAAGACATGCCAGAGCCGAACTCGAGCACCTTCCAATTCGGGCGCACGAGATGGCCGAGATGCGTCACTGCGCGGTACCCAAGCCAGGGAACGCGAAGACGATATCCAAAAGCTTTCAAAAGAAAAACTGACCACATCGACGACGGCAGGTACCGCATGCCGCGAAGATCGATCAAATTGCCCGAATAGGTATGCAACCTGGTTTTCCTCAAACAGTCTCCAGTTAGCACACGGATCCACAGTTTCTTGAGCCTGTCGAGAAGCCTTGTCGACGCTGTTCGTGCCTTCATTCTCCGAACTGAGGGGCTAGTTCGTGCCGACACGCCCCAGAGGGACAAATCGGCTCACGGCGAGCTCCGACGCGGGGTGGCGGGACACGGACCCTGAACCCACGCTGTTCGACAGGGGCTGTAAGTCTGCTGGTCCCAGTGTCGCAAGTAGAGGCCCCAAATGAGCGGCGCTCACAGACCCCAGCCAAACCTTCATCGCGTCAATGCCACTCCCTGGATCGACGCATCCACCAGCTCCACCATGTGGTAGGTGCGCGTTGGCTTGCCCGCCTGCTCCAGTCGACTCGCGATCTGCAACAGGCACCCGGGGTTGTTCGAGACGACGGCCTCGGCGCCGGTCGTCAGGATGTGCCGAGCCTTCCGGTCTCCGAGGTCGTCGGCGGTGTCCGGCTCGACCAGGTTGTAGATTCCGGCTGAGCCGCAACAGATGCCCGCCTCAGGAATCTCGCGCAGCTCCAACTCTGGGATTGTGCCAAGCACCCGTCTGGGCTCCGCGGTCACACCTTGGGCGTGCTGCAGGTGGCAGGCGTCGTGGTAGGCGATGCGGAGCGGCACCGGGTGCCGCGGTGCTCGCGGTTCGAGCTCGGCGAGCAGCTCCGAGATGTCCTTGCACTTGTCGGCCAGCGCCTGCGCTCGACCGGCATACGCCGGGTCGTCCCGCAGCAGGTGGCCGTACTCCTTCAGCGTCGAACCGCACCCGGCGGCGTTGATGACGATGGTCTCGACGTCGGCCGCCTCCGTTTCGAACGCGTCGATGAAGCGACGCGCCATGTCTGCAGCGTCCGCCTCGAGACCGGCGTGCATCATCAATGCTCCGCAACAGCCCTGGGTGCGGGGAATGACAACCTCGCAGCCCTCGGCAGCCAGCACCCGGATCGTCGCGGCATTTACTTTGTCGAAGAAGACCCGCTGCACGCAGCCGAGCAGCATCCCGACCTTGCGGCGCCGTTCACCGATGGCTGGCACGCGGACGGGCGCGGTCGACCAGGCCCCGCCGAGTGACACCGGCGGCAGCACGGCCTCCATGGCGCGCAGTGGAGCCGGTAGTAGCTGCAGTAACCCAGTCGCGCGTGCCAGTTGCTGCAGACCGAGCCGCTGATAGGCCCAGAGGTTCCCGGCGACCAGACGCAGACGAGTCGGATAGGGGAAGAGCGCGAAAATCAGCCACCGGAACAGCCGGTCGCCCAGCGGCCGGTGCGCCTGTCGCTCGATCTGTGGCCGCGTGGCCGCGATCAATTTGTCGTATTGCACGCCTGACGGGCAGGCCGTCACGCAGGCCATGCAGCCCAGACAGGTGTCGAAGTGACGGACCAGAGGGTCGGTGATGCCCGTCTCGCCTGCGAGCCCGCCCTTGATGAGCACTATTCGGCCCCGCGGCGAGTCGGTCTCCTTTCCCCACAACATATAGGTCGGGCAGGTTGGCAAACAGAACCCGCAGTGCACGCAGTCGGCGACCAGCGCCGGGTCCGGTGGGTGGTGCGAGTCGAAGGCGGAACGCGTCATGCCGTGACAGTCTGCCGAAAATCGACCCGCCTTGTCACCCTGTTGCAGAGCGAATGCTGGCGAAGCCCTCCGACTTTCTCCCGCCCCCTGTCTCCTTGGAGTGGTCTTGAAGCCGCAGTATGATTCCCGGGCCCACTGCGGTGTGGGCTACGACCAGAAGTTCGGAGCACACGCGGAGTAATCGGAGCTATCAATGGCCAAAGCGATTCGCATTCATGAGCATGGCGGGCCCGAAGTGTTGCGCCTGGACGACGTGGACCCGGGGACGCCGGGACCAGGCCAGGCACTGATTCGACAGACGGCGGCCGGTCTGAACTTCATCGACGTCTATCACCGCACCGGTCTCTACCCGGTGCCGGCGATGCCGGCCGTCATCGGCAACGAAGGTGCCGGTGTGGTGGAGGCAGTGGGGGACGGTGTCACAGAGCTCGGCGTGGGCGACCGGGTGGCCTACAGCATGAGTCTGGGTGGTTATACCGAGCAGCGCGTGGTGGATGCGGCACGGCTCGTCAGAGTGCCCGATGCCATCACCGACCAGCAGGCGGCCGCGATGATGCTCAAGGGGTGCACGGTGCAGTACCTCATCCGACGAATCTACCCGGTGAAGCCCGGGGACACCATACTGCTCCATGCCGCCGCCGGGGGCGTCGGGCTCATCGCCTGTCAGTGGGCGAAGCATCTCGGGGCGACGGTCATCGGAACGGTCGGCAGCGACGAAAAGGCGGAGCTGGCGAGAGCCCACGGGTGCGACCACGCCATCGTCTACACCCGCGAGAACGTCCCCGAGCGAGTCAAGGCGCTCACTGACGGCGCCGGCGTGCCGGTGGTGTTCGACTCGGTCGGGAAGGACACCTTCATGGCGTCGCTCGACTGTCTGCAGCCACGGGGGCTGATGGTCAGCTATGGCAACTCGTCGGGAGCGGTCGAGCCGTTCAGCCCGGGGGTCCTGGCGGCAAAGGGCTCCCTGTTTCTGACCCGGCCGACGCTGGCGACTTACATCAAGACCCGCGAGGAGCTCGACACAACCACGACCGATCTGTTCGACGTCATGCAAAGTGGAGCCGTCAAGGTGGAGGTGAGCCAGGTGTTCCCGCTCGAAGACGCGGCGCAGGCGCATCGTGACCTGGAAGCGCGGAAGACGACCGGTTCGACGGTGCTGATGATGGAGGGGTAGGAGCAAACAGCATGAGTATGAAATCGATGCGCATCTTCGTTGCAGGGCTCGTGCTAGGTGGTGTGGTGATCGGCGCGCTCGGGTCGGTGTCGGCGCAGCCGGAGCGACGCGCGATCAATCTGCCGGGGCGCACCACACAGGCGCCGTTCAGCGACGCCATCCTGGCGGGTGACACGCTGTATCTGTCCGGTCGACTCGGCATGGACCCGGCGACGGGGCAGCCCCCCGCCGAGCCGCGGCAAGAAGCGCGGAATGTGCTGGACGGGATCCGGTCGGTGCTCGAGGAGGCCGGTATGACGATGGACGATCTGGTCAGCGTCCAGGTGTTCTGCTCCGACGTGGCTTTCTATGCCGACTTCAACGCCGTCTACACCGACTACTTCACGAGCGACCCGCCCGCCAGGGCGTTTCTCGGTGCCGGGCCCCTCCTGCGCGGTGCGCGCTTCGAAGTGATGGGCATCGCGGTGGGATCGTGAGTTCTTAGGAGGCAGGAGGCAGGAGAAGCCGGTCGGCTTCGCCGGTGTCCTGACATTGCCTGATAGGAGCCTTGTGCCCAACCCGCTCGAGCTCCCGGCCGACACGCTGGGTGCCGATCTGTACTGGTGGCGGGAAACCGGCAACCTTCACACGCTGGTCTCAATCTATTGGAAAGAATACGCCCGTCTCGAAGGCGTCACCCTCCGGTTCATGCTGTTCGACGACGGGCGTCGGGTTGCCTCGTGGCAGGTGGAGCCAGTTGAAGATCAGGTGTTCCTGATCGACTCCAAGCACCCACCGGACGCAGTGGCGGCAGCCGAGCCCGTGGCCGAGGGAGTGCTAGCTGTATTCGTCTCGGCCCCAGATGGCGGCGTCGGTGCCGCCGCTCGCCTTGATGGCCCCGATGGCGACGCATATAAGCGCCTGTATGGCCTCATCGACTGGTACGCGGACGATGAGTCGGATGGGTCGATCTGTGGGTTGCACAGCGACCAGGCGGTCGTGCGGGCGCCCTATCGGAATCACTTCACAGAGATCGTGGTCGAGGAGACGTCGGAGCAGAAAAGCTACCTGGTCGTGCTCAACGGTCCGGATGAACAGCCGGCTGGGGCGGTCTCGCTGGAGCTACGCAACCATCTCGGCGCCACACGGACGGCGCGCCACCTCCGGCCGATGCGACCGTTCACCGCGACTCGACTCCGGGTAAGCGAGCTGTTTCCCGATGCAGTGGGCTTCAGTGGCGGCCGGCATCTGACCGTTTCAGGGCACTTCGATTCCACCGGTCTGTTTATCCGTCCTTACGTGATGACCAGCGGGGCATTTATGTCCGGGCTGTCCGGCTACCATGGGGGCGACGTCTACAGCGATCTGGCACCGATAGGCGCGTTCGCGGAGCGGTTTCTGGACCGCGGCCGCATCAATCCGATGTTCGCAGTGCATCGCGACGATCTGACGACCACCGTCAACATCTTCAACAGCCACGGGCCGCCCGATTTTGATGAGGACTTCTCGGTCGATGCGTATCTCTACGATGAAGTCGGCACGCTGGTGGCCGAGCGGCCGCGCTGGCTGGCCGCGACACGTCACGGCCTCGCCCGCGGGGATATTGCGGAGCTGTTGCCGGACCCGACACGCCCGTTCGTTGGCCACGTCACCCTGGCCTTCACGCGTGAAGACCGGCCGGTCTATCCACGTGTGCTCCAGGCCCTGCTCGAGTATCGAACCGTTCGTGGGACAGCACGGGTCATGGGCTGGAGCGACGAATGGAATTCGCCACAGCGGGCGGCTGTCCGGGGCCGCGTGCCCTACGGCGCCTTTAGCCGTGTCTGGTGCCGTCCACCCCTCGAGACCCAGCTTTGCATCACCAACTGCGGCAACGAACGACGTTATGCTGACGAGGCGCCGTTCACCGCGACCCTGCTGAACGAGCAGGGTGATCGAGTACGGGCCGAGGGTGTCGTGCCGCCGCACGGGACCTGCTTTCAGACGATTGACGCGATCTTTCCGGACGCGGCCCGGTTCCTGGCACCGAAAGGTGTGGGGATAGTTGTGGTCGAGAGCGTGTACGACCTGGCCGATATCCAGATCACCCGACACACCGGCACCGGCGCCGTCGCGGCCGAGCACTTCATGGCGCTGACCAGCGAGCTGGAGGGCGAGCGGCTACGACCCTCCGGTTCGTGACCGACGCCGAAGCTGGTCGTCGCGGTCGTTCGATGGCGTCGCGCGGATGTAAGCTTATGAGCGCTACATCAAATTCTGATTTCTGACTTCTGATTTCGTTCGCCCCGCCACGACGAGGACCCCGATGACGCAGTTTCAGAAATCTCTGGCCTTCCTGTTCGTTGTGGTCCTGACGGCTGGCTGTTCTGGTGGCGAGGCGGCGGTCGAAGAGGCCGCCGACGTCGCGCCCGAGCTGAGCGCCGAGCCGATCACAGACGGGCTCGTGGCGCATCGCCCCGCCGTGCCAGGCGTGCACGGGCTCGTGACAGCCGGTCATCCGCTGGCGTCGATGGCCGGCATGCGAATCCTGATGCAGGGCGGCACGGCGGCCGACGCGGCCGTGGCGGTGCTGGCCACCTTGAACCAGGTCGAGCCGATGATGTCGGGCGCCGGTGGCAACGGCTTCATGACGATCTATGACGCCGCGACCGACCGCGTCTATTCGCTGAACGCGACCGGGGCGGCGCCCAAGGCGCTCGACGCCGGCGAGATCACGCCTGAAGAGCTGAATCGCGGCATGAAGGCCGGAGTGGTGCCGGGGTTGCTTGGTGGGTGGGTCGCCATGCTGGAGCGGTTCGGCACGATGACGCTCGGGCAGGTGCTCGAGCCGGCGATCGAGTACGCCGAGCGCGGCCATCCGATGGCGGGCTACGTCAGCCGCTCCCTCACCCGGTCGCGCGAGCTGTTCGAGCAGTACCCGTCGACGATGGCGGTCTTCATGCCGGACGGCGAGCCACCGGTCGAAGGGCAGCTCTTCACGTACCCCGATCTGGCCAGGACGTTCCACAAGCTGGTGGAGGCCGAGCAGACCGCGAGACTCGACGGGGGGTCTCGCGAGTCCGGTCTCCGGGCCGCATTCAACCGCTTTTACCGCGGAGACATCGCCCGCGACATGGCCAGGTTCTATCAGCGGAACGACGGTCTGTTCACGCGCGACGATTTCGCCGCCTACGAGCCGATCTGGGCGGAGCCGGTTCACACGACCTACCGCGGCTATGACGTCTACTCCAGCCCCACGACATCACGCGGTGGGCTGGAGGTCGTGATGCAGCTCAATCTGATCGAGGGTTTCGACGTGGCCTCACTCGGGCACAACTCGGCCGAGACGCTGCATCTCGTCGCCGAGTCGATCAAGGTCGCCAAATCGGACATCTATCACTTCGTGACTGACCCGGAGCACGCCGACATGCCGACAGACGGCATGACCTCCAAACCGTTCGCCGACACGCGGCGCGCGCTGATCGCGCCCGATCAGGCGAAGCCCTACCCCGACCATGGCGCGCCTCCTGGAGCCCAACTGACGTCGGCATCGCTCGGCTCGTCGGCAGCGGAAACCGGACCGATGCTGCGCGAAGCCACATACCCAGGCAGCACGACCAGCTTCTCGATCGTCGATCGCCAGGGGAACGTGGTCGTTGCCACCCCGACCCTCGGCAGCCTGTGGGGCACCGGGGTGGTGGTGGGGAGCACCGGATTGTTCTTCAACAACGGCACACGGATCGGCTCGACCTCGCCCTACCCGGACGATGTGAACTACGTGCGTGGCGGTCAGATCCCGATTCTGAACAACTCGCCGACACTGGTCATGAAGGATGGAGAGTTCTTCCTGGCGCTCGGGACCCCGGGAGGGGAGACGATCGGGCAGACCCAGTTCCAGGTGCTGCTGAACGTGATTGACTTCGGCATGGGCATCCAGGAGGCGATCGAGGCGCCGCGGATCTCGCTTGCCGCCGACCCGAGCTTCTACCTGCCGGGCGCCGACGTCACACTGCGCGTCGAGCGCCGCGTGGCGCCGCGTGTCATTGACCGGTTACGCCAGATGGGACACGACGCGGAGCTGGCCCGTGAGTATTCCATGGGGAACATGCAGGGGATCCTGAGGAACCCGGAGACCGACACCATGATGGCGGGCGCCGACCCGCGCCGGATGATGTATGCGATCGGGTGGTAAGGTCCTTAGCTCTAGAAGTCAGAAGTCAGAAGGCAGAGAAACGGAGAGCGTCGACTGATGCGAGCTGTGGCGGTCGTGGCCGTGCTGATGTTGGGTGTCGTCCGGCCGGCCGGCGGCGCTCCGCTGTTGG
Organism: Acidobacteriota bacterium; assembly: GCA_002726085.1. Lineage (GTDB taxonomy): Bacteria > Acidobacteriota > Vicinamibacteria > Vicinamibacterales > UBA8438 > NP936. The sequence continues at coordinate 15,051 of PBRZ01000158.1, forward strand.
CTTCAGCGGCGCAGGTCGCCCCGGAACTCGGCTGGGTCCGGGTGCCGTCCGGCACGTTCCTCATGGGTTGCGTCGAGGCTGACAGCGCCTGCCTCGACAACGAGCGGCCGCGTCACGAGATCACGTTCGTCGTGCCGTTCGAGCTGATGGCTGCCGAAGTCACGGCGAGGCAGTATGCCCGGTTCGTTTTCGATACGCGGCATCGGCCGCCACCGGAACCGGACTATCGCCAGAGTGCACGGCATCCGGTCGTGTTGGTCAGTTGGGACGATGCGGCCTCATTCTGCGCCTGGGCCGGGGGCCGTCTGCCCACCGAGGCGGAGTGGGAATATGCCGCCCGGGGAGATCGGCCGGGCCTGGTCTACGGTGGATGGGGCGACGAGCTGTCCAGGGACGTCGTGAACTATGGCGCCGACCAGTGCTGCGCCGGCGCGACCGGTGGCGCGGATGAGTGGCTGAACACGGCGCCGGTCCGGTCCTTCCCGCCCAACGATTTCGGTCTCTATGACATGGCGGGCAACGTCTGGGAATGGGTTGACGGTTGGCTCGACAATGACTATTACGCGTCGTCGCCGCCGATCAATCCACCCGGCGCGGCGACCGGCTACGCTCGGATCGTCCGCGGCGGGTCGTGGCTGAACTTCCCGGGAGCATTACGGACATCGGTCCGTCTGCCGTTTTCACAGACCGGTCAGACGAGCAATATCGGTGTGCGGTGCGCCCGCGATGTGCCGGCGGCCGTGGCCCAGTAGGGGAGTCTCGCGACGGCGCTTGCGTTTGCAGGCGCCAACATGCGATTCTCTGCATGGGGAACAAGAGGGAGCCAGACAATGAAACCTTCCAAACATGGCAGTTCGCGGCGGCGGTTCATGAAACAGGCGGTACTTGGCGCGGGCGCGACCGCGGCGACGCTGGGCGCCGGCACGGCCGGGCTGACGGCGGCGGAGGACGACGACGCGAATCCGATCACCGTGCCGTCTGAATTCGAAGCCTCGAAGAATGCGCCGCTGCCGGATGTTGACTTTCCGATGACGGGCGCGCAGGTGTTCGCGCGGGCCTGCAAGGAGGAAGGGGTGGCAGCGCTGTTCTGCTGTCCCGGGAACTACAACGTGGTCCACGCGATTGCCGACACCGGCATCCCGACCTACGGCGGACGCCACGAGGGGGCGCTCTGCCATGCCGCCGATGCATTCACCCGGGTGACCGGGGAGATCGCCGCCACGTCGGGCACCGAGGGACCTGGGTTCACCGACATGATCTGCGGGATCGCGACCGCGAACTCGGCACGGTCGCCGGTGTTGGTGCTGGCCAGCAACAAGACGATCTTCGCCGAAGACACCGAGCGCGGCATCCAGGACGCCTATCAGCAGCCGACCACCGAGGGCATGCGCAAATACGGGAAACGGCTGATCACGCCGGAGCGCATCCACGAGTATGCCGGCTACGCGTTCAGACAGCTTCGGAGCGGCGTGCCCAAGCCGGTGCATCTGGACTTCCCGGCCGAAATCGCCGGCGCCCGGTTCCAGGACGCCAGCGACGTCGAGTACTTCTACGACAAGACGAAGTATCGAACCGAGACCAAACCGCATCCGGACCCGCGTGCGATCGACCAGGCGGTCGCGCTGCTGCGCGCCGCCGAGCGCCCGATCATCGTATCGAGCAATGGGGTCTTCCATAGCCGCGCGTGGGATGCGTTGCGTCGCCTGGCCGAGCGGGCTCAGATTCCGGTGGTCGAGTCGGGTGCGACCAAAGGGCAGTTTCCGGCCGACCACGAGCTGTCTGCCAATACGGCGCCCGGCGCGCTGGCCAGCGCCGACCTGGTGCTGCTCGTCGGGCAGTACTGCATGCCGACGCTGGGCGAGTTCGCGTTTGGTCCCGATGCGAAATACATCCGGATCGATCCAGCGGCCGAGGACATTGGGCGGAACCTGCCGATCGATCTCGGTATCGTCAGCGACGAGAAAGCCGCGCTCGAAGCGCTGGCCGACGCCGTCCCGCGGATGCGGCACCAGGCCTGGGTCGCCGAAGTGGCGGCCGCGCGCAACGAGTTCGAAGCCGAAAACGAGCAGTACTACCAGACCGGGCTGGGCTACACCGACGCGGTGCACCCAGCGGTCATCGGCAAGGAGCTGGCTGACTTCCTGCACTCTGGCAATCTGCCGCAGGACCGGACCACGATCGCCCAGGGTGGCTATGGCATCGCGCGCTACACGCGCCGGTATCTGCGCGCGTATCGGCCAGGGCAGATCATGAACGGTGCCTATCAATACGGCGCGATTGGACCCGACGTCGGCTACACCGTCGGAGTGACCGCGGCGGTCAAACAGGGGGCGGGGGCGCAGGCGGAGTACAAGGGCCATCCGGTGATTGGCATCACCGGCGACGCCGGTTTCGGCTACACGGGCATGGAGATGGAGACGCTGTCCAAGTACCGGCTACCCGCCGTGGTCATCGTCTACAACAACAACGCCTGGGGCACCTGGAACGGACAGGTCAACAACGCGGTCGGGTTGCCGGTCCACCTGTTCCAGGAAAACCTGCGCTACGACAAGATGGGCGAGGCTCTCGGTGCGCATGGCGAGTATGTGACCAAGCCTGGCGAGTTCCGACCGGCACTCGAACGGGCCTATCAGGTGGCGCTCGACGAGAGCCGACCGTCGGTCATCAACGTGCAGGCGAAGAAGGAATTCTGGCTGCGGGATCAGTACGCGCCTGGATTCCTTGGCAAGATCGAGCCGGGTGTGATGTCGTACTACCACTAACGAGCGCTTGAAAAAGTCAGAAGTCAGAAGGCAGAAGGCAGGACAAAGCAGCAAGTCAAGGCCGGCGTCCCGACCTCGGCTGACGGCGACCCAGTCGTTGGCCGTGGTTCGGGAACGGCTCCAGGGCTACGCCGACCGCGGCGTATTTCGTGGATTCAGCGAGCAGGCGTCGACCGCCAGTCGACACCGGTTCCGATTCTCATGGCTCGGGACCAAGCCGCTGGCCCTGGGCTACACGCCCGGGACCGGGGCCTTCGTGTTCCGGAATCTGCTGCCGAATGTGCGGGCGCGCTCGCCACTGCATCGCGACCTGCAGGCGTTCGTCGCCGGTCGCGCCTCACCGAAGCTGCCGGCGCACCGGCGGGTCGACCGCCGTCGCGCCCGGGTGCGGTGCGTCCTGTCCCGGGGCGCCATGTCGCTCGAACTGGTGGCGACACGGAATCACCACGAGTATGGCGTCAACCGGGTCGTGAACCTCGTGCACGAGGTTTTCCTGTATCTCCACGCTTATCAGCCCGAGTACATGTGGGAGAATTTCGACGCACCGGAAGAGTGAACGGACTGAGCAGAGCGAGCGGAGCCGGCCCATGATCATGACGGTGATGAACAGGTACAACGTGATGTGGCTGGTCGCGCTAGGTTTTCTCGCCGGTCTTCTCGTCCCCGTCGCCACCGCCATCCAGACGCATCCCCCCGAGCCGCACCGGCACGCCGAGGGTCAGGCGCTCGAGAACCCGGTTCCCTCGAGTTCGGACTCGGTGGCGACCGGTCGCCAGCGCTACGTGTTCATGTGCCGAGAGTGTCACGGCAATCGCGGCATCGGGGACGGCGACATGGCGCATGCGGGCGGCAACATGCCGGACTTCACCGACGACGTGTGGCTGCACGGGCCGAGCGACGGCGAGATCTTTCTGGTCATCAGAGACGGGGTGACCGCCGATATGCAGCCCTACTCGAACCGGATGAACGACGAGGACATCTGGCATCTGGTCAACTATCTGAAGACGCTATCTGGCCGATGAGGGCACGTGAAGCGGCCGACTCGAGGGGCGGCGCCCCCGCGTAGCGGAGCTGTGATGGAAGCTGCCTGGCGAAACGGAGCCATGTGCAATGTCTGACCACGTCAATTGTCTCGAGGCGGAGTTTCGCTAGATGGAGTCGATCGTCTATCGCGCGATGGAGGCGGGTGATGCCGACGCGGTGTCGCGACTGATCGTCGACGCTTACACCGAGTTCATCGCCGAGGAGTATTCAGACGCAGGCCGCGCCGAGTTCACGAAGTATGTCCAGCCGGCGGCGCTGGTCGACCGGTCGCGGTCGAATCATTTCGTGCTGGTGGCGATGTCCGCTGACCGCCCTGCTGGGGTTATCGAGCTGCGTGACAACGACCACGTGTCGCTGCTGTTCGTGGACGGCCGGTTTCAGCGGCAGGGCATCGCACGGGAGCTGCTCACGCGCGCGTTGTCGGTGGCTCGTCCCGCCAAACCGGGTCTCGACCGGGTGACGGTCAACTCGTCCAGGTTCGGAGTGCCGATCTACGAGCGACTCGGGTTTCGGCAGACCGGTCCCGAGCGGTCGGTCAACGGAATCGTCTTCATCCCGATGGCGCATCAGCTGGAGCCCGACCCCGTCTGACAGATGTAGCCCGTGTCGAAGGCCTTGCAGGCCTGCGAGGCGGGGCTGAAGCCCTGCCCCACGAAAGCGGCCCGGCGATTGCCCGGTTTCCTCGACTGCTAAGGTAGGGTCCAGGGTTGTCCGCTGGACGACGGCACGCTGGCGACACCGAGGCCGTGGCGGAACACGAGCCGTCCTCCCCGGTCGGCGGTCACAGCCAGCATCCCGAGGCCGGCCAGCGCCACCACGAACGCCGCGATCGCCGCCCAGTGGGCAGTCGGGCGCCAGATGTAGGACAGCGCGATGCGCAACGAGGCGAAAAAGACGAAAAACCACGTGGTCCGATCCGCCCAGGTGAAGTGGGCGGTCAGCGCCGTGCTCGCTTCGGGGGACACCGCCATGTGCTGGGCGGCGCTCAGCCCGCTGAAATACGCGGTCATCGCCATGAGCGCCCCGGCGCAGTAGAAGAGCGTGGCGGCGTCTCGAACGGCCGGTCTGGTCGGCATCAGCAGACTCATCATGTCCACCGCCGCGGCGCCGATCAGGAGTGAGACTGGAAAGTGCACCAGGAGCGGGTGCAGGTTGGGCGCCCAGGCTGGAAGAAAGGACATGTCAGCGAAGCCCGTATAATACCTCGCCTTCCCCGAGGAGCCGCTATCGGGAGAAGTCGCACGACATGGAAGGTTGGCAGGGGTGGGACGACTACGCGCCGTTCTATGACTGGGAGAACGCGCGGACGGTCGGATGTCGCGACATCCGTTTCTGGCAGGGTCTGGCCGAGCGCTGCGGCGGACCGGTGCTCGAGCTGGGATGCGGGACCGGGCGCGTCTCGGTACCGGTTGCCAGGTCGGTAGACGATGTCGTCGGTCTCGATCGGTCAGACGCGATGCTTCGGCAGGCTCGCCGCCGGGTCCGGCGAGGCAGGGTGGACGGGAGCCTGCGTCTCGTCCGGGGAGATGTCCGGTCGTTGCCGTTCCTGGCGGCGAGCCGGTTCCAGTTGGTGATGGCGCCCTATGGGGTGCTGCAGTCGCTGTTGCGCGACCGCGACATGCGAGCCACGATGACGTCGGTCCTGGGTGTGCTCCGACGTGGCGGGACGTTCGCGATCGACCTCGTGCCGGACCTCCAGAGCTGGCGCGAATACGACCGTCGCGTCAGCCTGCGTGGACGCCGTCGCGGCGGCGCGACACGGATCAGCCTCATCGAGTCGGTCAGGCAGGACCGGGCCAAACGGTTGACGATCTTCGACCAGGAGTTTGTCGAGCGGCGCGGCCGCGCGCGGACCACACACCGGTTCTCGCTGGTCTTTCGCACGCTGTCGGTGCGCCAGATGACCGGAAGACTGCGCCGCGCCGGGTTCACGATCGAGGCGGTGTCCGGCGACTACCGAGGTGGAGCGTGGCACCCCGAGGCCGACACCTGGATCGTGCTGGCCAGAAAGCCGCGGTAGACATCGCCACCGCCCCACCGGCGAGCCACGAGTCGGCTCCCACACACCGGCGCCACGGGGATGGGAGGCTGGTGAATCGTGGTAGAATTTGCCACGTTTTCGCGTAGCACACTCACGGAGTCCTACCGATGTCCGGCCATTCCAAGTGGCACTCGATCAAGCACAAGAAGGGTGCGGCCGACGCCAAGCGCGGCAAGGTGTTCACCCGCATCATCAAGGAACTGACCGTTGCCGCCCGTCACGGCGGAGGCGATCCGGACATGAACCCCCGGTTGCGGACGGTGGTCGCCGACGCCAAGGCGGCCAACATGCCGGCCGATAACATCAAACGCGCGATTCGCCGGGGGACCGGCGAGGAGCCCGGGGTGAACTACGAGAAGACCTCCTACGAGGGCTACGGGCCGGGCGGTGTCGCCCTGCTGCTCGACGTGCTGACCGACAACAAGAACCGCGCCGTCGGCGAGATACGCCACTTGCTGACCAAGCATGGCGGGAACCTCGGTTCGTCGAACAGCGTGGCCTGGATGTTCGACAAGCGGGGCTACATCCTGGTCGAGAAGACCGCCGCCGACGAAGAGGCGCTGATGACGGCCGCCATCGACGCCGGCGCCGACGACTTCCGCGACGAGGACGGGAAGTGGGAGATCATCAGCTCGCCCGACACATTCGATGCGGTGGCCGAGGCGGTCCGGGCGCTCGGGGTCGAGACGACGACCGCTGAGGTCGCCATGCTGCCGCAGAACTACGTCACGCTGGAAGGGAAGCCGGCCCAGCAGATGCTGAAGTTGATGGGCGCGCTCGAGGATCTGGACGACGTCCAACACGTCTGGTCGAACTTCGACGTCAGCGAGAAGGAGATCGAGGCCTCGCTGGCGTGAGGATTTTCGGGATCGACCCCGGCTCCGCGTGCACCGGGTATGGCTGTATCGATACCGATGGCAGCCGATGCCGCCTCGTAGTGTGCGGCGCCATCGCGGTGTCTGCCCGCACCCCGTTTCCAGATAAGCTGACTCGGATATACGACGAGCTGGCCTCGCTGTTGGCCGCGCATCGTCCGGAGTGGGTTGCGATCGAGGATGTCTTCTACGCCCGAAATGCGCGCAGCGCGCTGAAGTTGGGGCACGTCCGGGGAGTGGCGATCCTGGCCGCCTCCAAGGCCGGCCTGCCGGTGGCGGAGTATGCGCCAACCGAGGTCAAATCGGCGGTCGTGGGGTATGGACGGGCGGACAAGAGTCAGGTCCAGCAGATGATTGCGCTACTGCTTGGACTCGAGGAGGCGCCGTCCCCGTACGATGTGTCGGATGCGCTGGCCATCGCGGTCTGCCATGCCCACACGGCGTCGTCTCCGCAGACACGCGCCGGTGAGACCGGCCACACCGTCGGTCCGCGGAGCTGGCGCCATTTTCGTCCGCAAGGGTGAGGGATGATTGCGCGCCTTTGCGGCCGATTGGTCGAGAAACAGCCGAACCGGGTCATCGTCGACGTCCAGGGAGTCGGCTACGACGTGCAGGTCCCGTTGTCCACCTTCTACGGGCTGGGTGAGCCGGGGGGCGACGTCGTGTTTCGCGTGCATACCCATGTGCGGGAGGACACGCTCGCGCTGTTCGGTTTCGCGACCCTGCTCGAGCTCAAGCTGTTCGAGCAGCTGATCGGCATCACCGGTATCGGTCCGCGGCTCGCGCTCGCGGTCCTGTCCGGGATCGAGTCCGCCGACCTCGTCCGGGCCGTGCGTCAGGGGGACGTCGTGCGGCTGACTGGCATTCCGGGCGTTGGCAAGAAGACCGCCGAGCGGATCGGGCTGGAGCTGAAGGACCGACTGCCGGCGACGCTCGACCTCGAGCGCGACGGCCCGGACATCGACGTGGGCGAGACCGACATGCGAGGCGACCTGCTGTCGGCGCTCCTCAATCTCGGCTACCACCGGCCGCTGGCCGAACGGGCCGTGGATGCGGCACTCGCGGCGGGAGACGGCGCATTTGAGCAAACCCTCAGACGGGCGCTAAAAGAGCTCGCGCGATGACCGACGAGGACTCGCCAAGTCGTGTGGTCAGCTCGGTCAGGCTGGGTGACGACGACCAGTTCGAGGAGGGGTTGCGCCCTCGGAGCCTCGACACCTATGTCGGCCAGGAGCGACTGCGCGAGAACCTCGAGGTCTCCATCGCGGCCACACGGCAGCGTGGCGAAGCGCTCGACCATGTCCTGCTCTACGGCCCGCCTGGGCTCGGCAAGACCACCCTGGCTTATGTCATTGCCAACGAGCTCGGCGTGCCGATCAGGACGACGGCAGGGCCCGTGCTGGAGAAGCCCGGTGACCTGGCCGCCATCCTGACGAATCTCAAAGAGCACGAGGTGCTCTTCATCGACGAGATTCACAGGATGAGCCCGGTGATCGAGGAGATCCTCTATCCGGCGATGGAGGACTACGAGCTCGACATCATCATCGGCCAGGGACCGAGCGCGCGCTCGGTGAAGGTGCCGGTGCAGCGGTTCACCTTAATCGGGGCGACGACCCGCGCCGGGCTGCTCACGTCGCCGCTACGCGCCAGATTTGGTATCGTCCATCGGCTGGATTTCTACCGCGACGTGGACCTCCAGGAGATTGTCCGGCGCTCGGCCGGGATCTTCGGCGTGCCGATCGACGACGATGCCACCGCCGAGCTCGCCCGTCGCTCGCGCGGCACCCCGCGGGTGGCCAACCGGCTGCTGCGCCGCGTGCGAGACTTCGCCCAGGTGCGGGCTGATGGCGCCATCACCCGGCCGGTGGCGTTGCGGGCGCTGGAGTTGCTCGAGGTGGATACCAACGGATTCGACGAAGCGGACCGGCGGCTGCTCCGGGCCATCATCGACAAGTTCGGGGGTGGACCGGTCGGCTTGAACAGCATTGCCGCCGCCATCAGCGAGGAGAAGGAGGCGATCGAGGATATCTACGAGCCGTTTCTGATCCAGATTGGATTCCTCGATAGGACTCCCCGTGGGCGGGTGGCGACCGCCCGCGCCTACGATTACTTCGGTATGCCGGTGCCAGACCGCGAGAGCCGGCTCTGGTAGTACCGTGGTCGCGTGTCTGAAGAAAGGATGATGCGGCAGAAATGAGCGACGCGGTCATGAGCCCAACCGATGACGGTCGGTCGCGGGTGCTTCGGCGCGTGCAGATCTCCTCGCTGGCCACCTGTGTGCCACCGCGGGTGCTGACCAACGCCGACCTCGAGCGAATGGTCGACACGTCGAACGAGTGGATCCTGCAGCGCACCGGTGTTCGAGAGCGCCATATCGCCGACGACGACGTGGCGACCTCGGATCTGGCGGCCGAGGCGGCGCAGGGCGCGATAGAACAGGCGCACCTGACACCGACTGACATCGAGTTTCTCGTGGTCGGGACGACCACGCCAGACACGTTCTTCCCGAGCACCGCCTGTTTGGTCCAGGACAAGATCGGTGCCAAGGGGGCCTGGGGATTCGATCTGGGCGCCGCCTGCTCCGGGTTCACCTACTCGCTGACCACCGCTGTCCAGATGGTGGCCGCCGGGGCGCACGACCATGCGCTGGCCATCGGGGCCGACGTCATGTCTCGGATCATCAACTACGAAGATCGCACGACCTGTGTGATCTTCGGTGACGGTGCGGGAGCGGTTGTCGTGTCGCCCGCGGTGGACCCGGCGCTGCGTGTCATCGATTTCGCCCACGAGGTGGACGGTAGCGGCGGTCAGGCGCTGCGTATGCCGGCTGGGGGCAGCCGGTTGCCGGCCTCACACGAGACGGTCGACCAGCGGCTGCACTACGTGCATCAGGACGGTGCGGCGGTATTCAAGTTTGCGGTGCGGAAGACCGGCGAGATCAGCCGTCGAATTCTCGACCGAAATCGGTTGCAGGCGAGCGATGTGGATCTCTTCGTGTCGCATCAGGCGAACCGGCGGATCATCATGGCCGCTGCCGACCAGCTCGGCCTTCCGGAGGAGAAGGTGGTCATCAATATCGACCGCTTCGGAAACACGACCGGCGCCACCATTCCGCTGGCCCTGGCCGACGCGCTTGCAGCCGGTCGGCTGAAGAAGGGCGACCTCGTGCTGCTCGCCTCGGTCGGCGCCGGGTTCACCGTCGGTGCCGTGCTGCTACGGTGGGCATATTGAGCGACGTACACCTGGTTGCAGGCTACGGGCAATAGGCTGCAGGCTACGGGCTACAGGCGCTCTGGCCAGTCGGCTGCGTGCGCGCCGCCTGGCCGGGCGACCGGTGTGGGGTCGGCTACATCCGGCGCAGTTGTGCCGTGTCGAGCGCACCCCAAGAGCGCCTGAAGCCTGTAGCCCGTAGCCTGAGTGATGCGGAGAGCCTGGATCCGCGTTTCGTTCCCATGCTCGTCTCCGACTTCGATTTCGAGCTGCCGGCGGATCGGATTGCGCAATCGCCGACGTCCGACCGGGAGGCGGCGCGGTTGCTGGTCCTCGACCGCGGCAGTGGCGTGCTGTCGCACCGGACGGTCACCGATCTGCCCGAATTGCTGTCGCCGAGCGATCTAGTCGTCGTGAATGACACACGGGTGTTTCCGGCGCGGCTGCTCGGCCATCGTGTGCCGAGTGGCGGGGCGGTCGAGTGTCTGCTGCTTGCTCGAATCGACGACGAGCGGTGGGACGCCCTGATGCATCCTGGGCAGAAGCTGCGGGTTGGCGCCGCTGTCGTGTTCGAAACCGACGGCCTCCGGCTGCGCGGCGAGGTGCTCGAGCGCCGGTTTCACGGGCGGCGCACTGTCCGGCTCTGGGTAGAGGACGGGACCTCGGTCGAATCGGCAATCGACAGGCTCGGACACGTGCCACTGCCACCCTACATCAAGCGACCGGACGACACGATCGACGGCGAGCGGTACCAGACCGTGTATGCGACGGTCCGCGGCTCCGTGGCGGCGCCGACAGCCGGACTCCATCTGACCCACGCCCTGCTGAGGCGTCTCCGGAAGCGGGGGATCGAGGTCGAACGGGTGACTCTGCACGTTGGGTATGGCACGTTTCAGCCGATCCGCGTGGAGCGGGTCGAGGAGCACCGTGTCGAGCCGGAGGCATACGATGTGCCGGCGGCCACCGCCGCCGCGGTCAACCGAGCGCTCGATTCGGGACGACGGATCGTGGCGGTTGGCACCACTACGTGCCGCACGCTCGAAACGGCGGTTCGGAAGGGGGGCGGTCGTCTGTCTGCCGGCGTCGGGGTCACCGACCTGTATCTGTTTCCCGGCGTGACATTCAGGGTCATTGGGGCCCTGTTCACCAACTTTCATCTGCCACGGTCGTCGTTGCTGATGCTCGCCTGCGCCTTCGCCGGACGGGAGCCTCTGCTGGCGGCCTACGCCGAAGCGGTCCACCGAGACTACCGCTTTTACAGCTATGGCGACGCGATGCTTATTCTCTAGGTTTTCCTGGCGAGGCGCCCGCCTGGGCTGCGTTGCTCCTCGGTCACAGCCAGCCTGCCTGGACGGCGGAGCCCGTCCGCGGTCCTCCGAAGGCCCAGAGGCCCGAAGCTCGGAGTTGATACAATACATCTAGCTTCGCCGGTGTAGCTCAGTTGGTTAGAGCACGCGGCTCATATCCGCGTTGTCCGGGGTTCAAGTCCCTGCACCGGCACCATCTCGCTCGCCACCGGGGTCGAACCGGCCCGCGCGCAGGCCGGGCCGCCATCCGACGCAGGCTGCTGAAGCGCGCACAGCCTGCCTGACACTGGGATACGGGAATCGGGATCCGGGCTGGAATTGATGGCGCCCGAGACGGAGCGGGGCGCCAACCACCTCGAATCCCGAACCCCAAATCCCAAGAACGTAGACCCATGGACCCACTTGCTGAGCGTGTGCTCGTGTTCGTTCGTCGACAGGCGCTGATCCCGCCTGGCGGACGGGTGCTGGCCGCGGTGTCGGGCGGCGGAGATTCGGTCGCGCTGCTCTATTTGCTCGCCGAGCTGGCCGAACGGAACGCCCTGACGCTGGCCGGTGTGGCGCATCTCAATCACCGGTTGCGGTCGCGGGAATCCGATGAAGACGAGCGTTTGTGCCGGGACCTGGCAAGCCGGTTCGACGTGCCGTGCGTTGTCGAGTCGGCCGATGTGGCCGAGTTGTCGCGTTCCGAGCGGATCTCCGTCGAGCATGCCGGTCACCGCGCGCGGTACGCGTTCTTCGACCGCGCAGCCGACCGCCTTGATGCGTGCCGAGTGGCGCTTGGCCACACGATCGACGACCAGGCCGAGACCTTTCTGCTGCGGCCGCTGCGTGGAGCCGGTACCGAGGGGTTGTCGGCCATCCGACCCCGTGCGGGCAAGGTCGTGCGCCCGCTGTTGAGGGTGACGCGCGCGGAGTTGCGTGCATATTTGGCGGCGAGGGAAGTGTCATTCCGCGAAGACGCATCCAATCTCGACCGCCGGGTGCCGCGAAACCGGATCCGGCACGATCTGATCCCACATCTTCAGGGGTATTCGCCCCGTGTCGTCGAGGTGCTGGCGCGGGAAGCCGAGATCGCACGGGCCGAGGCCGAATGGCTCGCCCATGCCGCAAACGAAATGAGCTCCGGTCTCGTCAAAAGTACCAAGACGGGTGTGGAGGTCGACGCGGCCGGCTTGGCGGCGCTGCATCCGGCGCTGGGGAGGCGGGTCGCGCGCAATGTGCTGGGTCTGGTCTCGGGTCGCTCTGTCGGCTTTGACCACATCGAGCGGCTCCGCCGACTGGCCACGGCGGTGACAGGACGGGTCGATTTTCCGGGGTGCCGGGCCGACCGGCTCGAGAGTATCATCCGCCTGACTGCCCGGGCCGGTCGGGGGACGGTCGACAGGGCCGAGTCGTTTGCCTATCGGCTCGATGTGCCCGGAGAGGTGTCGGTTCCAGAGGCCGGTGTGACGATAAGCGCGGAGCCGGCCGAAATGGGCCTCAGTGTGCCATTCGCGTGGCCGAAAACAGGCGGAAACCCGGCGTTCGAGCGGACGGTCGCGGTGGCGGCGGCAGGTCCGCTCGCGGTGCGGAACTGGCGGCCTGGGGACCGATTTCGGCCGCTCGGACTCCGCGGGCACCGGAAAAAGCTCCAGGATCTGTTTGTCGACCGCAAGGTGAGCCGCGTCGATCGGTCTCGGATCCCGCTGGTGCTCGATGACAGGAACCGCATCGTCTGGGTCGTGGGTCAGGCGGTCAGTGACGAATTTCGGGTCACGGGTGCTGCGGCAAGCGTGCTAATCTTGAGAGTGAGAACTTTGGGAGATAACTCGTGAACTCGACGACGCGCAGTCTGCTCTTCTGGATGGTTCTGGTGGTCGTGGTGGCCCTGATCTGGAACCTCTCGTCACAGCTCCGGAACGGAGATTCCCCGGTGAGCTTTAGCGAGTTCATGCAGTGGGTGAATACAGGTCAGGTCGACCGGGTCGAGCTCACCGGGAACGAGATCACCGGCACCGACTCGAGCGGCCAGCAGTTCACCACATATGCTCCTCCTCAGTACGAAGGGTTGGTCAACACGCTCCTCGAGCGCGACGTCATGGTTGACGCGAAGGAGGCAGCCCCGAGTCCCTGGGCAAGCCTCTTGTATGCCTGGGCGCCGATTCTGTTGATTATCGGGTTCTGGATCTTTTTCATGCGGCAGGTCCAGAGCGGCGGCAACAAGGCGCTGTCGTTCGGCAAGAGCCGGGCGAAGTTGTCGTCGAGCACACAGAAGAAGGCGACCTTCAAGGACGTCGCCGGTGTCGACGAGCCGAAGGAGGAGTTGGAGGAGGTCATCGAGTTTCTCCGAGAGCCGCAGAAGTTCCAGAAGCTGGGTGGCCGTATTCCGAAAGGCGTCCTGCTGATGGGGCCTCCGGGAACCGGCAAGACGTTGCTCGCACGGGCTGTCGCCGGTGAAGCGAACGTGCCGTTCTTCTCCATCAGCGGGTCGGACTTCGTCGAGATGTTCGTCGGTGTCGGCGCCTCGCGGGTCCGCGACCTGTTCGAACAGGGGAAGAAGAATGCGCCCTGTATCGTGTTCATCGATGAAATAGACGCCGTGGGCCGGCATCGAGGCGCCGGTCTGGGCGGCGGCCACGACGAGCGGGAGCAGACCCTGAATCAGCTCCTGGTCGAGATGGACGGGTTCGAGTCGAACGAAGGGGTCATTCTCGTGTCGGCGACCAACCGTCCCGACGTCCTGGACCCGGCCTTGCTGCGGCCGGGACGCTTCGACCGGCGGATCGTCGTGAACCGACCGGACGTCAAGGGCCGGGAGGGTATTCTCGGGGTCCACACCCGCAAAATCCCGCTGGCCGACGACGTGGACCTCCACGTGGTGGCGCGGGGCTCGGTCGGCTTCTGCGGCGCGGATCTGGCGAACCTCGTCAACGAGGCGGCGCTCAACGCGGCGCGCTTCAACCAGAAGACCGTCATGATGCAGGACTTCGAGTTCGCCAAGGACAAGGTGATGATGGGCTCGGAGCGCCGGTCACTTGTCATCAGCGACGAGGAGAAGCAGGTGACGGCGCTCCACGAGGCGGGTCACGCCCTGTTGGGCGTCGTGCTGGAGCATTCCGACCCGGTCCACAAGGTTACGATCATCCCGCGAGGCCAGGCGCTCGGTGTCACGCAGCAGCTGCCGGTCGACGACAAGCACAGCTACTCGGCCGAGTATCTGCATGACCAGGTCGCGGTGCTGCTTGGTGGCCGGATCGCCGAAGAGATCACCAACACGACGGTGACGACCGGTGCGGGCA
>PBRZ01000159.1 GCA_002726085.1 Acidobacteriota bacterium
TCTGGTAGGCGATAACCGCGGTCACGTCGGCGCCAGCCTGTCGCAGCTTTTCTGGGAGCAGATCCCGCGCAAGGTCGGCGCGCGGGAGCAAGACACGCCTACCGGTCAGATCCCGATCCACACCGAGTGCGCGGATGACGGCTTCGGCGCGATACTCGTCGGGCACCAGATCGATCGTGATGCCGTATCGCGCGAGGGCCTCCGCCGTTACCGGACCGACGGCGCACAGCTGCACGCCTTTCAGGTCGCGGACGTCACCGGGGCCCGCGAGCAGGTGGTGCATGAAGTGCGAGACCGCGTTGGCGCTGGTGAACACCACCCAGTCGAACGAGGCGATCTGAGCACACGCGTCGTCGAGTGGTGCCGGGTCCTCTGGCGGCACAATCTGGATCGTCGGCGCCTCGATCGGGTCGGCACCCAACTGCGCGAGGCGGGTCACCAGTTCTGCGGCCTGCGCGCGTGCCCGCGTCACGACGATGCGCATGCCGAACAGAGGACGTGTGTCGTACCAGCGCAGGTGATCCCGCAGCGCGGCGACGCGACCGACGACGAGCACCGCGGCCTCGCGATGAGCGGGTCGGCTGACGAGCTTTTCGACCTCTTCCAACGTGCCCTGTATGGTGTGCTGGCTCGGGAGCGTGCCACGATAGATGAGAGCCGCCGGTTCGCTGGCCGGACGTCCGTGGCGTCGTAGCGCCTTGACCATCGCGGCCAGCTGAGGCCCGGTCGCGTAGGTGACGATGGTGCCCTTCACCCGGGCCAGGCGGCTCCAGGCCACCCGCGGCGGGACGCTGGTGTCCCCCTCGTGTCCGCGGACCAGCGTCAGCGTGTCGCCCGCTTCCGGATAGGTGACCGGGATGCCGGCATAAGCCGGGCTCCCGATGCTGGATGGGATGCCTGGCACCACCTCGAAACCCAGCCCCTGCTCGTGGAGAAACAGCGCCTCCTTCCCGCCGCTGTCGAACACGAACGGATCGCCCCATTTGAGACGGGCGACCGTCTTGCCCTCCCGCGCCTTCTCGGCGAGCAACAGGCAGATCGCATCCTGTTCGAGCGGCCGCGGCGCCGCCGGGCCGACGTCGATTGTCTCGGCGTCCGGTCGGACCAGACTCAGCATCTGTTGATGCACGAGATGGTCGTATACCACGACATCCGCCGTCGTCAGATACCGGTGGCCCTTGACCGTGAGCAGTGAAGGGTCGCCCGGACCAGCGCCGATGAGGAAGATTCGCGCCTCGGTCATCTCAGCTCCACTGATGCCGGCGAAGCCATCAGGCCTCTCCTGCCTCCTGTCTCCTGTCTCCTGTCTCCTCGGCGTTGGTCTCCAGCGCCGCTTGCAGAATCGGTCCCGCACCATCTTCGAGCAGACCCTCCGCGACGGCCACACCGAGCGCCCGTGCAGACCCGATGGGCCGCGTGCCCTCGCGTCGCAACAGCTGTGACCCGTCGAGCGACGCCACCACTGCCCGGAGATGAAGGTGGTTGTCCCGGGTTTCGGCGAATGCCCCGATCGGCACCTGACATCCACCACCCAGTGTCGTCACGACCGCCCGCTCTGCCGTCAATGCGGCGATCGCGGTCGCGTCGTTGATGGGCGACAGAGCGGCGAGCGTGTCCTGGTCATCCGCGCGCGTCTCAATCGCCACGATGCCTTGCCCTGGCGCCGGCACACAGTCGTCGACATCGACGGCAGCGGAGATGCGGTCGGCAAACCCGAGACGTTTGAGTCCGGCGGCGGCCAGAATCAGGAGATCGTATCCGCCCTCGTCGAGCTTGCGGAGACGGGTGCCCACGTTCCCGCGTACGAGGCGAAACTGGGCCGTTGGCAGTAGGCGCTTCAGCTGAGCAACCCGTCTCACACTGCCGCTGCCTACTCGCGGGGCTGGGCTCTGCGCCGTCACAAGCTCCGGAACGGGCCGGTGCTGTCCCGGCGTCTTGCCGGCGGGCAGGACGACCGCGTCGCGCGGATCTTCGCGCGGGAGGACGGCCGCGATCATGAGACCGTCGGGCTGGTCGGCTGGCATGTCTTTGGCGCTGTGCACCGCGAGGTCGATTTCCCGGCGCGAGAGTGCCTGCTCGATCTCCTTGACGAAAACCCGCTTGCCGCCCACTGTCGACAGCGAGACGTCAGCGAGCCGGTCCCCGGTCGTGGTGATGACCACGAGCTCGCATTCGCGACCGCTACGGCGGCGAATCTCGCCAGCGACCGTGTTGGCCTGCCAGAGCGCGAGCTCGCTGCCGCGGGTGCCGAGTTTGAGCGGCGTCACGACGTGACAGTGTTCTTCGACGTCGACCGTGACGGCGAGCGCTCGCCGGCGGCCGGTGCAGAGACAGGAGGGTCTCCCGGCGAGTCTTCGGTCAAGCTGAAGACCTCGGTGATGACCTCGGCATATTGAGCGGCCGTGGCGTCGTCGGAAGCCGTCTTCAGTCGCTCGGTTGGCGTGAGAAGCAGCTTCTGGACCAGAAGCTGGGTGATCTCTTCGACTCGCGCGCGAGCCTCGGGCCCGAGCCCGTTCAGCTTTGCGTCGAGCCGTTTCAGCTCGGCCTGTCGCACCGACTCGAACCGGCGACGCAGGGCCACCACGGTCGGAATGGTTCCGCGTGACCGCAGCCACGCCAGAAACGCATCGACCTCGGCGGAGATCATGGCTTCGGCCAGGGCGGTCTGTTCCTGTCGCCGCGCGAGGTTTTCGCTGATGATTGCGCGCAGGTCGTCGATGTTGTAGAGGAACACCTGTTCGAGGTCGCCGCCGGCCGACTCCACGTCGCGTGGCAGACCGATGTCGATGATGAACAGCGGTCGGTTGCGCCTGGCGCGCATGACTCGACCGACCGTGGATGCGCTGATGATCGGTGTCGACGCGCCGGTGGCGGTAATCACGATATCTGCCTCGAGCAGCTCGTCGTCGATCGCCGTCCAGTCCACCGCCATGCCGTCGACTTTGCGCGCCAGCGCGTCGGCCCGGGCTCGCGTCCGGCTGGTCACGGCGATCCGCCGCACCTGTTGCGACTGTAAATGCGTGGCGGTCAATTCGGCCATCTCGCCAGCGCCGACCACGAGCACCGTCAAATCCTTCAGACTGCCAAAGATCTTTCGCGCAAGCGAGATCCCCGCGTAGCTGACCGATACCGCCCCCTCGCCGAGACCGGTGTCGGCCCGTACCCGTTTGCCGACGGTGAACGACCAGCTGAACAGCTTGTTCAGCAAGGCGCCTGTGCGATGCTCGCCCGACGCGACGGCATAGGCGTCTTTTACCTGTCCGAAGATCTGCGGCTCTCCTACCACGAGCGAGTCGAGACCCGCCGCCACGCGGAACAGGTGCCGTGCGACGTCGCCGCCGATGCGGGTATAGAGATGCGGTTCGAGCTCGTGCTCCGGCACCTCGTGGAATCGGCTCATGAAGCGCGCCAGGTCCCGCTGGGTGGTGTCGGTGTCCGTGCAGGAGACGTAGATCTCGGCACGGTTGCAGGTCGTCAGCACCACGGATTCGGCTGGAGACGGGCACTCGGACAGCGCACGCAGCGCCTCGCTGACGCCGCGCATCGAGAAATCGACGCGCTCGCGCAGGTCGACCGGCGCCGTGTGGTGACTCACGCCCAGCAGTAACAGTTCCATCGTACGGGGTGGACTACAGGGAAGCCGGCGAAGCCCTCCAGCTGACTTCTGACTTCTGACTTCCGACTTCTGACTTCTCGCGTGTTCTCAAAAATTATGGCTCTCCGTCAGGAAATACCCGACCGGCCCGAGGTTCAGCAGGATGATCGAAAACCCGATCGCCGAGAGCCAGGCCGCCCGCTTGCCGTTCCAACCGATGGCGCGGCGAGCGTAAATCGCGAACGAGTACAGAAGCCAACTCAGGAGCGCCACATAGATCTTCGGGTCAAAGACCGACATCGCGGCGACTCGTGGGTCCGTCGCGGTTTCCGGCTGCAGCTGCATCAGCCACACTGCTCCGACCACCAGTCCCGCGGTCAGAAACAGCCAGCCGATGCTGACGGCGCGTCCATTCATTGTGTCGAGCACCTTCAGCGAGGGGAGCCGCTCGGCGAAGAATCCGAGCTGCTTGGACTTGAGCTCCCGGAACAGCAGCACGTAGGTGATCCCGATCACGCACGCCAGTGCGAACGCCGCGCAAGCAAACAGGAGCGACGATACGTGCACGGCGAACATGGGACTGTCGAGCACCGGGGCCGGCTCGAGGACGCGGTCGCTCACGGTCGACACACCCTGGAGTACGACCAGCAGCGGCACGATGAACACCCCCATCGCCCGCTCGTCGGTGGTGACTTCGGTATACAGATAGGCGACCGCAAGCAGCCAGACGAACGCGGAAATCGTCGCGGGAAGTGGCACGAACGGCAGCTGACCGACTTCCACCGTGCGCATGCCGACCACGAAGGTGTGGATGAGCGCGGCGGCGGCAAGTGACGCCGTGGCGAAGCGCCCCGCTTGAGGGCTCCGTCGCGCAAAGTAGATCGCGTAGGTGACGCCGGCGGCGATGTAGAGCAGAAGCGGGAGTATATTCATCGGTCGGTCCTGGGAGCGAATCGAGTGGCCGCGGACCGTTCGCCGGTCAGTTGATGGTCGGCCCGTAGTAGCCCTGCTTCGTCCGGGCGGCGACATTGGGACGGTCGACACGCACGACAATGCGGCGCCACTGGCCATTCCGTAGGGGGTTCTTCGAGATGTATCCCAGCGTGTACTGACTGGACAGCTCGTCCGAGATGCGCTGATAGATCTCCGGAAGGTCCTCGACCTGCTCCGGGAAGAAGGCCCGGCCCCCGGTTTCCTGGGCGAGTTGCCGCAACACGAAGTCGGCCTCGCGGAGCCCGCGTCGCGTGCGGATGTCCCGCGACCGGAGCCCGATCGAGTAGATGACCGTATCGGACCGCTTTGCGAGCTCGAGGACCTCTTCGAATTCGACGAGACTCGAGGTGTCCTCTCCATCCGAGAGCATCACGATCGCCTGACGTCTGATCTCGTCGGCCGTGGTGGCGCCGATCTTCCCGAGCTCCTTGAGCGAGATGTAGATGGCGTTGTAGAGCGACGTCGACCCGCCCGCAGAGGTCCGCCGGATCGCGGTGTTGAGCAGATCACTGGAATTCGTGAAGTCCTGCAGGATGTCGACCCGGCTGTCGAAATCGATGACACTCGCCAAATCCTCGGCACGTAGCCGCTCGGCGAACCCGATTGCGGCCTCCTGTGCCGTGGACATCTTTTCGGTCATGCTCGCGCTCGTGTCTATGAGGAGCGCCAGTGCGATCGGCAGCTGTGTTCGGTTGAAGAAAGTGACCTCCTGCAGCGCGCCGTCTTCGAAGAGCTGGAAGCCCTCGGCCTCGATATCGGTGACATAGCGGTTGTCGCCGTCGGTGACCGTCACGTTGAGCGAGACCAGGTCGACACCGGCCCGGAAGGCCGGCTGGTCCGGTTGTTGCGCTATGGCGGTCGCCACACCAAGCGTGACCAGGAGCCCGAGTAGGTATCGGGTCATGTGACTACTCTCCTGACTGCCTGACCGGGGTCCCCTGGGCCGACAGGTCGTCGCGCCGCATCCGCACCGCAATTTCCTCGGGCGGTATGAGACTAGCGGGTCGCGAGTACACTACCTCGTACTGGCTGGTGAGGATCGCGGCAAGCGTGTCGAGCGTGTCGACCAGGGCGCTGCTCACAAGCAGGTCGTGGCGCTGCCCACCCGTCTCCTTCGGACCCTGTTCGAGCATCAGGTCCCGCTGATACAGGTGGTCTGCGACTTCGCCGCCGTCGTTCACTGACGCGCGGAGCGCGGCGTTCGCCTGGTTCTGCAGCACGATCATGTGGGTTGCCACTTGATTCGCCCGGAGCCCTTCGAGCGCCCGCCTGGCGCTCTGGCTGCTGTAGTCGATGCCGTCGCTCGTCACGGCCACTATGACCGGCCGCGGTGCTTCCCGCTGCTCGAACCCGCGGGTGGTCTCCACCAGGGCGTCGAGCAGATAGGCGGCGGTGTCCGGGAAGGCGAAGAGCTGTCCGATCCCATCCCGCAACCGGTCGATCTGACCGGTCGATTCGACCAGGATGCGCGGATGATTGCCGAAGGTGACCAAAGCGATCTCGTGGTCCTCATGGAGGCGCGACACGAATGCCTCGAGTCCCTCTCGGATGTTGGCGGTCGCGAAGGCGGCCGCGCCGCTGGTGTCGACGAGCACGGCGAGCTGCATCGGTGTGGTCGCCGGCTCGACCCGCAGCACTTCGCGCTCGGTCCCGTCCTCCGCGATCACGAAGTCTGTGGGTGCTAGCCCCTCGACGGGCGCCCCACTCGAATCGAGGACGCTGACGACCATCGACCGCTCTTCGCCCTGTGCCCACACCGTGCCCTGACCGACGAGGCCGACGGTCATCACCGCCAGCAGCCATATCGCGGTGAAACCACGGCGTCGTTCAGCCTGGGACATGGGTGAGTGAGCCTCTGACAAAGTATAGCTGGAATCCCGCATCGAGCGGCTCCCGGGATGGCGATTATTGGATGGGCGATGCCGTTGGAGGTGTCATGGCCGACCGCGTCGGAGAACGCGCCGTGATCGCTGGGGTCTTAGACCCCCCTGCCAGCCCCTCGCAGACGGCGCATTTCTTGACACCCCTCGGGCTGCATGCTATAAAAACCCCGGATTCCTGGCCCGCACGGTCGAGTTATCGGCCGCGACCAACCCTAACCCTGCCGCATCGAGTTTTCCGGGTGAATCGAGGCGCGTGCACGTCGGGGGGCGGCTTTCACCACGGGCTGCTACTCGCTGTTGGGTGACCGCCGATGCTTGATGCATACATCCCCGTGCTGCTGTTCGTGTTGGTCGCGATTGGCTTTGCCGTTGGCACGCTGATCTTCACGTCGTTGATTCGGTCTTCGCGCTACAACAAGGTGAAGCTCGAGCCGTATGAGTGCGGGATCGAGCCGACCACAGACGCGCGCGATCGCTACAGTGTTCGCTATTACCTGATCGCGATGCTCTTCGTCATTTTCGACGTTGAGACCGTGTTCATGTTCCCCTGGGCCGTCATCATGGACCGGCTGGCCCTGTTCGGGCTGATCGAGATGCTGGTCTTCATCTTCATCCTCGTCCTCGGCTACGTGTATGCGTGGCGCAAGGGCGCGCTGGAGTGGGCGTAGTCGGTGCCGGTCAAGGCGCCGCTGTGACGACGCAGGCTGTGTTCCATTAGCTCTCCACCATGGCAGACGAATCGAAACCGGGCGACATCACGCCTGACGCCCCGTCCGACGACCAGGCGGCGGCTGCGAGCGATGCGCCAAAGCCGGTTGCTCCGAAGCCGGCCGCCGCGGCGCCGGCAGTCAAGCCCAAGCCCAAGCCGAAGGCGCCGCCAGAGGCCCCCAAGGGGCCTAGCGACCCGCCTCCGCCCGACGATCTCGAGCGCCCCCCGTTCCTGGTCGCGCTCGAAAAGGCGTTGCCCGGGGCGGTGGAGCAGGTCAGCTACTGGGTTGGCGACTGGACCGTGATCGTGGGCCCGACCTCGCTGCTCGACGTTGTCGGTTTCTTGAAAGATTCGGACGAAGGTTCATTCGACTATTGTGCGGACGTGACGGCCAGCGACTGGCCGCCACGAGAAAAACGCTTCGACGTCATCTACTGTCTGTACTCCACCCGCCGACGTCATCGGGTCCGGGTCAAGGTCCGAGCCGCGGAGGATGAGCCGGTGCCCTCCGTTTCCGGCGTCTGGCCGGCCGCCAACTGGCTCGAGCGCGAGGTGTGGGACATGTTCGGCGTGCGGTTCACGGGGCACCCCGATTTGCGCCGGATCCTGATGCCGGATAGCTGGCAGGGTCATCCGCAGCGGAAGGATTACCCGCTCGAGGGACCGGGTGAGCTGTTGCTCGAGAGCCCGATGGAGTGGCTGCGGCTGCGAAACCTCCAGGACGAGACGGAGATCGAGTAGCCGGCGGATGGCAGGCCGCGCGACAATGCGCGGCCCGCGGTGGCGGCACGGGGCGCAGCCCCGTCTAAGGTGACGAGGCGGAGATCGAGTAGGCGGTGATGCAATCCGAAGAGCGAAGCGTGCAGCCATTCTGGGCCGTCGGTGAAGGCCAAGGCGCGCACGTGCGCGCCTCGCGGGCGCGGAGTGGGGCTTTCGGGGTCCCCGCGGAGCGCCCGCGTGGGGTCCGGGGCGAAGCCCCGTCTAGATAATGACCACAGGATCGATGTTCGATACCGACGAGCTCGTGATCAACATGGGCCCGCAGCACCCCAGCACGCACGGGGTGCTACAGGTGGTCCTGCGGCTCGATGGCGAGCGGGTCGTCGACGCCGATGTGATCATGGGGTATGTCCATCGTGGCGTCGAGAAGCTGACCGAAAACCGTGACTGGACCCAGATCATCCTGCTGACCGACCGCTTGGACTACGTGGCGTCCGCCACCAGCAACCTGGGCTACTGCGAGACGGTCGAGAAGCTCATGGAGGTGGAAGTGCCCCGGAGGGCGCGTTACATCCGCACCATCCTCTCCGAGCTTCAGCGGGTCGCGAGTCACTGTCTGTGGCTGGGCACCCACGCCATGGACATCGGGGCGATGACCGTGTTTCTCTACGCCTTTCGCGAGCGTGAGCTCGTGCTCGACCTGTTCGAGGAATACTGTGGCGCGCGGCTGACATACAACTCCATGCGGATCGGCGGTCTCCCGCTCGATATCCCGAGCGGCTGGGATCGCAAGGTGCGAGCCTTCTGCGACGTGATGGACTCCAAGATCCCGGAGTACGAGGAGCTGCTGACCAACAACCGGATCTGGCTCGAGCGCACCCGCGGGATCGGCGTCATCTCAGGCGAGGACGCGACCGCGCTCGGTTTGTGCGGTCCGCCGCTGCGCGGGTCCGGCGTCTACCGGGACGTGCGGAAAGACGAGCCCTACGCCGCCTACGACGAGTTCGAGTTCGACGTGCCACTCGGCACGCACGGGGATACCTACGACCGGTATCTCATCCGGCTGGAGGAGTTCAGGCAATCGCTCCACATCATCCGTCAGGCGCTCGACGGGTTGCCGGAGGGACCGGTGATGGGCAAAGTACCCCGGCTCATCAAACCAAAGGCTGGTGAAACGTATCATGCGATCGAGTCGCCGAAGGGCGAGCTCGGTTATTTCATCGTGAGTGACGGACGCGCGACCAACCCGTATCGGCTGCGTGTCCGACCGCCGTCGTTCTGCAATCTGCAGGGGCTCAGGCCGCTGATCGTCGGGCACCTCGTTGCCGATGTGGTGGCGCTGATCGGCACCATCGATGTTGTGCTCGGCGAGGTCGACAGATAGCGATGATCGAGACCCTTGTCATTCCGCTGCTCAAGATCGCGGTGCTACTCAACGCGGTCATGATATCGGTCGCGTTCATGACGTTGCTCGAGCGCAAGGTCATCGCGTGGGCGCAGTCGCGGCTCGGGCCGATGCGGGTCGGGCCCTACGGTGTGCTGCAGGCGATCGCGGATCCGATCAAGCTGATGGTCAAGGAGGACATCACACCGGCCAAGGCCGACAAGTTGATGTTCACGCTTGCGCCGATTCTGTCGCTGGTGCCGGCGCTGGTCGTCTTCTCGGTGGTGCCGTTCGGTGGGGATGAGCTGTTCTATATCACCGACCTCAACGTCGGGCTGCTCTTTATCGTCTCGGTGACGTCGATCGGTGTCTACGGCATCATCCTGGCCGGTTGGGCATCGAACAGCAAGTATCCGCTGCTGGCAAGCCTGCGGGCGTCGGCCCAGCTCATCAGCTATGAGATCGCCGTCACAATGACGCTGGTCAGCGTCGTTCTGACCGCCGGCACGCTGAGCATGGTCGGCATCGTCGAGGCGCAGCAGGACGCGGGGTTGTGGTTCGGGTTCGTCCAGCCGGTGGCGTTCGTGCTGGTGCTGATTGGGGGGCTGGCCGAGACGAATCGGGCGCCGTTCGACCTCCCGGAAGCGGAGCAAGAGCTGACAGGCGGGTTCCACACGGAGTACAGCGGCATGCGGTTCGCGCTGTTCTTCCTTGCGGAGTACGCGAACTTAATCGTCATCTCGGCGGTCGTCACGGTGCTGTTCTGGGGCGGCTGGCTGCGACCGTTTCCGAACGTCGACGCGCTGGCGTTTCTGGACCTGATCCCGAGCTGGATCTGGTTCTTCGGCAAGATGTTCGTGTTCCTGTATCTGTTTATCTGGATCCGGGCCACGTTTCCACGGTATCGCTACGACCAACTGATGCGAATCGGGTGGAAAGTGCTGATCCCGATCGCCCTTGCCAACATCGTGGTGACCGGCATCGTCAAGGTAGTGCTCTGAGTCATGCCCGAAGCTATCGCCTTCTACACGCTCTCGGTCCTCATTCTGGGGCTGGCGATCCTGGTGGTGACGGCGAAGAACACCGTGCACAGCGTGGTCTATCTCGTCATCAATTTTCTCTGCGTGGCGGCGCTCTACGTCGTCTTGCAGGCGGAGTTTCTGGCGGTGATTCAGGTGCTGGTCTACGCCGGCGGCATCGTCGTGCTGTATCTCTTTGTGGTCATGCTGGTGAATCTGAAACGGGAGCCGGAGGCTCATCAGGACCCGCGGCGCCTCGGCCTCCTGGGGTTGGTGCTGGCGGGTGCGGTGCTTCTCGAGCTGGCCGGTATCGTGGTCTACAGCTACAGTCGGGAGCCGTCGGCGCCGTTGGCTGCCGCTTCAACGGTACCGGCCGAGATTCAGGGCAATATTGAGCAGGTCGGCTGGTTGCTCTACACCGACTATCTGATTCCGTTCGAGGTGGCATCCGTCCTGCTGCTCGTCGCGATGATCGGCGCCATCGTGCTGGCCAAGAGAGAGTTGCAATGATGGACATCACGCCGGCGCATTACACGATTCTCTCCGCGGCGCTGTTCACCATCGGGGTGATCGGCGTGCTGGTGCGTCGCAACATCATCATCGTCTTTATGGCGATCGAGCTGATGCTCAACGCCGTCAACATCAATCTTGTCGCTAACGCCCGGTATCTCGAGAACCTGGTGGGGCAGGTGTTCGTCGTGTTCGTGATTGCGGTGGCCGCCGCCGAGGCCGCGGTCGGGCTGGGGATTCTCCTGGCGTTCTTCCGGAACAAGGAGACCGTGAATATCGACGAGATGAATGTGATGCGCTGGTAGCACAGCGGCGTTGGGTTCGGGGCGCAGCCCCGACTAATTATGGACCTTATCTGGCTCATTCCTCTGCTTCCCGGTCTTGGCGCCGCGCTGAACGGCATACTGGGCGTGCGTCACTTCAGCAAATCGATGGCTGCCGGCATTGCCTGCGCGACGATGGGCGGGGCGTTGCTGCTGTCGGCCATCGCAGTCGTTCAACTGCTGGGCGCCGAGCATCGCGAGCACGTCGTCACCGTGGCGCAGTGGATTCCGCCGATACCGCTCGAGACCGTGTCTGGCATCGGGGCGTTCGAGGTGCCGTGGGCATTCCGGCTCGATCCGCTGTCGGGGATGATGATCCTGATTGTCAGCGGTATCGGGTTTCTGATCCATCTGTACTCCACGGCCTACATGGACCACGAGCCGCGGGGCGGCTACGTGCGCTTCTTCTGCTATCTGAACCTGTTCTGCTTCTTCATGCTGACGCTGGTGCTCGGCAGCACCTTCCTCGTCATGTTCGTGGGGTGGGAGGGGGTCGGGCTCTGTTCGTATCTGTTGATCGGCTTCTGGTATCACAAGAAGAGCGCGGCCGACGCCGGCAAGAAGGCCTTCATCGTCAATCGGATCGGCGACTGGGGCTTCGTGCTCGGCATTTTCCTGATCTTCTTCACGTTCGGCACGCTCGACTTCAGCGAGGTGAAGGAGGCGGTGGCCGGGATGGAGGCCGAGGTGACGTTCGGCGTTCTGTCGACCATCTGTCTGCTGTTGTTCGTCGGCGCGGTCGGCAAGAGCGCCCAGATCCCACTCTACGTCTGGCTCCCGGACGCGATGGAGGGGCCCACCCCGGTGTCGGCGCTGATTCATGCGGCGACCATGGTGACGGCCGGCGTCTACATGGTCGGCCGCAACGCCGTGCTGTTCTCGCACGCCCCGATCGTGATGGAGGTAGTGGCGACGGTCGGCGTGTTGACGGCGCTGATGGCGGCCACTATCGGCCTCGTGCAGACCGACATCAAGAAGGTGCTGGCCTACTCGACGGTCTCGCAGCTCGGCTACATGTTCCTGGCGACCGGTGTCGGCGCGTTTGCCGCCGCCGCGTTCCACCTGATGACGCATGCCTTTTTCAAGGCACTGCTCTTCCTTGGCAGCGGGTCGGTCATCCACGCGATGAACGACGAACAGGACATGAAGAAGATGGGGGCCATGAAGCTGTACATGCCCGTCACCTTCGTCACCATGTTCGTCGGCTCGCTCGCGATCGCCGGGGTGCCGCCGTTTGCCGGCTTCTTCAGCAAGGACGAGATCCTGTATCGCACGTTCCTCAGCAACAAGCTGTTGTGGGGGCTGGCGGTGGTGACCGCCGGGATGACCGCGTTCTACATGTTCCGGCTGATTTTCATGACGTTCTTCGGCGACTATCGCGGACCATCATGGGGCCACCAAGAGAGCGAGGGCCATGCTGACGCGGCCGGTCACGCCGACCACGGTGACGGTGACCACGCACATGCCTGGCACGGGCCGCACGAGTCGCCGACCTTGATGACCGCGCCGTTGATGCTGCTCGCCGTTGGGGCGTTTGCGGCCGGGTTCGTGGGCATACCGGCCGCGCTCGGAGGCAACAACGCCATCGAGCATTTCCTCGAGCCGAGCTTCACCGCCGGAGCGGAGCACACCGAGGAGGCGGAACAGGCGGTCGCGCATCTGTCCCATGCAGCCGAGCTCGGGTTGATGGCGCTTTCGGTGCTGATCGCGGTCGGCGGGATCGCCCTGGCCTATCACCTCTATGTGCGGCGGCCGGAGCGGTCTGCGGAGCTGGCAACCAACTGGGCCGGCGCCCACCGTGTGCTGACCAACAAGTACTACGTCGACGAGCTGTACGATGCGACGGCGGTCAAAGGTGTCATGACCAGCGCCCGCGGGCTGTGGACCGTGGACCGCAATGTCGTCGACGGTGCCGTGAACGGGACCGGCTGGCTGACCCGCGCGTTGTCCTGGGTGTCGCACGTGCTCGACAAGTATGTCGTCGACGGGCTGATCAACCTGGTGGCGTGGATCTGCGCCGAAGGGAGCTACGTCTTCAGACGGGCTCAGACCGGTCTAATCCAGAACTATGCCGTGGCGACGCTCGCCGGGGTATTCGCGTGCGTCACCGTGTATCTCGTTGCACGGTTCTTGGGGTAAGCGGCGTGCTCGAAGAAGTCAGAAGTCAGAAGTCAGAAGTCAGAAGATTGGTCCCGGCACGACCGAGTGGATTTGATACGAGACCTTGCTCATGAGCAACACCGCCAACTTTCCGCTGTTGTCGCTAATCATGTTCACGCCGCTGGTGGGCGCGGTGCTGCTGCTATTCGCAAGCAAGCAAAACGCCATCCGCTGGATTGCGAACGCGTTCGCCGTGCTCGGCTTCTTGGTCTCCCTGCCGCTCTGGTTCTGGCTCGACAAGACCAGCTCCGACTGGCAGTTCGTCGAGCGGCACGAGTGGATTCCATCGATTGGCGCCGAGTATTTCATCGGGGTCGACGGGTTCGCCTCGTTGCTGATTCTGCTCGCCACCCTGATGGGGGCCATCGCGGTGCTGTCGTCGTGGACCGCGATCACGGAGCGCGTCAAGGAGTACTACATCTTCCTGCTGGTGCTACAGACCGGTATGATCGGGGCGTTCGTGGCGCTCGACTTCCTGCTGTTCTTCGTCTTCTGGGAGGTCATGCTGGTGCCGATGTATTTCCTCATCGGCATCTGGGGCAGCGCCAATCGGCTGTATTCGGCGATTAAGTTCTTCCTGTTCACGCTGGTCGGCAGTGTGATCATGCTGCTGGGCATCCTCGCGGTCTACTTCTATCACCACGAGGTAACCGGCGTGTATACGTTCGATATCACGCAGTTCCATCAGTTGAACATGCCGTTCGGATTGCAGTGGTGGGTCTTCCTGGCGTTCTTCCTCGGGTTCGCCGTCAAGGTGCCGATGTTCCCATTCCACACCTGGCTGCCCGACGCGCACACCGACGCTCCGACCGCCGGGTCGGTCATTCTGGCCGCCGTGCTCCTGAAGATGGGCACCTACGGGTTCATTCGGTTCTCATTGCCGATACTGCCAGAGGCGACGCAGGCGTTCGTACCCTGGGTGGTCTGGCTGTCGATCATCGGCATTGTCTACGGTGCGCTGGTGGCGATGGCCCAGAGCGACTGGAAACGGCTGGTGGCCTATTCCAGTGTCAGCCACATGGGTCTGGTGATGCTGGGGATGTTCGCGCTCACCCCGGTCGGCATCACTGGCAGCATCGTGCAACAGATTAATCACGGGATTTCGACCGGCGCCCTCTTCCTCCTGGTCGGTGTGGTCTACGAGCGCCGTCACACTCGTGAGATCTCCGAGTATGGCGGGTTGTCGAAGATCATGCCGGCCTATGCCGCGGTGTTCCTGGTGATGACGATGTCGTCGATCGGGTTGCCGACACTCAACGGCTTCATCGGCGAAGTGCTGATTCTGCAAGGGATCTTCGTCGTCAACAAGGTGTGGGCCGGCTTTGCGGCGACCGGCATCGTGCTGGGGGCGGCCTACATGCTGTGGCTGTATCAGCGCACGATGTTCGGGACGATCGACAACCCCAAGAATGAGAATCTGCCCGACCTCAATCTGAGGGAGTGGGCGACGTTCACACCGTTGCTGATTCTCGCGGTGTGGATCGGGTTGTATCCGAAGCCGTTCATCGAACGGCTCGATACCTCCGTGGATCGTGTCATGGCCCGCGTCAACAGCGCGTATGGGCCGCTCAATGCTGCAGCGGACGACGACGACGGCGCGCGGCAGCCGGCGGCGCCACCCAACCTGCTGGTGCTGGACGGCGACGTCATCGAGGTTCCCGTGCGTGGGGGCGCCAGATAATGCCGGCTGGGTTTTCCTCGCTCGACTTCTATTACATCCTGCCGGAGCTGGTCCTCACCGGCGGCGCAATGCTGCTGCTGTTGCTGGCGGTGTTGGCACCACGGCGCGACGGGCTGCTGTTGTGGACGGCGCTCGCCACCGTGGCGGCGACCTTGGTGGCCCTGGCCTCATTCGCCGGTCTCGACGTGACCGCTTCGCGCGGGTTGTTGGCGATAGACGGCTTTGCGGCGTTCTTCAAGGTAATCGTGCTGCTGTCGGCCGCCTTGACGCTCTTGATGTCGGCGCCCTATATGCGGGTCGAGGGGATCAGAGTAGGCGAGTATTACTTCCTGATACTGTGCGCCTCGCTCGGCATGATGTTCATGGCGAGCGGTGTCGATCTGATCACGCTGTTCATCGGACTCGAGACGATGGCGGTGTCGTTTTACGTGCTGGCAGGGTTTCTCAAGCCCAACCCGCGGTCGAACGAAGCCGCGGTGAAGTATTTCGTGCTCGGCGCGTTCTCATTGGGCATTCTGCTCTACGGCATGTCGCTGTTATACGGTGCGACCGGCACGACCAGTCTGGCTGGCATCGCGGCGGCGCTCCGCGGGCAGGATCCAAGCCTGGTGCTCGTACTGGCGGTGATTCTGGTCGCCGCCGGCATGAGTTTCAAGATTGCCGCCGTTCCGTTTCACATGTGGGCGCCGGATGTGTATGAAGGCGCGCCCACGCCGGTGACGGCGTTCCTGTCGGTCGGCTCCAAGGCGGCGTCGTTCGCGATGCTGCTCCGAATCTTCGTCGAAGGGCTGCCGGCGCTCGGTGCAGAGTGGGCGATGCTGTTCTACGGTCTCGCCGTCGTCACCATGACGGTGGGAAACATCGCTGCGTTGACCCAGAGCAACCTCAAGCGGATGCTCGCCTACTCGTCGATTGCACATGCGGGGTATCTGCTGATCGGAGTGGTCGTCCGCACCGAGCGCGGCGTGGCGGCGATGCTGGTGTATCTGGGCGTCTACCTGTTCATGCAGCTCGGGGCGTTCGCCGTCGTGACGGCGATGCGACGCAGTGACATCATCGGCGACGAGTTGAAGGACCTCAATGGCTTGTCGAAGCGCAGCCCGGTCGCCGCCTTCGCGATGTTGTTCTTCATGCTGTCGCTGGGCGGGATTCCGCCCACAGCCGGGTTCATGGGGAAGGTCTGGCTTTTCGGCGCGGCCATCGATGCCGGCTTCATCTGGCTCGCCGTCATCGCCGTCGCCAACAGCGCGCTGTCGATTTATTACTACCTCCGGGTCGTCGTCTTCATGTGGATCAACGAAGAGGAGGGTGTCGGTTCCCCGATTGCCATCGGTCCCGCGATGGCCGTTGCGATCGGTGTCGCGTTGCTCGGAACCGTCGTGCTCGGTCTCTACCCGCAGGCACTTTTCGAGCAGGCCGAAACGGCCGCTCGCACCCTCGACGGCATCGCCGCGACGGTCGCGGTGCGGTAGGCACGCCGGGCTCCCGCCTCGAAATAGGCTTCAGGCTACAGGCTGCGGTGATACAGCGGCCTGCTCGGGTATCTAGTGTTTTGACGTTTCGATCTGGCTGAGCGAGTCCTGTATCAACGCGTCGTTGTCTTCCTGCGTCAGGTTCTTCTTGATCAGCTTCGAGGCGACCGAGAGCGAGAGGTCGACCACCTCGTGCCGAATCTGCTGGACCGCGCGAGCGGTCTCGAGCTGGATCTGCCGTTCGGCGCCGCGGACCAGAGCATCAGCTTCCTCCTTGGCCTTCCGCTTCAGATCCTCCCGGACCGTCTCGGCTTCAGCGCGGCTCTTGGCGACGATCGCCTGTGCGTCGCTGCGGGCCTCGGCAATGATCTGCGCCGATTCCTGCTGCAGCCGTTGGAGCTCCTTATTGGCTTGTTCGGCGTCATCGAGCGACTTGCGGATCGTTTCCTGACGTTCGTCGAGCGCTCTCAGCAGCGGCCCCCAGGCGAACTTGGCCAGCGCGCCGAGCAGGATCAGAAAGGTGAGGATGGTCCAGATGAAGAGCCCGGGATCGGGCTGGACCAACGGATTATCCATGAGACGCTCCCTCTGACGTTATCGTGCGTATCGGGTGTCTGACGGGACGGTCACCGCATCAGCACGACGATGAAGACGAACACCTCGGCCAGAATCGCCACGCCTTCCAGCAGGAAGAGCGGGAGGTTCACGGCGCCGGTGATCTGCGCGGCGGCGCTCGGCTGGCGGGCGATGCTCTCGGCGGCGGCGGCGGTGAATTTGCCGATACCCAGACCCGCCCCGATCACGATCAACCCGAGACCAAGCGCGACGCCGGCGATGTACAAGAGTTCCATTCAGCTATTCCTCCGTGTGAGTGTGGCGTTGTCTGACTGCGTGACTAGTGGTGAACGTTGATGGCCATGCCGATGAATACCGATGTCAGCAGGGTGAACACGTAGGCCTGGACCATGACGACGATGATTTCCAGGGCGGAGATGCCGACCGCGAGCGGCAAGGCGACCGTGAACCCGACGCCCACGCCGAGTGCCGCGCTCTCGAACACCTGGTTGAAGATGAAGACCAGCGACAGGATCGACAGAATCGCGATGTGGCCACCGGTCATGTTGGCGGCCAGCCGCATGGTGAGCGCGAACGGCTTGACGAACATGCCCATGATCTCGATCGGGATAAGCAAAATATAGACCGGCCAGGCGAGCCCCGACGGCACCAGGTTCTTCCAGTGCTTGAAGAAGCCGTGAGCCATGACGCCGGCCACGATGATGGCGAAGAACGTGATGGTCGCGAGCGCCGCGGTGACGTTGTAGTTGGCCGTCGAGGTCGTGCCGCCGTGCAGCACGCTGTTGATCAGCGACTCCGACTCGGGAGCGTTCTGTAGCACGAACCGGTCCATCAGGCCGAGTACTTCGAAGATCGGGATCAGCCCGATCGCGTTCGAGGCGAGGATGAACACACAGAGCGTCAGGATCAGCGGCGTCCAGACGTTGACGAACTTCGCCCCGACGTTCGGGAGCACGATCGCGTCGCGAATCGACTGCACCAGCCATTCCAGGGCGTTCATGAAGCCGGTCGGAATGCGTCGTTCCTGCTTGAGGTAGGCCCGGGTGGCGATCGTGATGACCAGGAACAGGAATCCGGCGACCAGCCACAACA
>PBRZ01000160.1 GCA_002726085.1 Acidobacteriota bacterium
GCGCGTGCGTCGGATCGGGGGAGAACGCGACAGTGAATCAGGAGAAGACGTTGAGGCAGGAGAACTGTGCCCTCTTGACACTAGACAGCCATATCAACGCTTGAAGATCCAGCCGAGCACCGATCCCAGATCCGCAGCGGGCGTGGAAAACTCCCGTGGTGTCCACAGGGCTCGCATATCGGTGTCGCTTGGGCCGCCGAACGGTACCGGACCCGTGTGGATGTCGAATCCTTCCAGCGGGTTGATGCGCGGCGCGCGCGCGTAGACTTCGAGATAGAAGTTGAGCTTAAGGAGCGAGCGCTCTTCGTCGGTGGCCGGCAGCGCCGCGAGCTTTCGCTTCAGGCGCTCGAGGTTGACCGGCAGCTCAACCGCCTGCAGCGGAGCGACGGTGCCCTCCTGAGGTGCGGCGTCCACCCGAAGGCATGGGCTCACCAGAAGGATGGCGACCACTGAGACGATGGCGCGCTGAGTCATCGAGAGATACTGCCGCTCATCCATTTCGCGAAACGACCGGGGAGCATGTTGCGTATGTCGAGACTAGCACTGCCGCATGTGCTCGGCAACCCGGTCTAGAGAGGTAGGACGCCAGCTCGTATAGAATGGTCGCCGGCGTGTGCGAGGGAAGACACTATGACTGAAAAGACTGACGCACCAGCGACCACCCACTCTCGGGGCAGCGGTCGTCCTCCTGCGACAATGGAACGCTTTGTGCCCGACCTCGTCGAGCACGGCGCTCCGGTAGGCGGCACACCGCAGACGCTTGAAACGCGGCTGTTCGCGCAGCTTCAGGTGTTTACTGGCTGCCTCGCCACCGAGCCGGTCGTCAACGCGGTACGGGACAGCGGTCTGGAGGCGGTGGTCTACGCGAATCTGAACGACCCGCGTGGTGTCGGGGTGCTGCTGTTGTCGGAGGTGCCGACGCTGTTCGCCGAGGAGGGCCGCGCGTTGCTCGCAGGTCCGGCGTTTGCTGGGCTGACGCCGATGCCTGACTTCACCATGCTCGGGCGTACCTACGCGAGCGGGCGTGAGGCTGACCTGAAAGATTTCCTGCTCCACAAGGTGCGGCGTAACGCGTTGAACCCCGCGTATCCGTGGGGCATGTGGTATCCGTTGCGTCGGCTCGGCGCCTTCAATCGGCTACCGCGCCGTGACCAGGGGCGGATCCTGATGGAGCACGGCATGGTGGGTCGCGCCTATGGCGACCTGGGGCTGGCGGTCGACATACGGCTCGAATGCCATGGGCTCGACCGTGACGACAACGAATTCGTCATTGGTCTCATTGGTCCCGACCTGTACCCACTGTCGAAGCTGGTCAAGGACATGCGGGGGACCGTCCAGACGTCAGAGTACATGCAGGACATGGGCCCCTTCTTCGTGGGCCGCGCCATCTACCAGTCGCCGGTTCCCGACGCCGCCAAGGGTGGGGGAACCGGTTACTGAGACGCCCGGAATTCAGAAGTCAGTAGGCCACCGCCCACCCTTCGCGGCGGCGGTCTGCACCGGCGCGGCGACGACCGGCAACCTGGTCAATCAGGACCGCCTGGGCGCCGCCGAATTCCGCAGTCCAGCCGCTGCGCGCATGCACGGTGTAGCCTCTGGCCTCGAGCGCGTCACGAACCTCCTGGGGCACGCGGTCCTCGATCGCCAGCGAGCCATCTCGTAGACGGCGCAGCCGCGGCGCGTCGATCGCCTCCTGCGGACTCATGCCGAAGAGCCGGATGTTGTTGAGCACCTGCGTGATGGTGTGGGTCTGTCCGTCGCCGCCGGGCGTGCCGACCGCCAGCCACGGGCGATCGTTGCTCAGCACGATGACGGGGCACAGCGTGTGGAATGGCCGGCGGCGCCTCGCGAACACGTTCGGGTGATCCTCCTCGAAGGTGAAGAGTGACCCGCGGTTCTGCAGCACGATCCCGGTGTCCGGTACGACGAGCCCCGAACCGAACGTCGCGAACAGACTCTGGATGAGCGACACGACGTTGCCATACTGGTCGACCGCGATCACGTAGACCGTATTAGGGTGGTCCTCGGCCGCCTCCACTCGAAGGACCGGCGCGCGGCCAGAAGGGTCGATCGTCGACGCCATCTCTCTGATCCGGGCGTCGTCGAGCAGATCGTCCACCGACACGCGCATCACCTTCGGGTCGGCAATTTCGCTGTCCCGGTCAACAAACGCCAACCGGATCACCTCAGACACCGTGTGAAGATAGTCGGCGCTGTTGTGTCCGAGACCGGCAAGGTCGGTGTCGACCTGTTGCAACAGCGCCAGTTCCTCGAGCAGGGTCACCCCCTGCGTGTTGGGCGGAAATGCCAGCACCTCGAGTCCCTGATAGCGCGTGCTGATTGGCTGTGTCCACTCGGGGAGGTAGTCGGCCATGTCGTTGTGGGTGACCAGACCACCCCGTTCCTGCAGGAAGCGCACGACCTTGGCGCCGAGGGCGCCGCGGTACAGCTCGTCCGGACCGTGCTCCTGCAGCGTCCGGAGGGTTTCGGCGAGGTCCGGTCGCGGCAAGATGGAACCTTGTTGCGGCGGCGCTCCGCCCGGTAGAAAGACACGCGCGGCCTCCGGTTCCCGTCGCAGCTTCGCTTCCGCCCCGGCGATGTCCTCGGCCAGCCGCTCCGACACGGGGAGCCCGTCCGTCGCCAGTTTGATCGCCGGTTGCAGCGCTTGAGCGAAGCTGATCGTGCCGAACCGTCGCAGTCCCTCCGCCCAGGCGCCGACCGAGCCCGGTACCGAGACACTCAGCGGACCGGCGCCCGGCATGCGCTCGAGACCGTCCGCCTTCAATTCCTCGAGCGTCTTGGCACTGCCGGAACGTCCGGAACCGTTCAGCGCGTAGGTCAGGTTGGTGGCCGAGTCGTAATACAGGAGGAATGTGTCGCCGCCGACACCGTTCATATGCGGTCGGGCGACGGCCAGCATCGCCGCGGCGGTGATGGCGGCGTCCATGGCGAGTCCGCCCGCCCGCAGCACACCCAGACCCGCCTCTGCCGCCAGCGGATGCCCGGCGGTGACGGCACCGGTGTTTCCGAGGGCGTCTCGTCCGGCTTCGACGTTGCGGTCGATCGTCGCTCCACAGGCGGTTGTCATGAACGCCACAACCACGGCGATTAGCGCGGTGGTTGCTCGCCCCGTCGGTCGGCGATGTGGGTGGAATGTGGGCATGGTCTCCTCCAGCGTGCGTCGGATCGAGCAGGTCACGCCCATCTTACCGCCTCGCGCGGGGCTGCGATCGGCTTCTCTGGTAGGATGGCGCCCATGTCGAACAAATCAGACTCGTTCAGCACGCTACCGCTGCCGGAAACCAGCCCTCGTGGAATGTTTCGGCACTTCGGTCCCGGGCTCGTTCTGATGATGACCGGAATTGGCACCAGCCATCTGGTCACGGCGCCGGCGGCGGGCGGCCGCTTCGAGTTTGCGCTGCTCTGGTGTATTCCCGTCGCTTACGTCTTCAAGTATTACGGCTTTGAGATGGCGTTCCGCTTCACGAACGCCACCGGCCGGAGCATGCTCGATGCCTATTCCACCGCTCCCCGGAAGTGGCCCGTCTGGTATGTGTTGATCACGACCCTCATCCAATGCGCCCTCGGTCAGGCGGGGCGGCTGGCGGCGGCCGCCGCGGTGCTTTTCTACGTCTTCTCTGAGTATCTGGGGCTTGGCCTGACGAACTGGGCACAGGGTATCGGGATCGATTCCCTCGCGGTCTATGGGTTCGGGCTCGGGGCCATCTCGGTTGCCATCGTCCTCTACGGTCGGTATGCCGCGGTAGAAATGGCCACCAAGGTGCTGGCGGGCATCCTGTTCGTCTCGACTGTGGGGGTCTACCTGGTCGAGCCGGCGCCGTTCTCGGCGATGGGCCGATTTTTCACCGTCGAGGTGCCGGGCGGCTCGTGGCTGATCATCGCCGCGTTTCTCGGCTTGCTGCCGACTGGCATGGACGTGTCGCTGCAGGCCTCTGAGTGGGGTAAGGCGAAGCGGGTCGGCATGGGCCGTATTCGAGAGAAGCTCGAGGAACAGGGCTATGTGCGGCCGTTCGACGCGTTCTCGTCCACGAAGGCCGACCTGTCGGTCGACGTCACGAAGTTGCCGGAGCACGCGCAGGAGTACTGCCGGCGCTGGTTCCGGATCGGGTTGATGGACTTCACCCTCGGGCACATCGTCTCGTTCATCCTCGCGACGATCTTCCTGTTGCTGGCCGCCGTCTGGCTCTACCCGAGTCCGATCGAAGGCAGAGCCGTGATCGGAGAGATCGCCCGCATCTTCACCGATAGCGTGGGACCCGGGATGATGGTCGTGTTCATTGCCGGGGCGTTCGCGGCCACGTTTTCCACCGCATTCAATTATTTCGACGGCTGGCCCAGGGTCGTGGCGGCCTGCTGCCGAAATCTCTTCCGCAGCACCGCGGACCTGCCGGGCATTGCCGCAGATCAGCTGACGCCAGCCCATCGCAGCGTGATGTCGTCTGAGTACAACATCTACCGGATTACGATGTTCTACTCGCTCGTGGCAGCAGTGGTGATCCTGGCTGGCATTCCGCGCCCGGTCTATCTGGTGCTGGTGTCCTCCGCGCTGGCGTTCTTTATCGCGCCGGTCATCTCTTTCCTCAATCTCTACTATTGCCTGACAGTGATCCCGAAGACGGACAAGGCGTTCTACCCGTCGCGGTTCGCGACCTTGTTTAGCTGGCTCAGTCTGGTCATCTTCACCGGGCTGACGGTCGTGATCATCGTGGCGCGGGTCATCCAGCCGCTGCTGGCCGAGCTCGGCGGCTGATACATCCGTCTCGGACTGCAAGGCGTCGACCGGGTAGTACAATGCGCGCAATCATGCTCCTCGGCAGATCGTCCGGCGAATTTCGGTCCGCGACATTGGCGGTCGGTATCGGCCTGCTCACGGTGTCCGCCCCCGGCGCGGCTCAGTCCCTCGACGCCACGGTGTCCCATCACGCCCGCGGCCTGTTTCCTGGCGAGGCCGTGCTGCTTCGGGTCGAGGCATCCCGACCGGTGACCGAGGTCCGTGGTGTCGTGTTTGATGAGACCGTGCGCTTCTACCAGGCTGCCGGTGGGGTGTGGCAGGGTCTCGTTGGCATCGATCTGCAGGTGGAGCCGGGCGACTACACCGTGGCGCTGCGCATCATGCCCGCCACCGGTGCGGCGCTCGAGCATGTCTACACGCTGTCGGTCGAGCACAAGGCATATCGGACGCGCCAGCTGACGGTCGCGCCGAGATACGTTGAACCGCCTCCAGACGTGACCGAGCGAATCCAACGTGAAGCACGGCGGCAGGCTGCCATCTTTGCCACCGTCACACCGGATCGGTTATGGCGAGGGTCATGGGGTCGGCCGGTGCCAGGGCAGGCCACAAGCGCATTCGGTAGCCGGAGCGTCTTCAACGGCCAGGCGCGTAACCCGCATAGCGGCGCCGATTTCAGGGCTGCCGAGGGCACGCCGGTGAGCGCGCCCAACGCCGGAACCGTTGTGCTGACCGGGGACACGTACTTTTCGGGTGGTTCGGTCATTCTGGACCATGGCTGGGGGCTCTACTCCTACTTCGCCCACCTGTCGAAGATGCTGGTCGAGGAGGGGGATCTGGTGGAACCGGGTCAGGTGGTCGGTCACGCCGGGGCAACCGGGCGAGTCACCGGTCCGCATTTGCACTGGACGTTGCGGTTGAACGGCGCCCGAGTCGACCCGCTGTCGCTCATCGACATTCTCGACGAATAGTGCGACCGGCGTGGTGAGTCAGATGCTGGCGAAGCCATCCGACTCTCTCCTGTCTCCTGCCTTCTGGTTCCGGTCGAGTCCTAGAATCGGAACCGCAGTCCGGCCGTCAGCTGGAGCCCTCCCAGGTCGACCTCGACGGTGTCGTCGCCGACCCGCATGTCCACGGACCCTCGCACGTACCGAATCAGCAGTCCGAGCCCGACGTTCTCCATCATTTCGAATCGGCTCAGACCCGGTAGCTTGTGCAGGACAAAGGTGTCGATGTCGATGCCGCCGTTGACGCCGATGGTGTTTGCCGACTGGCTAGTGACCGAATGGCCGTCGAACGTAATGTCGTCGAATGGGAACCCGAGCTCGGTATGCTGGACCGCCGAGACGAGGTCCTGTTGCGCGTTGATCAGACTGGGACCGCCGGCCAGCGACACGATAAGCCAGTCGGCGAACTGTGATACCCAGAGCGCCTGAACGTGAACACCCAGTTCCTGCCGCTCCAGCCCGCCGGCCACGCCTGTCGACGTGCGGGGGAGATCGAAGAAGAATGGGTGGGGGATCTCGGAGGTGACACGCGCGGGATTTATCGATCGGTAGCTCGAGACATCGAGCCCGATTGCAAGATTGCGCCAGATCAGAAACGAGATGCCGCCGTCGACGATGCCGCCCTGCTGGATCTCGTAGTCGGCCTCGAAGCTGCCCTGCTCGGCGAAGACGGTGAAAACCCTGGTGCCGGCGAAGGTCCGTGACGCCGGGCGCTCCCCGACGTTCAGCCGGACGGCAATGCGGTCGGATGGCGCCGGCTGCGCCGTCGCCTCCTGCGCTCCTCCAGTGAGCCCGGCTACCAACCCGATGCTGAGGGTGATCACCGCGCGCCACGATGTTTGCTGCCGCCTCGACACTTGCATGCTCCTTCCGCTCACTTTACGCCGACGGACGTCCACGCCTGCGTGACCGCCTGCTCTGGCGCGCTTGCGATGCCGTAGAGATCGCGTGCCGCCTGGATGGTGGCCACACGCGCCGCTGCGAAGTCGGCATCCCGCGTCATGAGCACTGTAAACGCGCGGTAGAAGATCTGCTCGATCTGTTCCCGGTTCGCGGCGCCCACGCCGGTTACCGTGAGCCCCGAAACGCGGTTGATGCCTCCTTCGATCGCCAGGTAGAAAGCATGGGTTGCGACTAGTGAGTTGGTGTGCACTCCGCCGTTGTCCTCCGTCCCCAGAAACCGGAGGCTGTAGTGGTCTGGGTCGCCAAATCGTGGCGGATCCTCCAGAGACCGAACGCCGCCCGGCTCGACGACGTCCTCACCGATCAGATAGTCGGCGGTGCCCGCACCGTTGCGGTAGAACGCCTCCGCGTAGTGCTCTACACCGACCCCGATGATGTCGGAGAACGCCTCGTTCAGCGCGCCCGACTCGTCCATGGGAAGCAGGGCCGAGGTGAAATCGGTCAGGCCGTGGGCGAGCTCGTGGGCCACGATGTCGAGTGCGCCGGAGAAGTAGTTGTACTGCTGCCCGCCCAGCAGGACGTTCGGGGGCAGGCCTTCGCCGAACACTGCGACCCCGGCGCCGTCCGGGCCGCACACGCCGCAGTAGAACGCGTTCACGTAGTAGAGGCCGACGATTTCGGCCGGCGCGGTCAGGAGGTCGGCGCGATTTACCGGATGCACCAGGCTGATCATCCGGACGTTCTGGTTGTTCAGCCCCTGTCGCCCGAAGCGCGTGAACAGGTAGTTATAGGTCCAGCCCATGCCGACGTGGGCGTCGACGCTGGCGCCGTCCAGCCATAGGTTGTCGGTGTCGGTCGCCAGGTCGGCGTCGAACAGCGGACTGGTTCCGGCCTCGACCTCGATCGTCCTGGACAGATCGCCGCGCATGTCGAACGTGAAGACATCGGCCGGTCGGAGCTGGTCGTGGGCCAGAAAGGCGCCTCCGACCGTCCTCACGCTCATCTTCTTGGGGTCGCTCTTCACTCCGAGCCCCTCGCCGATGGTGCACTGGTCGCAATCCAGCGCCGGCTGCTGGGTTTTCAGATTGTCGTAGGACCAGACAAGCTCCCCGCTCGTGGCGTCGATGAAGTAGGCCATCAGCTGTGTGCCGGTGAAGGCTTGGGCTTCATAGACCAGCCGGTAGACGCCGGCACGTTCACGGTCTGGTAGGACTACCAGCCGGGGTGGGGTGGAGCCACCCGGTTCTAGGTTGCCCAAACGCTCGATAGTCCGAACGGCTTCGTCAGCAGACAGCGCCGCTGTCGTGTCGATGTCGATGCCGAGGTGCAGCCGGCCAAACAACGACACCGTCACCCCCCGCGCGGTCTGGCGGGTGATCTCCGCGCCGAAGATCGGCACGCCGGCGTGAAATTGCCCGAACCGCTCGTGGGTGCGACCGGGAATCAGCCGGTCGTCTTCGCTGGCCGTCAGCCGCAGGGTCCGCTCGCGACGCAAGCGGTCGACCAGCGAGTCGGCCTCCCGGAGCTCGGCAAGACTGCTGACGCCACCGGCCGCCAGCGTCAAGACCTCACGGCGAATCTGAAGCTGGGCCGTGGACGAGGTGACCAGCGCGATAACGGCGCCCGCAGTCGCGCCAGCCAGGAGACGGGTGAATCGACGTCTAGACATCTCTGTCGCGCCCGACACCGTACGGGCATCCGGCCATTGTAGTTGATCTCGTGATTCGGCCGGCCAGGCGCCTGTGGGGTATACAATCTCTCCCTGAAATAGAGGGAGTGAACGATGACCATCAGACACCGGATGACGGTGCGCGCAACGGTCAGTGTGCTCATGGCCGCAGTCTGGGTCTTTCCCGGTGCGGTCCGTGCCCAGGAGGTGGGTCCGCCTCGCGGGGCGCTGGTCATTGTCGGTGGCGCGATGCGCGACCCCGCGATCGTCGAGCGGTTCATCCGGCTAGCAGGCGGTCCGCAGGCTCCGATCGTGGTCATTCCGACCGCCGGAGGCGCCGAAACCTATGACCAGTACTACCCAGGGCTGCGCGCCTTCACGGAGGTCGGGGCGACCGATCTGACGGTGCTGCATACAACCGACCGCAAAGAGGCGAACAGCGAGGCGTTTGTCGAGCCGCTCCGCCGCGCGCGTGGGGTCTGGTTTCCAGGTGGCCGGCAATGGCGGCTGGCCGATGCGTATCTCGATACCCGGGTGCACGAGGAGCTGCGGGGGGTATTGAATCGGGGCGGGGTAGTTGGTGGATCGTCGGCCGGGGCGACCATCCTCGGCTCGTATCTGGCGCGAGGTGACAGTGCCACCAACACGATCATGATGGGCGATCACGAGGTGGGGCTCGGGTTTCTGCGGAACGTGGCGATC
Source organism: Acidobacteriota bacterium (assembly GCA_002726085.1). Taxonomy (GTDB): domain Bacteria; phylum Acidobacteriota; class Vicinamibacteria; order Vicinamibacterales; family UBA8438; genus NP936. The sequence goes on from PBRZ01000160.1 coordinate 9,032, forward strand.
GATCAGCACCTGTTGCGCCGGAACCGGCAATTCGACCTCCTCGAGGTCATCGAGGCGCGTCCAGATCTGCTGGGCATCGGGCTCGACGAGGACACGGCAATCGTCGTACAGGGCGACGAGTTCGAGGTGATGGGCCGCAGCTATGTCGTAATCTATGACCACGGGCGCGTGCTCGATTCCGGTGGCCGGTTCTATTTCCTGGGCGCCGGCGACCGCTACGACTTGAAGACCCGCGAACCGTTTCGCATGCAGCGTGCGCGGCGGCCGCTGGACCGCGTCGTTGCACGTCCTTGGTGATTTTCCGCGCGCGGCATCCTGCCTGGGCGGCGTTGCTTCCTCGGTCACATGCCACCTGCATGCTCCCTCGTCGCGCCTTGCCAGTCAGGCGCCGCGCGCGGAAAATCTTCTTGACGCTTTGCGATTCTGGACCCTGATCGGGTGGGGCTCAGTCCAGGGCGTCCAGCAGCACCTCGGTGTCGGCGCTGTCGTTGTGCAGGTGGGGCGCGACGCGGATGGCGTCCCCTCGGAGCGAGACGACGACCTGCCGCTCCTTCAGCCGCTCTGCCAGACGCGCCGTGTCCACCGAGTCTCGAACACGGATGCCGAACAGGTGCTTGCCGCGCCACCGATCCTCCTCGATCCAGTATCCGCGTTCCCGCAGCGTGTGTGTCAGGTCGGTCGTCAGCGCGCTGCAGTACTCCTGAATCGCCGGCGCGGTCCACTCCAGCACCAGCTCCAGCGCCGCCGCCAGCATCGGCAGCAGCGTGAAGTTCGACCGCTCGCCAACGTCGAACCGGACGGCGGCTGGCTGGTACTCGTCGCGGTACCGCACCAGCTCGGCGAACGCCTCGCTGCCGCTTCGTGTAATCCAGTTCTCTTCGATCGGCGTGCCATGATCGAAGGCCGGTCCGTAATAGGCGAGCCCTGTCGAGTACGGCCCCAGTAGCCACTTGTAGGCGGCACAGACCAGCGCGTCGGGTCGGACCCGCTGCACGTCGAACGGCAACGCGCCGACCGATTGCGTGCCGTCGACGACCAGCAGCGCGTCGCACTCCCTGGCCCGCTCGCCCACTCGCTCCAAGTCGAACAGTGTCCCGTCGGCCCAGTGCACCCGCGGGAGCGCGACCACCGCCGTCCGGTGGTCGAGCGCCGCCAGCAGCCTCGCGTTCCAGGCTACGGCCCGACCGGCGTCGGTGTAAACCGGCGCCGGGACCACCTTCAGCTCCAGTCCCCGCTCGGCACACAGACGCCGCCACGTGTAGACGTTACTGGGAAATTGCTCCTCGACGATGACGATGTTGTCGCCCCGATCAGCCGGCGCGTTGCGCGCGACGGTCGCCAGTCCATAGGAGACCGACGGGATGATGGCGATTCGATTGGGGTCGGGGGCATTGACGAGCCGAGAGAACAAGCACCGGACCAGGTCGCTTTCTTCGAAGAAATCGGCTGGGCCGATCAGATGGGGTGTTGCGCGCCGGTCGAGGCCTTCGATACCGGCAGCGCGAACCGCCAGGGCCAGCGGCGCCATATAGGCGCAGTTCAGATAGTGCAGCCCGTCAGGCAACGCGAACCGAGACTGTTGACACGCCAGCATGGCCTTGACCGGACGGCTAGACATCTCCTAGAGGCGAGATTGTCGCAGCCAGCCCGTGGCAAGAGCGCCGTTCGAATGCAGCGGGAGTCTTGCCACGGGCTAGTATACGCCGCTGCTGATCGCGCGGCTGCCGCTACAATGCCTATCTGGCGGACACGGGAGAGGCACTGATGGGTGAATGGAATCGGTTACGTGCAGGGCTGCTTGGGGTCGTCATGTTGCTGGCCTCGGCCTGCGGCGCGTCAGGACCGGCGTCGGAGCCTGGACCTGATGGCGCGGTCGAGGAGTCGGCGCTCGTCGAGCGGGCTCGCGGCATTCACGACCGGGTGCTGACCATCGACACCCACGACGACATCCCATTTGACTTCGCCACCCCCGAGGTCGACCCGGGCATCCGAGGAGCCCGTCAGGTCGATCTGCCGAAAATGGAGGAAGGTGGACTCGACGCGGCCTTCTTCATTGTCTACGTCGGCCAGACTGTGCGGACTCCGGAGAACTACGCGCAGGCCAAGACGGACGCGATGACCAAGTTCGACGCCATCCATCGGATGGCCGACGAGATGTATCCGGACCGGATCGAGATCGCCTATACCGCCGACGACATCGAGCAGATAGCGGCGAGCGGCAAGCTGGTGGCAGCGATCGGGATCGAGAATGGATATGTCATCGGGCAGGACCTCTCGCTGCTTGCGACCTATCACCAGCTCGGCGCGCGCTACATGACGCTCGCGCACGGCGGGCACAACGACATTGCCGATTCGGCAACCCCGCGTGAGAATCTCGGCGACGGGGAGTCCGAGCACGACGGAATCAGCACATTTGGCGAGGAGGTCATCGCCGAGATGAACCGGCTTGGCATCATGGTGGATGTGTCACACATTTCCAAGGCGGCGATGCTCGACGCCGTCCAGGTGTCGCGCGCGCCGATCATCGCATCGCACTCGAGTACCCGCGCCCTAGCGGACAACGCGCGCAATATGGATGACGAGCAGTTGCTGGCTCTTGCTGAAAATGGAGGAGTCATACAGATCGTCGCCTTGGGGGCGTTTGTCAGCGAGACCGCCGGGTCCCGCAACGCCGAGATCCGAACCTTGCGGACCGAGCTCGGGCTCGCCCCGCGTGGAGGCGTCGACCCGACTGATCTGCCTGAGGCGCAACGCGCGGTGTATGAGACCCGGATGCGGGAGATCGACCGCAACTGGCAGCCGGCTGACGTGGCGACATTCGTTGACCACATTGATCATGCCGTCGAGCTGGTCGGGATCGACCATGTCGGCATCAGCTCCGATTTCGACGGTGGCGGCGGTGTCGCGGGTTGGAACGACGCCAGCGAAACGTTCAACGTGACGCTCGAGCTGGTGCGCCGCGGCTACACCGAAGAGGAGATCGCCCAGCTCTGGGGCGGCAACCTATTGCGAGTCCTGCGTGAAGTCGAACGCGTCGCTGCCGACATGAATCGGTAGAGGCTGTGAGCAGCCCGTGGTGAAGACCCCGCTGCATTCGACGGACGCTGCATCCCGGCTGACGGCGTTGCTTCTCGGTCAAATACTGGCCGGTATTCTCTCTCGTCGCGCCTTGTCAGCCGGGCGCATCGTCCGTCTCGGTGCGACGCGGGTCTTCGCCACGGGCTGCTGGGCGATCGAATCTTTATGCGCAATGCCGAACCTTCACCGCAGACCGTGACGGCGACTCGAGCGGCCGCGGTCGCGCTCGTTCCGCCGACGCGGCTCCCACTGCTCTATGTCGCCTTTGCACACGTCTCGCTGCTGGCGGCGCTAATGGTCGTCGCGGTCGATCCGCGAGGCGTGAGCGGCTTCTTTTATCATCCCCGGATGTTGGCGGTGGTGCACCTGATCACGCTCGGGTGGATCTCCAGTTCGATCCTGGGTTGGATCCGCGTGGTCGGGCCCTTGGCGCTGAGGATGGCCGTGCCGGTGACCGGCGCCGACTACTGGGCCTATGCCTGCGTGGTCATCGGGACAAGCGGCATGGTGTCGCATTTCTGGCTCGAGACATTCGATGGCATGGCCTGGTCGGCGGCAATGACCCTGGTCGGAGTGCTGCACTCGGTGATACGCGTGATCGGTCGGGTCCGGGCGGTGGCCATTCCGCGGCCGATCGCGATTCATCTGGTGCTGGCCTGTGTGAATTTCGTGCTCGCGGGAATCGTCGGGGTGCTGATCGCGATTGACAAGGTCACCGACGTCGTGCCCGGGGACGCGCTGTCCAACGTGTACGCACACCTCCACCTGGCTGCCGTGGGCTGGGCGTCGATGATGGCGGTCGGCGTAGGGTATCGGCTGCTGCCGATGGTGCTTCCGGCGGCGATTCCCCAGGGGCGGGCGCTCTACGCCAGTGCGGTCTTGCTGCAGACGGGGCTCATCGGGTTGGTCGCGACGCTCGCAACCGGGTGGCCCGGCACCCTGCTGTTTGCGATTTGTGTCTCCGCCGGAGTGGCGGCTTTTCTCTCTCGAGTGGTCTGGATGACGACCCACCGTCGCACGCCGCCCGCGACGCGGCCGCAGCCAGACTTCGGTGCGCTGCAGGCGGGTCACGCGCTGCTTTATCTGGTGCTCACCACGATCTGTGGACTGACCCTGGTGGCGTCGGAGACGTCGGTCTGGACGTCCCAGCTCATGATGCTCTACGGCGTGCTCGGGCTGCTGGGGTTCCTCGGGCAGCTGGTGGTCGCAATGGAGCTCCGTCTGCTGCCGCTGCTGGCGTGGTACACCGCCTTCGCGCGAAGCGGGTTCACTCCGCCGGACCTGTCAGTGCACGTCTTGCCGGCTCAGCCGGTCGTGGCGTTGGCGTTCGGTGGATGGGTGCTCGGGCTGCCGGTCCTCGCAACCGGGTTGGCGCTGGAGCGGGTGTCGCTCGTCGGTGTCGGCGCATGGGTGCTGTTGGGCGCCGTGACCCTGAACACTGTCCACGCCGTCTGGATGCTCCGCCCGGTGCTCAGGATGGCGGCATCGAGGTCTCAGGCCACCGAGTAGCCGAGATCAGGCATCAGGTCGATCAGATGCCGGGTGGGAACAGACGAGAGGTGCGTGAACCCCCTGAGGGTCCACCCGCAGCGGCGGTACGTGCCCCAAGGTCGGACGCGAGTCAGAAGCGGCCACCTGTCTGCTCGCCGGCGGAGGGAGTGCCTGCCTTTCTGTCGAGCTGGTCGTCCATCTCCGCTGTCAGCCTCGCGGAAGCGGTCCATCTGGGGCACTCGGTACAGGTGCCGGAGACCAGCAGCTTCGGGCCATCCGGAAGACCGGGGTGGGCGCAGCTCCAGAACACGCCCGACGTGGTTGCCTGTCCCGGCACGGCGACATGACCAAATGTCGCCCAGCGGCACGTCCACGGCCGACGCAGTATGATCTGTCGCTCCATTGCCGACCTCCCGTCCGATCGCCGGGCGCGACACCCACGCTACACCGATCCGAATCCCCGACCCGCCAGCCAGGCTCCGGCCGCCCGGGCGAGGGTGGCATCGTCTGGTGTAGCGTCGAGTCGTTGCCAGTCCAACTCGCCGACATCTCGCTCGAGCTGTTCCCGCAGCACGGCCGGTGTCGCGTCGGACACGTCGTGCCGGCGCTCGGTCACCCGTGCAGCCCGTGTGGCGACCGGGGCGTCGAGCCAGACGCCGCTGAACGGGACGCCGACTGTGCGGGCGACGTCAGCGATCACCTCGCGGTCGCGTGGATCGGCGAATACGGCATCGACAATGACTGCACGGCCAGCGGCTGTGGCGGTCGCGGCGCGCGCCGCCAGCTCGCGATAGACGCTTCTCGTCACCCCCTCGGCATAGCCTTCCGAGCCGAGCCGGTCCATCGGGCGGGCGCCAAGCAGCGACTTACGCACGAGGTCGCTCCGGAGCACGAGCGCGCCCGGCGGCGCGCCGAGCGTCGGCGCGAGGTGTCCGGCGAGCGTGGACTTGCCGGCGCCGCTGAGTCCACCGACAGCCACGAGCTGTGCGGGAGCAGGGTCGATCAACGACAAGCCCAGGTCGAGATACTCGCGCGCCGACTTGGCGAGAGTCGCCTGGTCAGCCGGGTCACTTTGCAGCCGCGCCGCGGTCGCACTGGTCTTGGCTCGAACCGCCGCGCGCGCAGACAAGAAGAGCGGCAGTAGGGCGAGCCCCTCGAGGTCGCCCGTTGCCGCGACGTACTCGTTGTAGGCTACGTGCGCGTGCACACCAAGATTCCGGTGCAGGAGGTCCATGAGCAGGAACGCGAGGTCGTAAAGCACGTCGATGCACGCCACCTCGTCGCTGAATTCGATGCAGTCGAACAGCGTGGGGCGATGCTCGATGAGACACACATTGCGCAGGTGGAGATCGCCATGGCAGCGACGCACGAAGCCCTGCGGGCGGCGGGCCACCAGCAGGTCGGCCTGTCGTTCGAGCATCTCGTGCGATAGAGCGGTGAGACGCTGGCAGGCGGTCGGGTCGAGCACGCCGGGACCGTACTCGGCGAATCCGTCGGCGTTCCCGTCGATGACCCAGGCCATGCCACGGCGTCCGCCGTGGTCGAACCGCCACTCGGCAACGGCGTGGAGCCTTGCGACGGCGCGTGCCAACGCCGGCATCAGCGATACGTCCAGTTTGCCGCGCTCTGCCATCTGGTCGAAGACGGCCGACTCGTCGAACCGAGCCATTTCCACGATCCAATCGACGACGGTGCCTTCGCCGTCGATCTGCATGGAGCCGTCGGGCCCGCAGGTGATCGGGCGGTGGCCGAGATAGAGGTCAGGGGCGGTGCGTCGGTTCAATCGCACCTCGTCGGCGCAGGCACGGAGTCTCGATTCGAGGGTCGAGAAGTCGAGATAGTCGTAACGGACGGCACGTTTCAGCTTGTAGGCCCGGTCGCCGGCAAGAAACACGATGGCGCTGTGCGTGTCGATGCGCCGGACCTCGTCCACGCCGGGGCCGTACGTGGAGGGGGTCGACAGCAGCGCGATGACCCGACGCTGGTCGTCTATCGTGGCCACCGCAACCGGTCGCGGAGTGCTCCGTTTGCTCTGTGACATGGCCGTCTTGTGGCGCTCCCGATACCGACTTGCCGATTGCATCTCGCCACCTCCGGACGACGGCCGGCGCGGCTCGCGATCTGCATTGGCCGCCCGCGGCCCTTACCTCGCTTCCCCCCGTTCGGTAACGCCGTGACGCGATCGGTCCAGGACGGGCAGGAGAGGAAGCGACCGGGTCGCCTGCCTCAGCAACCTGCTCAAGCAAAGAGCAACAGTCGTGCCTACGGCTCCCGTCACACGGACCAGCCAGATGCGCCCACTGTCACTGGAGGCTTCAACCTGGCAGTTCCGATCGACCACGCGGGCAGGGAACAATTCCCCGGCAGCGTGGAAAATATCCGGTCAGTGTGATGGTTCTTGGCGGGTGATTCTACGCTGCCAGAGTCACTGGCTCACTGGCTCAGTCCGTTCATACTGCTGCGTGTTCTGTCGGCCGATGGCGACCCGCCATGTACCTGCGCCAGCTGCACACCGCGGACGTGCTTGTGGCATTCGACGCATTTGAGGGTGAGCTCAACGTATGCCAACGTGGCTGCGTCGAGGTTCTGGTCGATTGCGGCTTGTGTCAGCCGTACGGCCGTGTCGCGGAAGTCGCTGCTGTGTCGCACGTATTCCGGTGTGCGCAGGACGTTCCAGCTGGACAGCTCGCTGAGAATCCCGAGGTCGTTGGCGTTGCGTTCGATGATTTCGAACCGGGCCAGCGCGACACCCTCCAGTATTTGCTGCATGTGGTCGAGCTTCTGCCGCATGATCTCTGGCAGTGTGGGCGCCTGTCGCGACTCGCTCACCGTACCGGCTGCCAGCAGCAGGACCACGCCCGCCACCCAACCCCATCGCGTACCTCGTCGCATGATCTCCTCCTTGATTCAGGCTGCATCCCGGATCACGAGCACCGGTGTCTCGCACGACCGGCACACCCGTTCGGTAACACTGCCGATGAGCGCGTGCTGGAGACCGCTCAGGCCCCGCGTGCCCATGACCACGAGGTCGGCCCGGCTGGTCCGGGCGACGCGGGCAATTTCGGTAGGCGCGTTCCCCTCGACGACCGACCAGCTGGCGCCGTCGATGTCGCCCGACCACTCGCGCAAGCTGCGCTCGATCCGCTGACGCAGCTCGCCATCCAGCGCGCGCATGCGCTCAGGGCTACCGGTGTAGTAGTGCGCCGGAATCGGCTCGACCACATGCAGCAGATGCAGGCGTGTGTCGGCGTATCGCGCAAGCCACCTGGCGGCGTCCAGCGCCTGCGCTGATCTGACCTGACCCCCTGAGACCGTGCCAGCCCGAGCGGTAGAAGTCGGGCGTCACGACCAGGAGGCAGGATGCCAAGGAAGCGGTTCAGCACCGAGCAAA
>PBRZ01000161.1 GCA_002726085.1 Acidobacteriota bacterium
ATTTGGGGACCGCAAGATACCCCGTTTGGAGGCTGGCCCTCTCATCTCATCTGCGATCGCACGGCTGAAGCCGTGCCCCACAGACATCGGCGTGTTTGAGCCCCGAGCGCCCAAAGCTCAAAGCCTGAAGCCCAAGAGCACACCGCTCTACCGATAGTCGTCCCTCACCGGGTGGAACACGTCGATGATCCGGCACTCCGTGACCGCGTGTCCCGAGTGGGTGACGTTGGGCGGCACGATGGCCAGCATGCCCGGACTCAGCCGCTGGCTCTGTCCGTCGATCATCATCTCGAACTCGCCCTCGAGCACGTGCGAGACCTGTTCGTGCGGATGGTCATGCTTGGGCAGCTTGGCACCGGCCGCGATGGTCCACTGGACTACGGTCATCGTGACCCCGTGGGCGAACCGGCCGACGAACCCCGGGATCGGTTCCTTCCGGGCCAAATCAGTCTGGGAGAAATACGTCACTGGCTCAATCCCTCAGGCCAAAGGTGTAGACGACGTTGCCGGCGGCAATCGTGATGTACTGTTTGCCGTCGACCGCGTAGCTCATCGCGGCCGAGTGCACCATCCGGCCGACGTTCATGTGCCAGAGCTCCTGGCCGCTGACCGCGTCGAGTGCGTAGAAATACCCGTCAACGCTCCCGCTGAAGACGAGGTCGCCCGCCGTGGCCATGATGCCGGCGGTCGAGCGCGGCTGGATCTCGTACTCCCACCGGAGGTTGCCGGTCTTCGGGTCGATGGCGCGGATAAAGCTCTGGTACTTGTCCATCGGCAGGTTGTACTGCTGCCCGCCGCCGGTGTAGCGGTCGCCCTCGACGTAGTCCTCGTCGCGCTTGAAATAGATCGCTTCGCCATCGAACGCCTGGACGTAAAACAGCTCCGTGCGTGGGCTGTAGGCCGGGGAGAACCAGTTGGTGCCGCCACCGACCGGCGGAGACACGAGCGTCCCCTCAGGGGTGGGGAAGGTGTCGGGGATGCGGATCGGGCGGCCGTTGGAATCCAGGCCCTCGGCCCAGGTCTGCTTGGCAAACGGCTTGCCGACGAGGAACTCGCCGGTCTCGCGGTCGAGCGTGTAGAAGAAGGCGTTGCGGTTCGCCCACATCATCACCTTGCGTTCCTGTCCGTCCATCGTCAGGTCGGCCAGAATCGGCACCTGGATGGCGTCCCAGTCGTGCTCGTCGTGCGGCGTGAACTGAAAATACCACTCGAGCCCGCCGGTCTCGTGGTTCATCGCCATCGCCGAGTCAGAATACAGGTTGTCGCCCATTCGGACGTCGCCGTTCCAGTCTGGTCCCGGGTTGCCGGTGCCCCAGTAGACGAGGTCGAGATCGGGGTCGTAGGCGCCGGTGATCCAGCTGGCCGAGCCACCGGTGCGCCACGAGTCGCCCGCCCACGTCTGGTTGTCAGGGTGGTCCGGACCCGGAATCGTGTCGACGCGCCACTCGAGCTCGCCGGTGGTCGCGTTGTAGGAGTCGATGAAGCCCTTGATGCCGAACTCGCCACCGGCGATGCCGGTTACCACTTCGTCCTTGACGATCAGCGGCGCGGCGGTCTTGCTGTACCCGGACCGGTAGTCGGCGACCGCTTTTTCCCAGACGAGGTTCCCGCTGCGGGCATCGATGGCGACCAATTTGGCGTCGAGCGTGCTCATGTAGAGCGTCTCGTCCAGAATCGCCACGCCTCGGTTGTTCCGGCCGCAGCAGATCCGCAGGTCGTCCGGCAACGGATGGTTGTAACGCCAGAACAGTCGGCCGGTCGCGGCGTCGACCGCGACGACATTGCTCGGCGCCTCCGTGATGAACATGACACCGTCGACCACCACCGGGACGGTCTCGGCCCGGTCGAGCTGCGGGATCTGGTAGGCCCACTTCAGCTCGAGCTCCGAGACGTTCCGGTTGTGGATCTGGTCGAGCCCGCTGAAATGCTGGCTATCGAGCGTGCCCGAATACATGAGCCAGTTGTGCGGCTCGTCGGCCGCGTTCACCAGACGCTCCCAGGTGACCGGCGAAAACGACGGCGCGGCGCCAGGCTGCGACTCTGCCTGTTGCCCGAAGACGGGATGGGCGCCGACCATCACGGCGATGGCGATGACAAACCGTTTCATGGTCAGCTCTCCTCCCGTCGGAGCGAGAAGAGGTAAGCGATCAGGTCGTCCACTTCGCTTGCTGTCAACACGCCATCGACGCTCGACATGATCGACGTCTCGATCCGTTCATATGACCTGATGCGGCCTTTCGAGAACGACCACAGGTCTTCCTGCTCGTCCATCAGCCGTAACGAGAAGGTATCTTCGTTCATGCGCAGTCCCTCGATGACCGAGCCGTCCTCGCGGGTGACGCGCACGGTCCACCAGCGTGGCGCCACGTCCTCGTCGGGGGTCATGAGGGCGCTCAACAGCTCGTCGGGGTCGCGCCGGCTGCCGACCCGGGTCAGCTCGGGCCCACGTCGCCCGCCTTCGCCACTAACCATGTGGCAGTTCGTGCAGTTGCCCTTGCCGTTGAAGACCTGCATGCCGGACGTGGCGTCGCCTGGCAGGTCGACATTGGCCGTGTCGTTCAACGAGTTGAGGTAGCTGACCACCATCCACACCGACTGGTCGGTGGCGTTCCGGTTGATCCCGATCATCTGGGTGTTTGGGAGCCCTTCACGCACGATGCTGAACAATCCGGCGTCGGTGCTCGCGTTCTGGAAACCATCCGTCAAATCGGGGCCCAGCTCGCCGCCGGCCCCGTCACGGCCGTGGCACCGTCCACACTGCTGCCGAAAGACCCGCTGACCCATCCTGACGTCGAGGTTGGTCGTGAATGGGTTCTCTGTCGTTTCTTGGGCGTGCGGGACGGCGGAGGCCGTCGTGAGATACACGGCTGCCAGAAAGACCGGCGCCACGATTGCCGTTAGGCTACGTATCGGCATGTTGCCCTCCACGAAAATCGGTTGGTCAGGTGCTGGTGTCATTTGGCGCGACACGCACCGTGCATCATAGCTGCTTTTCGGCGACACTGGTCCAGCGCGCTGCCTGTGACGTCGTATCAGCTCGGCGCCCGGGACCCCCCAGACCCGTGCGAAAGCGGTTTCCCGACTTCAATGCGACCCAACGTCGGGCGTCACTGTGATCGGCTGATTCGCGCGACGATATCACGCGCCCGGTGGACGATGCCACGCTCAAAGCGCCCAATGGCGCGATAGCGGTCGGCGCGCCGCTGCACCAGCTTCTTCGGCTTGATCGACGTGAGCTGAGACAGGTGGTGCACGACGCGCTCGAGCACCTGGCGCGCGGCCGCGTCCGGGTCGCGATGCGCGCCACCAAGCGGCTCTGGCACGATGTCGTCGATCACCCCGAGGTCCAGCAGATCGTGCGCCCGAAGCTTCAGCGCCGGGAGCAGCTCGTCGCTGCGGGTGGCATCGTGTAGCAGGATGGCCGCGGCGCCTTCTGGTGCGATGACCGAGTAGATCGCATTCTCCTGCATCAGTATCACGTCGGCCAGCCCGAGCGCCAGCGCGCCGCCCGATCCCCCTTCTCCGATGACGACGTTGACGATCGGTACGGGAAGCTGGGCCAGCGCCGCCAGGTTTTCACCAATCGTCAGGGCGATGCCGCGATGCTCGGCTTCGAGGCCGGGGAATGCGCCGCGCGTGTCGACCAGCGTCACCACCGGCAGGTTGCACTTTTCAGCCAGCCGCAGGAGCCGCTGGGCCTTCCGGTAGCCCTCCGGCATCGGCATCATCTGGCCCCACTGCGCGATGAGCACGACCGGGTGCCCCTGCAGGTTGGCGACACCACCGAGAATCGCCGGGTCGTCGCCGTAGCATCGGTCACCGTGGAGCTGGCTGAACGACTGGAAGACCCGCTCGACATAGGCCGGCGCGCGTGGACGAGACGGCGTCCGCGCCAGCTCGATCACTTCGGCCGGCGTGCGTGTTGGTTCCGGCGTCGGCGCCAGCGGCGAGGTCCGCCAGACGTCGGAGCAGTTCGGGGCGAGCTGGGTCACCAGGATTGCCAGCCGATTCCGCAAGAGCGGCCGGGCGACGACCATGTCGATCATGCCGTGTTCGAGCAGCGCTTCCGCCCGCCGTTGAGCCTTGGGAATCTTTTCGGCGATGGTGCCTTCAACCACCCGCGCGCCCACAAAGCCGATCTGGGCGCCCGGTTCTCCGATCAGGATGTCGCCGAGTGATCCGAAGCTGGCAAACGTGCCTCCAAAGCTGGGGTTCGTGAGGACAGAGATATACGGCAGTTGTGCCGCCTGGTGCTGGGACACTGCGGTGGCGGTCTTCGCCATCTGCATCAGGGCCAGCATGCCTTCCTGAATGCGCGCGCCGCCGCTGGCCAGGATCGAGACGACCGGAAGCTGTCGCCTCGTCGCGATCTCGAAGGCGCGAGCCACCTTTTCGCCAACCACCGACCCCATGGTGCCGCCCAGGAAGTCGAATTCGAGGGAGATCAGTACCACCGGGCGGCCTTCGAGACTTGCCTCGCCGGCCAGCGCTGCCTCCTGCATGCCAGTCCGCCGCTCCGCCTCCCGTAGGCGCTCGCGATAGGGACCAGTGACGTTGAACCCGAGCGGGTCGGACGAGAAGAGGCGTTTGCCGATCTCGCGAAACGTGCCGGGGTCCGCGAGATGGTCGATCCATTCCAGGGCGGTCAGGGCACTGTGATGACCGCAGCCGCCGCACACACGCAGCTCGGTTGCGAAGGTCGCCTCATCGACCTCACGATTGCACTTGCGGCAGGTGTGAACGACCGGTTCCGGTGCGGGTGCTGGTTCAACGGTGGATGCTGCCTCGACTTCTGCCACGGAAGACCTCCTAGCCCTCCATTATTGCCGATCCTGTCGACGATATGCCGAGGATTCAACCTGGCGCTCGGATGTCGGAACGCCTGGAAACCGCTGTAGTCAGGGTCTTTAGGCCAGTGTGCGTCGCGTCGAGACTCGCGCCTCGAGTGAGGCGCGACGGTAGAGAACGTGAGTTCGAGCAGCCTGTTTAGCTCAATAGACCCTTCAGCATCTGCAGCCCGATCAACAGGGCCATCGGCGAGAGGTCGAGCCCACCCATATCGGGTAGGATGCGCCGAATCGGGTCCAGCACCGGCTCGGTGGCCGCGCCGACGATCTGCGCGATCGGGTTCGTGGGCGGCAGCTGGAGCCACGACATGACGACCGCCACCAGGACGATCAGGGAGTAGAAGTCGATCAGCTGAATCAGAATCATGGTGCGCGTCGCGCTGACGCTGCATTGTCAATCAGCTTCCCACCGAACTCAAGCCCCAGTTTTGGGTGTTGCTCAAAGTCGCCATTCTCTGGCGGCGGCCGGACCTGCTAGAAGATCGGACATGTGCCGTTGACAGGGATCACGGCTCGCATCTCGAGCTCGACCGGTTCTACGGTGGCAATCTCGCCCGGTTCGGGGAACGGACTGAGCCGAGTTGGCGTGCGACTACCGGCGCCGATCCAGACTCGGGTCCCGTCCCCAATGCGACCGCCGTTTCCGACGCGCCCCCCGCTCCCGCCGCGTCGTCTCCGGCCCGGCTCATCGAGCAGGACCCCGATGAGGTCCACTTCGTGGCCGCTGAACGCGCGCAGCTCGTCGAGCAGCTCTCGGTCACCGACCACGCTGAAGCGCTCTCCCAGGCTCGCGCCGGTTCCGGACCCGTCGGCATCCAGCAGATCGGTTGCGGTCAGCAGGGTGCCCTCGACACAGCCCCGGATTGTGACGATGTTCTGTTCTGCTTTCGGCGTGGCGGCGTCGGGGGGGCGTTGCTGCGAAGCAGCCGAGTCGAGGGCGGTCACTATGAATATGACCAGGACGGCGAGTCCGAGTCGAGCTGCGAACGCGGTGCGACGCCGACACTCCATCTGAGCATCTGCCGTCATGGCTCGTTCTCCTTGTGCGGCCTGCGTGGCCTGAACTGGCATCGAAGCTGTATTCTACCCAAGTTCCATGCCAGAAATGTGGGCCCACGATTCCGGGCCCTGTTGCGTGCGCCTGTCCTGCGCACGCTTCACGCCAATCCCCGAAAGAGGACGGCTCAGGACATCGGCGCCGTGGCACCTCTGTGGCGCAGGCTTTCAAGCCTGCGAGGCAAGGCGAACGCCTTGCCCCTGCACTGTCGGGACAACCCTGCGAGGCAAGGTAGCCTTCATCACAGCTTCACGGTAAGAACCTCGTCAGGAAGAAGCCACAGCTCACGAAGCCGGCCGTCAGAACGACTGCTCCGAGCGTGTGCCGCTGCTTCAGCCGGTACCACATGTAATAGCTACCGAGCACCATCACGATGAGCCCCGTCGTGAGCGCGTCCATGGCCCACACCCACAGGCTCGTCACGATCCAGTCGCGCCGGCTGTCCGGTTGGTTGAATCGGGATCCGCTGAACGTGTGAAAGATCTGGAAGCTGTGCGGCGCGGTGTTGTCGAACTGCCGGATGAAAGCCCGTTGTGCGGTCAGATCGGTGCCGCTAGCCGGCCCCGCCTCGATCGGCATCTCGTAGCTCGTTTCGACGCGGTCGTACAAATTGCTGAACCACTGCTGATGGTTCAGCATCAGGCCGGTCGTCGAAAGCAGCCACAGGAAGAAGAGGAAATACAGCCCCAGATAGTAGTGCAGCTTGCGATTCCAGACGTCGAACCCCTTACCGGACGACGACATGGATGAGCCCGAAGAGTGTCACGGCACTTGTGGCGAGGAGCGTCAGCCCGACTTGTCGCTCGGCCGTCAGGGCCCACCAGAGATAGAAGCCGCTGATCGAGATGAAGAGCAGCAGATAAATCGTCGCGTCGGCGAACCACCGCCAGACCTGCGTGCCCACCCAGTTGCCTCTGATGGCGACACTATGCGGACCCGGCATCTTGTGGAGATAGGCCAGCGATTCCCACAGGCTCGTCGTGCGGCGTGTCACCGTCGCCGTGCGCGCGTCGAGATCGACGTCGACCGTTGTCTCGAGGCCGGCTCTCGATACGGGAAAGATCAGATGGCGATCTTCGGCGATATACCTGAGGAACCCGATCTCGCCGGTCGCCTCTACCTGCGGCAGGATCTGCCGCGCGCGGTCGACCGCCTCACGGCCCTGCAGTTGGTCGAATCCATCCGGAATGTAGAGATTCTCGTACAACTGGGCGGGCAGTGGTGCGTCGAGGGCCGGCTTGGCATGATTCAGGTAGAACACGCTCACTGCGAACAGCAGCACGAACGGGCTGATGAACAACCCAATGTAGAGATGCAGCTCTCGAGTCCAGCGATACAGCATGGGAGCGTGGCTGACTGAGGGTCAGCCGATCATACCTGTGGAAGGGGCTCGAAGCTACGAGGGATGTGGCGCGGGGCGCTTCTGTGGCGCAGGCCTTCAGGCCTGTGAGGCAAGGCGAAGTCCTTGCCAACCAGCTTCCTCCCGACTCCTGTTCTTCTGACTCCCGTTCAACGAGCGAAACGAGAGGCGTCCAGAGCCATCCTGCATTCGAAGTCGCTACATCCCAGCGGTGCGAATCGTCTCGTAGGTCAGTGCGCCGCGCTCGTCGAACCAGCGGAAGGCGGCGGCCGGCGCGTCTCCCGGGGTCACCGTTACCTCGAGAAAGCCGCCGGTCGGCTCGGGTGACGTGAACGGCTGCTCGATCAGGGCGTCCGGGTCGTTCGACTCGGGGTCGCCGGGGTACCGGCCCATCCGCGAGTTGGCGTCGACCAGCGCGCCGGTCGAGAACTCCTCGAAGCCGCGCGCGTGCACCGAGTGATACTGCCAGTGCCGGTCGCCCACGACGATGTAGAAGTCGTTCTCCAGGAAGTCGTTCTCCTCCAGCCAGTCGAAGAACGCGTCCCGCTCGTATTGAAACCCGTACGGGTTCGAGTGGTTGTCCCGCTTGAACGGGTCGTGGCCCTCGGCCTGGCGGCCTGCCTGGTTGGCGTCGTCGGGCCCGATCATCGGCGTCGGCGAGATCAGGATCTTGAAGGTGGCGTCACTCTCGAGCAGGGTTCGCTTCAGCCAGGCGAGCTGCTCGGCGCCCCACAGGGTCTTGTCCGGTCCCGCCGGCGCCATGTTCGGGCTGCGGTAGTCGCGTCCTTCGGTCAGCCAGATCTGCAGGTCCCGCGACACCCGGTGCGTCCGGTAGGTGACCGGGTTCGCAGCGTTCGGGTCGACGACCGGCACCTGTTCGAGGAAGGTGGCGGCACCCAGCGCCGGTGACGGGTCGGGCTCGTTGTCGATCGTGTTGTCGGTGTCGTTGTAGCGGTAGTCGTGGTCGTCCTTCTCCCAGTAGGTAGCAACCTCGGCGAACAGGTCGATGAAGCGCGGCTGCACCAGTTGCTCGTGCCACTTCTGACGCATGAAGGTCTGCGTGCGCTCGAACCGTCCGAACGGCACGTCGTAGTAGACGTTGTCGCCGGTGGCGACGAAGAACTCCGGCTGCTTGCCCAGAATTGTCTCGAGCGCCGGGTAGCCCAGCGCCTTGTCTTCGGGCGACGCGGCGCGTGGTCCGTCGGCGTGGAACGGGTTGTAGTTCATGCCGGTGACGACCACGAAGTTCACTTCCGTCGCGCCGTCGGCGCCTGGGAGCGTGCTGAACGACCGGGTCGGGCCGACGCGGGTGTTGTCCTGGCTCGGTCCATACCGCAGCCGGTAGACATACCGCGTGCCGGCTGTCAGCCCCGTCATCCGCGTCTGGACGATATAGTCCCGCTCGGCGGTGGCGTCGAGCCATGGCGACTCCATGGCGTCGGCGAAGTCGTCACTACCAGACGTCGCCAGCTCGAACCGCGCCACACCGGGCGCGCCCGGCACGTCGCCATCGACGATGACTGCCTCGGTGGTCAGCCGCGACTGCAGGATGACGCTGTCGGCCGTCACCTCACCGGCGATCTCCCCCTGTCCGTTGGTGATGGTGATCGGCTCCGGCGCCGGCTCTGCCGCACATCCGGCCAGCAGGGCGCCGAAGAGGATCAACGGAATCGTTCGTGCTCTCATCGTTTCCTCCAAAGCCCAAAGCCCGCTCGAGCGGGAGAGCTTCCTACGGCAGCGTCAGCGCGAGCAGCTCCGCGGCGCCGCCTTCGCTCTTTCCGGTGCCGACGGCCACCACGAGATACTGCTTGCCGTTGTGCAGATAGGTCACCGGGTTGCCGCCCGGCACCGCCGGCAGGTCCAGCGAGCCGAGATGCTCGCCGCTGGCCTTGTCGTAGGCGCTGATGGTGCGCGAGCTGGACCGGACATCGTCATAATCCCGCCCACCGTGGTTCATGATGAGCAGGGTCGGCGTCACGAGTGGTCCCGAGGTAATGCCGCCGCCACCGCCGAGCGGCGGCAGGTCGAGATCGACGAGCGCCGGGTGGTTCCTGGGGCCATCCCCGTGCGGCTGCATCCAGGCGTGCTCGCCGGTGTTCAGGTCGATGGAGGTCACCCGCTTGTATGGTGGTTTCCCGATTGGCAACCCCTGCGGCCCGGACAGGCCGACCCCCCACGGGTCGGTGAAGTAGCCGATCGTGGCCGGCGGGTCGTACTTGATGAGGTCGGCGAGGATCTGCGTGGTCGAGGACGACACGAAGAGCCGACCGGTCTCCAGATCGACCGCCGAACCCTGCCAATTGGCGCCGCCTCCGGCTCCCGGCGACTGGATATACGGCAGCTCGTCACCCCTGAGCACCGGCGGGGAGAAGATCGGTCCGAACTGCGCTCGGCCGTCGATGATCTCCAGGGCTTCAGCACGGAGCTCCGGTGTGAAATCGATCACGTCGTCGATGCTCATCCCCTGCCGGTCGAACGGCGGCGGCTTGGTCGGGAACGGCTGGGTGGGGGAGTACCACTCACCCGGCACGTTGCCCTGCGGCACCGGTCGCTCCTCGATCGGCCAGACCGGTTCGCCGGTCGCGCGGTCGAGGACGTAGGTGAACGCCTGTTTGCTGACCTGCGCGATCGCCTTGATCTCGCGGCCGTCGACCGTGATGTCGATCAGGTTCGGGCCGGTCGGGAAGTCCCAGTCCCACAGCCCGTGATGAATCGCCTGGAAGTGCCAGGCGCGCTGCCCGGTCTCGATGTCGACCGCGATGATGCTCTCGGCGAACAGGTTGTTGCCGGGGCGCATCCCGCCATACCAGTCGTTGGACGGCGTGCCGGTGGGCAAGTAGACGAGGCCGAGCTCTTCGTCGACCGCCATGTAGGACCAGACATTGGCGTGGCCGCTGTAGCGCCACGATCCGTTCTGCCAGGAATCGACGCCGAATTCATCGCCTTGCGGGATAGTGTGAAAGATCCACTTCATCTGGCCGGTGCGGGCGTCGTAGGCGCGCACGTCACCGGGCGAGGCTTCGCGCAGCCTGATGTTGGTGTCTTGCACGATGCTGCCGGTGATGATGGTGTCGCCGGCCACCGCCACCGGGGACGAGTAGGTCATGCGCGAGGCGTCGATCGGACGCCCGTAGCCCCGCTTCAGATCGACGAATCCGGCCTCTCCAAAGTCCTGATACACCGCGCCGGTCTTGGCGTCGAGCGCTACCAGCTTCAGGTCGTGGTTGGCCATGAAGATGCGCGCATCATCGCTCTGGTTGTCCTTCCAGTAGGTCAGCCCTCGATGACGCCAGCCCATGTTGGGCGGGCGCTCCATGTAGTCGTAGATGCGCGGGTCGTGGGTCCAGACCGTCTCGCCGGTGCCGGCGTCGAGCGCGGCCACCTGCCCGAGCGCCGTACTGACGTAGACGAGCCCATCGGCCATCAGCGGTGACGACATGAAGGCGCTGGGGCGGATACGCTCGTGCTCGGCGACGACCGCCTGCGACAGCGACGCCCAGCGCCAGGCGATCTCCAGGTCCCCGAAGTTCTCGGCCGTGATCTGGTCGAGCGGTGAATACTTGGTGTTCGCACCGTCCCGCCCGAACGCGTGCCATTCGCCATCCGGCACGGAGGACTGCGCAGTTACGGGGCCGGCTGCCATTACCCCGACTGCAACGACAACCAGTCCGCCCAACACGAGATCACGACACCGTCGGCTGCTGCTCATCGGTTGCCCCTTGCTGATGTCCCCTTTTCGATACGAGATGCTGCCGATTATAGTTCTCCTACCAGATGAATACCCCCACCCATGTCGTGATCAGCGCGCTGGCGCTGGGCCATGGACGCTGGCGCTCCCACTGCGGGGCCATAACCGGTGGCGCGCTCATACCGGACCTGCCGATGGTCGTGTTCTATCTGACCGAGCGCATTGTGCTGGGCACCCCCAACCGGGTCATCTGGTCGACCCGGTATTTCGACCCGGCCTGGCAGGGGTTCATCAACATCTTCAATTCGCTGCCGCTCATCGGCCTGGGAGCCTACATCGCCTGGCGCGCGCGTGCCTCCGCGTGGCTCGCCTTTCTGGCCAGCATGGCGGTGCACAGCCTTACCGACCTGCTGGTTCACCGGGAAGACGCGCATGCGCATTTCTTTCCGCTGTCGTCCTGGCGATTTGTCAGCCCGGTCTCCTACTGGGATCCTCGATACTACGGTGGGCTGGTGGGAGCGTTCGAGCTGCTGTTGATCATTGGCGGCGCGGTGGTGATGCTCACCTGTTATTCGCACCGGTCGTGGCGCGTCATTGCGGGGGTGTTGCTCCTGCTCTCGCTGCTTCCCGCGGTCTACGCTTTGTCCGTGTGGGTACGGTAAAGACAGCCCACAATGCGGCAATCCGGCCCCGGTTCCAGACCGTTGCTCGGTTGGGTCGACATGCGCGGGGGGAGGGCTTCAGCCTTGCCTCGCAGGCCTGAAGGCCTGCGCTACAGAATCAACCCAAACGAGCTCCGGGATCAGTAAGTGCTCCGTCCTGTCCAAGTGCCCTTTGCTACCGCCGGCACGAACGCGTCGAGCCCGTCGGGGCGAAACGGCAGCGTCCGTCCCTGTTCGGCGCTCATGTAGGCGCTCATCAGCAGCTCGACCACTTCCATTCCGTCATCGAACGTGAGATCGGGTGTCGTCCCGCGCAGAAACGCCCGGGCCATGTGTCGGTTCTCGGCGGTGTAGCCATACTCGCCTACCTCGTCGGCCACGACCGGCATCAGGCCGACCTCGGCGTTCTGCTTCTCGACCAGGTCCTCGCCGGCCTCGCCGCGCACCTCGCGGCTGAAGAACAGCTTCAGCCCGGTGTCGAGGGTGTTGACCGACATCGAGTACTCGGGCCCGAGGAGCTCCATGCTGAGCCGGAGCCCGGCGCCGACGTAGCTCCAGGAGGTGCTGGCCTCGCCCAGCAGGGCTGCACCGTCGTCTGTCTCGTACTCGACCGTGGCGCTGGCGAAATCTTCGGCCGGGTGCGCGCGGTAATCGACCTGGTCCCCCATGGTGCGTCGCAGCTTGTCGCTGTAGTCGGGTCGCGTCCACTTCAGCGAGGCGATATGGCCGGTGATTCGCCGGGGGCGAATCGAGTCGCGCGGCGCGCCGGGCGCCGTCAGCAGATGACGCACCACTTCGATCGAGTGACACATCATGTCGTTCAACACACCGCCGCCCTGCAGGTCGCCGCGCCAGAACCACGGCATGTGAGGGCCGCTGTGTTCTTCGGCGGCGCGTGCCAGGTAGGGCCGGCCGGTCAGGGCGGCGCCGCGCCGCCAGAGCAGCTCGCGACCACGAGTCACCGATGGGGCGAAAAGCTGGTTCTCGAGATACCCATGGCTGAGACCGGTCGCGTCAACGACAGCCTTGATCTGCTTCGCCTCGGCCACCGTGCGCGCCAGTGGCTTCTCGCAGGCGATGCCGCGCAGGGTCGCGCCGTCCTTGACGGCGGCGCAGATCGCGTCGACGTTCTCCACCCGGGCGTGGTTCGGCCCGCACAGCCAGATGGCGTCGATCTGTGGGTCGGACACCATCGCCTCGATAGACGGAAACGACCGCGCCTCGCCAACGTCGAGGTCACGAGCAAGCGCTGCCGTGGCGTCGGCGTGCTCGCCGTTCGGGCTCCACACGCCCCTCACGTCTGCCTCGCGCACACCCACCATCGATTGGATGTGAAACCGGGTGATGAATCCGCTGCCGATGAACCCGATACCAAGACGCCTGGAAGTCATGGCCGGCATTCTGGCATGAAAGCCTCAACGGGAGTAGACTCGGTCTCTCGAGTAGAGATATTGGTCGCCGCGCCGAGGAAGGAGGCACCGTCATGATCGTGCTTTGGGCCCTGACAGCGATGTTGACACTACAGCCCGCCTCGTCCACCGCGGGTCTGGACTTCGAGGTCTTCAAGACCGAGGTGCAACCGATCTTCGCGGAGAAACGCGCGGGCTTTACCCGCTGTGTCGTCTGCCACGCCGGCGAAGGGGGAACCGCGTTCCTCGAAGAGCTGTCGCCGGGCGCGACCATGTGGGACGACACACAGTCGCGCCGTAATTTCGAGCGCGTCGCCGGGTTGGTGACGCCGGGTCAGCCGCTGGCCAGCCGCCTGCTCATGCATCCGCTCGAACCGGCAGCCGGCGGCGACGAGTTTCACAATGGCGGACGACAGTTCACTTCGCAGGACGACTCGCAGTTCCAGACGATTGCGGACTGGGTGCGCGGGGACAATTAGGCCGTGCGGCCGTTCAACACAGGAGTTTCAGCGATGGCTAACACACACAGGTTGACGTGGACCCTGGCGGCGTCGTCACTCCTCCTCCTGCCGCTGACGGCGGCCGCGCAGGGCACCGTCCGGATCGTGCAGACGAACAGTGCCGGCGACAACGTGCACATCATCGATCCGGTCACCAACACGGTCGTGGGCGAGGTCACCGGTATCGAGCGGGCGCACGGGGCGGCGCCGTCGCCCGACGGACGCTCGATCTATGTCGCCAACGAATCGACCAACACCGTCGATGTGGTCGACGTGGCGATGCTGAAGGTCACCAAGAAGATCGCGCTGGTCGGCCGTCCCAACAACATTGCCGCCACGCCCGACGGACGCAAGGTCTACGTGGCCATTGCGCAGTCCCCCGGGGCGCTGCAGGTCATCGATACGAGCACGAACGAGATCTCTGCGACCATCTCGGTGCACGGCGGCGTGCACAACACCTATGTCACACCCGACGGCAAGTACGCCGTCGCCGGCACGATCGGCGCGCGGAACATCACCGTGGTCGACACCGCGACCGACATGCCGGTGTGGGCCACCTACTGGGACCTCGGCATCCGGCCGATGACGTTCGACACGAACCCCGATGGGTCGACGCGGCGGATCTACGCGCAGCTCTCGGGCTTCAACGGATTCGGCGTGCTCGATTTCGACACGCGCAAAGAGGTCGACCGGATCGAGTATCCCGCCGTGCCGGACGACCAGCGAACCCCGGGGCATGGCGGCAACACCGCGCACGGGATTGGCGTCACACCTGACAACCGGTTTCTGGTCGCCAACAGCAGCCTGAACAGCAGCGTGTATGTCTACTCGCTTCCTGATCTGAAGCTGGTGGGTGGGACCCGTGTCGGGCACTCCCCGAACTGGGTCACCATGACACCCGACAGCCGGTACGCCTACATCTCGCTCTCGGGCAACAACAGCGTCGCCGTTCTCGACATC
Organism: Acidobacteriota bacterium; assembly: GCA_002726085.1. Taxonomy (GTDB): domain Bacteria; phylum Acidobacteriota; class Vicinamibacteria; order Vicinamibacterales; family UBA8438; genus NP936. Next base: position 14,484 of record PBRZ01000161.1, read on the forward strand.
GAGGCGGTGAAGGTGGTGACCACGATCGAGACGGGTGGCCAGGTGCCCAAGCGCAACGCGACGCTCATCGTCGGACCGTAGGCGGCGTAGGGCGTAAGAGATTTAGATGCGCGCGGCTCACATCGGCGCTGTCACGGCGGCGATCCTGGCGGTGGTGGGAGGCAGCGTCCGGGCCCAGGCTCCTCCGTCGGTGCGCGACGGCGTCTACACGGCCGCGCAGGTCGAGCAGGGTGGCTCGGTCTATGCCGGCCAGTGCCTGTCCTGTCACGGCGAGTTGTCGGCGTTCGCCCCGGAGGTCGCGGCCCTGCTCGCCGACCACACGTTCAGGAACCGCTGGACGGGTCGGACACTGGGTGAGCTGTTCGAGCTGATCCGCGACGAGATGCCGCAAGATGCGCCCGGCACGCTGTCGGCCGAGCAGACGGCCGACCTGGTCGCCTATATCCTGAGCGGGAACCGGATGCCAGCCGGGGACACGCCTCTCACGGGCGATCTGGAGCGACTGAGCAAGATCCTGTTTGAGCCGTAACCCTGACCCCCAGACGCTCGTGCCGCCGATCTCCGACGTTCGTCAAATCTCGCACATCGCCTACGGCTTCATTGCGTCGAAGGTGCTGTTTGCGACGCTGAACGCCAAGCTGTTCGACTTGCTGGCGGACGGTCCCCGCCCGCTTCCGGCACTTGCCGACGACACCGGCATTGCCGAGCACCGGCTCGACACGCTGCTCACCGCCTGCGTCAGCCTCGGGCTGATGGAGCGTCGCGACGACGGCTTCATCAACGCCCCGGCGAGCCAGCAGTATCTGGTAACTGCGTCGCCGCGATACTTCGGCGACTACCTGCGGTTTCAGATCGACCGGCAGGTGTATCCCCTCCTGACAGACCTCGACCAGGCGCTTGTGGGAAAGGCACCCGCGTCGCTGTATGACCTGATGGCCGACCCGAAAGAGGCCGAGCACTTTACCCGAGCCCAGCACGTTGGATCGCTCGGACCGGCCACGGTCGTCCAGCAACTGGTCGACCTGTCAGGGGCAACCAGCCTGCTGGATGTCGCCGGCGGAAGCGGCGCGTTCAGCATCACGCTGTGCCGCAGATTTCCGCGACTGCACGCTACCATCCTCGACTTCCCGACCGTCGCGCTGCTCGCCGAGCACTTCATTGCCGAGGCGAACCTGTCGGACCGTATCCGCTTTATCGCTGGTGACGCGCTGGACACGCCGTGGCCAGACGGCCATGACGCCGTGCTGCTGTCCTATCTGCTGACCGCGGTCAAAGGGGAGGCGATACCGCGTCTGGCCAGGCTGGCCTACGACGCGCTCCGGCCCGGCGGGCAGCTCTTCCTGCACGACTTCGTCGTCAACGACGATCGACAGGGGCCCACCGGTGCCGCGTTGTGGTTCGTGGCGTTTCTGTTCAACAGGGACGCCGTGTCGTTCACCCCGTCAGACCTGACCGGCGTGGCCGAGACCGTTGGCTTCCGCGACGTGGTCACCCAGGACGTCATCCCCGGCCTCACCCGCCTGGTCATTGCCCGGAAGCCGGCGTGAGGGAACCCGCTGCCGCTGGACACTCTGGCTCGGACGCGATACACTTCCTATCGAATTAGATAGGAGTGTCATGGCGACCGAGAAACTCGACCTGCTCATTCTCAAGACGCTCGACCTCGGCCCGCTGCACGGCTATGGCATCAGCCGGCGCATCGAGCAGGTCTCGGAGGGCGTGTTTCGCGTCACCCTTGGCGCTCTGTATCCCGCGCTGCAGCGGCTCGAACGGGCGGGCGCCATCAATGCCGAATGGTCGGTCTCCGAGAACAATCGGCGCGCGCGTTTCTACACGATCACGCGGACGGGCCGCCGCCGGCTGACGGCGGAGGAGCAGGAGTGGCACCGCGTCGCCGACGCGATGACGCGCATCCTGCAGGTCGAAGCCGAGTAGCCGTTCGACGACAGGCAACCTAGCTGCGGAGGCGGACATGACCGGATTGTGGCGTCGCTGTCGCGAGCTGTTCCAGAGCCAGGAGGTGGACCGCGAGTCGGTTGCCGAGCTCGAGCAGCACATCGCTCTTGCGGTCGACGACAAGCGGCGAGGCGGAGTTCCCGAACAAGAGGCGCGGCGCCAGGCGCGTCTCGAGCTGGGCAGCGTCGACGCCGTGCGAGAGCAGCTTGCCGAGCACCGGTCCGGCTTCGTGCTCGAGCAGCTCGTGAAGGAGACCGCCTACGCGTGGCGCGTGCTCCGGCGCGCGCCGGGCCCGACCGCGCTATCTGTGGTCACGATCGGTGTCGGCATTGCCGCCAGCACCGTGCTCTTCGCTGTCATCGACGGGGTCGTGCTTCGCCCGCTGCCGTATCCCGAGGCAAGCCAGCTCGTCAGCATAGTCGACACCAACCCCGAGCTCGGGGTCGACCGCACCGGCGCCGCCAGTGGGAACATCGACGATTGGCGCCGTCAGACCTCGCGGTTCGAGGGGATCGCCGGCTTCTATACCATGGGCCGCACGCTGAGCGCGGAGGACGAGGCTGATGTCGTGCTGACGGCACAGGTCAGCACCGATTTCTTTCCCCTTGCTCGCGTGACGCCGCTCCTGGGGAGAACCTTCACCGAGGACGAGACCCTCGCCGCCCAGTTCGACACCGCCAACGCGCCGACCGGCTCCAACCCGGTCGTCATCATTGGTCATGAGCTCTGGCGGCAGCGCTTTGGTGGCGATGCGGGCATCGTCGACCGCACGGTCATGCTCGAGCGCCGGCCGTTTCGCGTGGTCGGTGTCATGCCGGCCGGCTTCGCACTGCCCGAGGCGGGCGTGCAGGCCTGGATGCCCTGGGACCTGTCGGGCGAGCGGCCCCGCGACCAGCACTATCTCGGCGCCATGGGCCGGCTCGCGGCCGGAGCGTCGATCGCGCAGGCCGAGGACGACCTGAACAGGGTCGCCGAGACGCTGGCGCGCGACTATCCGGACACGAACCGTGGGTGGCGCGTGCGGTTGAATCCGTTGGCGACCGAGGTGGTGGGCGACACGGCCGGCGTGCTCTGGATGCTGTTTGCGGCCGTGGGGCTGGTGCTGCTGGTCGCCTGCGCGAACGTGGCGCTGCTCTCGGTCATGCGCGGTTTGGATCGGTCGGTCGAGCATGCGGTGCGACTGGCACTCGGCTCGACACCGGGGCGGCTGCTCCGTCAGTCGTGGATCGAATCTCTCGTGTTGGCGCTCGTCGGCGGCGCGCTCGGGGTCGGTCTCGCGCTGGGCGGGCTGCGCGTGATCCCGCGATTCGTTCCAGACCTCCCGCGTCTCGACGAGGTGGCGCTGGGTGCCCGCGCGCTCTGGTTCGCATTCGGGGTGACGAGTCTCGCGGCCCTGCTGTCGGGGGTGCTCCCGGCATGGCGGGGCGCGCGTACTGATTCTGACCCGGCGCGAGGTCTGCGTGCAGCGTCTTTGCGGTTCACGGCGTCGGCGCCACAGCATCGTGTGCGCGACGCGCTGGTCATCGGGCAGGTGGCGCTGGCGCTGGTGCTGCTCTGCGGCTCGGGTCTGCTGGTGCGCAGCTTCGTTGCCCTTCGCTCCGCCGACCCCGGGTTCGACCCTGGCGGCGTGCTGGTGGCTCCGATCTTTCTGGACGCCCAGGCCTATGGCAGCGGAGAGCGGGCGCGCGCCTACTACGATGCGCTGTTCACGCAGCTCGAAGCCCTTCCGGGTGTCGAGGCGGTCGGTGCCGCTACGACACTGCCAACCGGCCCGCTCGGGCCCGACTTCGCTCGCCCTGTCTGGCCCGACGGTGTGGTCGACGAGCGACTCCGCATCCCGGCCTCGGTCCGCATGGTCACACCGGGCTACTTCGACACCCTGCGTCTCGAGATCGCCGGGGGGCGAGCATTCGATGCGCGGGACCATCCCGACGCACCCCCGGTGGTCATGGTCAGCGAGACGCTCGCTGCGCGCCTCTGGCCCGGGCAGTCGGCCGTAGGCGAGAGCCTCGTCGTCGACTACAGCACCGCCGGCACCTATCCCTACGAGGTGGTCGGTGTGGTGGGCGACGTGCGCTTTCGCGGCCCCCGCAGCGAACCGCTGGCGGAGATCTATCTGCCACACGCGCAACGCTCCTATCTGATCATGAACGTCGCCATTCGCGGCGCCGGCGACCCCCGCGCGCTCATCCCGGCCGTGCGGTCGACGCTCCGGGAAGTCGACCCCCAGAAGCCGGCCTACGGCTTGACGCCGCTCGAGGATCTGGTCGGCGCCACGATGGTGCGCGACCGGCAGGCGATGGTGACGCTGCTCGCCTTTGCCGTCTCCGCCGTCTTCCTGGCGATGCTCGGAGTCTATGGTGTGTTGTCGGCGCGTGTGCGCGAACGGCACCAGGAGATCGGGGTCCGCATGGCGCTTGGCGCCGACACGTCCCAACTCATCGGCTGGGTCGCCGCGAGCGGCATGCGGCTGCTCGCCTCGGGTGCCGCCATCGGCCTGGTTGCCACCTGGCCACTGACAGGCCTGTTGTCGGGGCTGCTGTTCGGCGTGCAACCGACCGACGCGGTGACGGCAGTGTCGGTGGTGGTGTTACTTGGCCTGGTCGGCATCACGGTAACACTGGTGCCGTCGTGGCGGGCCACCCGGGTGGACCCGGTCGCGGTCCTGCGAAGAGGCTAGGGCAGTCCGCAGACGAAGTTGCTCGCGTCGTCGATGCTGCCCGAGCCGGTGTAGGTTGCCACTTGCGGATACGGGCAGAGGGGCCGCGTGCGCGTGACCACCCCGTTCTCGACCCGAGCCGCCGCAATCTGGTCCGGCGCGGTGCCACCCTCGACCCAGTTGACGAGCGGTGTCAGTGCATCGAACCGATCGGTGCCGATCCCGCCGCGGCAGTGAAACATGCCGGGCACCATGAATAGGCGGTAGACGTCGGCCGCCTTCGCCTCTCCCATGGTCGCCCGCACATCCTCGTAGTAGTCGACCCCCATCATCGGGTTCAGTGCCGTGTCGGCCCAGCCGAAGTGGGTAATCATCTTGCCGCCAGCGGCGTGAAACGCCGACAGATCCGGGTCGGTGGCGTCGAGCATCTCGCGAATCGTCACGCGGTCGGGGTCGGTCTCGAAGTCGAAGTCGCGCCAGTCGTGGTCCGGGTCGTCGGGGGTGAACGCCAGATACTTGAAGAAGGTCTCGGCAAAGGTCAGCCCCAGCGTTTGGCCGCCGTCTGAGACAATCCAGCGGTTCCACCCGTTGCCCGCCTCGGCGCCCACCGGCTGACCGGGGAAGAACGGCGTGCCGTTGCGCATGGCCCCGCCATAGATCGCCTGCAGCGTCTCGATTTCACCGGCCGAGAAGCAGCCCGCGGCATTGCCGCCGCCATCAGATGACCCGCCGCAGACCTCGAGATGCCGCGCCGGGTCGAAGTCACAGGCGCGTGGGTCGGTGATCAGGCCGTCCTCGAGTCCGTCTGTGGCGTCACACCGCGCGTAGACCGCCTCACCCACCAGTGACATCCTGGCCGGGTTGAGCGGGTGCCGTTCGAGCGCCTGGTTGTTCCACACGTAGGCAATCTGGATGTCGGTGAAGTTGAGGACCGGCGCCCCCGCCAGAATGCCGTCGAAGTCGTCCGGAAACCGCTGCGCCGATATCAGACCCTGCCGGCCGCCGGTCGAGCAGCCGTCCCAGTAGGCGAAGCGCTCGGCGGTGCCGTAGTAAGTGCCGATCAGCGTCTTCGCGGTGACCGTGGTCAGATGAACGGCGCGAAACGCATAGTCGATCTCCTTGCCGAGGTTGTCGTGGGCGAACGTGCCCAGCGGCTCCACCCGGTTGTCGTGCCCGGTGTCGGTGTAGGCGGTAGCAAAGCCCTGTGCCACGGCGCGGCCGGCGGTGCGCTGCGCCCCGGCGCTCTCGGGCGGGTTGCCCGCATAGCCGCCGTTGCCGTGCATGTAGAAACGGCCGTTCCACCCGGTAGGCAGGTTGACGTTGAAGCGGATCTCCGGGGGAATGACCCCGAACAGGCGGCAGTGTTCAGGCACCTCTGGCGTCGTCTCGACCACCGTCGCCGAGACGATGCTGAAGTCGTGTCCCGTCAGGCTCCGAAGCGACTCGCAGGCCACCGCCGGGCGTGTGGTGGCCACCGTGTAGTCGATCGCCGAGCGACTTGCATCGAGAAAGCTCGACCCGTTCTGTGCCGCCACCGTCCCGTCGAACAGGAGCAAGACTCCGCCCGCGCCGAGTGCCAGGGCAGCGGCCCGCAGGATTCCTGTATTCATGTCGCCGATTATATGTCCGTTGCAGGCGTGACATTTTCGGGAGTTCTGGACACGATTACCAGATGAGCACTACCCCAGCGACACGGATTTTTCCGTTTCTTCGGTACGAGGACGCCCCGGCGGCCTTCGAATGGCTCGCCAAGGCCTTCGGCTTCGAGAAGCAGATGCTGGTGCCGGGACCCGACGGCACCATCGCGCACGCGCAGCTCCGCTACGGCGGAAGCGTGATCATGATCGGTTCGACCCGCGATGACGTCATGCAGATGAAGAACCCCGCCGCGGTGGGCGGACCGACACAGGGGCTCTACATTCACGTGGACGATGTCGACGCGCATCACGACCGCGCCAAGGCGGCCGGCGCCGAGATCATCATGGAGCTCGAAGACAGCGAGTACGGATCGCGCGAGTACATCGCCCGCGACCTCGAGGGCCATGTCTGGAGCTTCGGCACTTATGTACCCGAGGTCACGACCGGTGGCGCGTGACCTCGGGGTCCGGCGTCAGCGTGTCGGGCTCAGCGACGAGCCTGCTGCAGCTCCAGCCACGACCGGAGCATGTTGGTGACGAAGGGAATGTCCCCGGTGTTCTGGGAGTTGTGTCCGACACCGGGCAGGGTGACGAGTGTCAGATCCTGGCCCATCGACTTCCAGGTGTCGTTCAGCGACTCATTGACGTAGGCGCCGTCGTCGAGCCCGTGGAACTCCAGCACCGGGACCTCCAGCGGCACGATGGGCGACTCGTCCACCATCCAGGGCGCCGCCGGGTAATAGGCGCGGTAGTAGTTCAGCATCGCCTCGTAGTCCGAACGGCGATACGCCTCCAGATATCGCTCGTACCAGACCGTGCCTTCCCAGCGCCGGGCGCGTTGCTCGGCGTTCATGCCGCCCAGGTCGCCCTCCGTCGTCGTGAACCGCGCGATATAAGCGCTGCGGCGCTTCTGCTCGTTGTTCAGCGCCATCTCCCGCTTGCGCGAGCGGGGGTGGGGTCGGTTGAAGATGACGAGGTTGTCGGTCAGCTCGGGAAACCGCTCGGCGAACGACCAGGCAACGATGCCACCCCAGTCGTGCCCGACTATCGTCGCCCCCTCGACCCCGAGATCGGCGATGACGGCGGCCGCGTCGGCCGTCAGATGTGCGACGTCGTAGTGCTCCACGCCTGTTGGCCGGTCGCTGCGGTTGTATCCACGCATCGACATCGCCACCACCTGATGATCGTCGGCGAGCGCGGCCATCTGATACCGCCAGTCGTACCACTGGTTGGGGAACCCGTGCATGAACAGCACCACCGGACCCTCGCCGAGAGTCACGTAGTGGATCCGTACCCCCTCGTTGTCGGCATAGTGATGCTCGACCAGGTCGTAGACGTCGTCGACGTCGACCTGCGCGGCGACCGGGGCGACCAACAGCAGGGCGAACAGCATTGTGGCGAGATTGCGTCGTGTCATTCAGGAGTCTCCAGGACGTTCGACAAGATGAGTGTGTCGTCGTGTGTCACCGCGGCTTGAGATTCCGGTCCAGCTCGACCACGCCACGGCCGAACCGCATGTCGGCAACCGCGACGCGGTAGCCGTCGGTCAACGCCTCGATGGTAAAGCACGGGAACCGGGTCCAGGTGGCAAGTCCCCAGATCGCCGGCGCCGCCAGCGCCGCCCTGGCGGCCGGGTGCTCGTCGCCGATCGGCGTCGCCCCTCCACGTGGCTGCACACGCTCGGACGCGAGCCAGTCGAACGTCAGTCGGTGATAGTGCTGGTCGTCGGCAATCAGCACGTTGCGCCGGAACGGGTCGGCCGGCGACGGGATCACCATGATCCGGCTCGCCTCGAGCCCGCGGTCTCGGGCCCACTGCGCCACCTCGAGCCGCACGAGCCGCGAGCTGCCGACCATCGCGGCGACATAGAGACCGGCGAGCACGAGGCTGATGGTCGCGACCCGCTGAAGTCGGGGCTGCAGCCCGGCCCAGACACGCAGGCCGGCGACCACTGCCAGCCCGAGGCACCAGAGGACCCGCAAGACGACAGGCACGCCGGGGACACCGGTCACCAGGGCGGTGGCGATGACGGCCAGTGCGGTCCACCCGGCTGCCTGCAATCGCGATCCGCTGTGCGCCAGCACCACGATGGTCCCCAGCGCCAGCCAGACCCACGGGTCGACGATGAACAGCGCATCGCCGTAGAACCAGCGCCCGTCGAACGGCATCAGCAGCCGGATCCCATAGGTGTTCAGCCAGTCGAGCGCCGGGTGCGACAACACCGCGAGATAGGAGAGTGCGAGCAGACGGACGACCGGAACCGGTGTTGCCGTCGGTGTCTGTGCGCAGCGGATCCGGTCGACCAGGTGCATCGCCCACGCCAGCAGCGGCGGCAGCAGCGCCACCGCCAGCACGCCGTGGGTCCAGCCTCGACGGAATCCGAGCGCCACGTCGGCGCCCAGGAAATAGGTGGCGGCATCGACGTCCGGCAGATTGGCGCCGATAACGCCCGTGACGGTCCCGAGCGGCACGCGGCCACACCGGGTCTGCGCGAGGCTGGCGCCGGCGAGCGTGTGGGTCAGAGGGTCCATGGGCGCGCGAAGAAATCAGCAGTCAGAAGGTAGAAGTCAGACGAGCGAAGGATACCGGAATTTGCCGGGTGCAGGGACGGGCCGTAACATAAGGGTTCGGTTCTTCTACGAAAGGAGCGGTCTTTGAAACGGTCGACGATATTGCACGACGTCCCGATCGCCTTCATCGGGACGGGGGCGATGGGCGAAGCGATGATCGGCGGTCTGTTGCGGCACGAGCTCGTCGAGCCGGGCGCCGTCACCGCCGCCGACCGGCGTCCGGAGCGCTTGAAAGAGGTGCGCGATCTGTTCCACGTCCACACGACACGGGACAACCGCATCGCCGTGCGTAAGGCCCGCATCGTCGTGCTGTCGGTCAAGCCTCAGGTCCTCTCCGCGGTCTGTGCCGATCTGAAGGGCGTGCTTCGGCCGAAGACGCTGGTGGTGTCGATTGTGGCGGGCGCCCGCATCGCGTCGATGGCCGCGGGCCTGGGTCACAAGGCGATCGTGCGGACGATGCCCAACACGCCGGCCCAGGTTGGCGAAGGCATGACGGTCTGGACCGCGACCGAGGCGGTGTCGGACGCTCAGCGGGAGCAGGCGGGCGCCATTCTGGGCGCGCTCGGCAAGCAGCTCTACGTGCATGACGAAGAGTTCCTCGACAAGGCGACCGCCGTCAGCGGCAGCGGACCGGCCTACGTCTTCCTGTTGATGGAGGCGCTGATCGACGCCGCCGTGCATCTCGGGTGGTCGCGCGCCGACGCCCGGGAGATGGTCATCCAGACGGTGCGGGGCGCAGCGATGTTCGCCGAGCGGTCCCCGGTGCACCCGGCCGAGATGCGGAACCTGGTGACGTCGCCCGGTGGGACGAGCGCCGACGCGATCTATCAGCTCGACAAAGGAGGCTTCCGCACGGTGCTGTCGAAAGCGGTGCTGGCCGCCTACCAGCGGAGCGTCGCGCTCGGCGCCCAAGCCGACGCCGCCGCCCAGGCGCCCCGCGCCAAGCGTAAGACCGCAAAGAAGACGTCCCGGAAGAACCGCGCCAAGCGCCGGTAACGGCAGGCCGAGGCACAATGATGCTTGCGAAGCCTCCAGTTCCTCCTGTCTCCTGTCTCCTGCCTCCTGTCTCCTTCGAGCTTTGAACCCTCCCATGTCCCTTGCCTCTGTCTTCAACCTCGCCGCGCTGGTGGTCACCCTGGCGGCGGCGTGCGGCTGGGTCAACCACCGGTGGTTCCGGTTGCCCCACACCATCGGGCTCGTCCTCATCGCGCTCGGGGTGTCGTTCGCCGCGTTACTGCTCGACGCGGTGGCGCCGGCGTTGCGGCTCGAGAGCACGGTGCGCGACACGCTCACGCAGATCGACTTTCACGACACCCTGATGACCGGCATGCTGGGGTTCCTGCTGTTTGCCGGGGCCCTCCACGTCGACCTGGCGCATCTGGTCAGTCGCTGCTGGGCGATCTCGACACTCGCCACCGTAGGCATACTGCTCTCGACGGGGCTCGTCGGGGCGGCCACGTATCTGCTGACCGGTCTGGCCGGTCTCGACCTTCCGCTGCCCTACTGTTTCGTGTTTGGCGCCTTGATCTCGCCGACCGACCCGATCGCCGTGCTGGCCATCCTGAAGAAAACCACGGTACCGGAGACCCTCGAGGCGAAGATCGCCGGCGAGAGTCTGTTCAACGACGGAGTAGGGGTCGTGCTGTTTTCGATTCTCGTCGTCGTCGCCACCGGCGGAGGCGAGCATGGCGCCACGCCGACAGCAGGCGGGATTGCGCGCCTCTTCCTTACCGAGGCGGGTGGTGGTGTCGTCCTCGGGCTGGCGGCGGGTTATGTGGCCTATCGGGCGATGCGGGCGATCGACGAGCACAATCTCGAAGTGTTGATCACGCTGGCGCTGGTCATGGGCACCTATGCGCTCGCGTTGCAACTGCACCTGTCCGGCCCGATCGCGATGGTGGTGGCGGGGCTGTTCATCGGGAACCACGGCACGCAGTTCGCGATGAGCGCCGGCACACGCGACCACGTCGAGAAATTCTGGTCGCTGCTCGACGAGATCCTGAACTCGCTGCTGTTCCTGGCGATCGGGTTCGAGGTGTTCGCGTTGACGCTCACACCTGCGATGCTATGGGTCGCGGCGGCCGCTATCCCGCTGGTGCTGACGGCCCGGTTCATCAGTGTCAGTTTGCCGATCCTGACGCTCCGACCGTGGCAGGACTTCACACCCGGAGCGATTCCGGTGCTGACCTGGGGCGGACTCCGTGGCGGCATCTCGGTGGCGCTGGCGCTCTCGCTGCCGTCCTCGCCCCTCCGGGACACGATACTGGCCGCGACCTACGGCGTCGTGGTGTTCTCGATCGTCGTGCAGGGGCTGACGATCGAGCGTGTCGTCCGCGCCACCGTCAAGTAGGGCGCCCGTCCCCTACCGCGTCCCCTTGCCATCCATGAAGAACTGCCCACCGAAGTCGAAGGCCACGTCCAGGCCGTCGCCGGCCGGCTCGAGGGTCACCTCGACCGGGATGCCCTGCCCCTGGAAGTTGGCGTCGTACTTCAGCACCAGGTTCTCTCCCGACAGGGTGATGTCGGTCACCGTCTCGTTGCCCGAGTAGTCGTTCGAGATGAGTCCGGCGACCATGCCGCCGACGTCGGTCAAGTCGAGCCCCATTGCGAACTCACCCTGGTCTGCGACCATGCTGAGCGTCCATTTCCCCATGAAGCCGTCGGCGTCGCCGACGGCAAGCGACGACGCTTCTTGCGCGACCGCCGGTGCGGCGACGAACGAGATGACAACGGCGAGGGCAAGAGCTGTTCGGGACATCGGAGACTCCTCACTACGGATGAACGGCACGGACGGCGCGGCAGCGAACCCGCATCATGGGAACGACCGCGAAACCCTGACGGCCTGCGCCACTTGTATCACCGCGCCCCAGTGGGCGCAAGCGGCAGTATGCCGACAATGCGGCCACGAGTGCTGTGAGTGTCACCGCCAGCCCAGCTCATCGAGTGGCCCCCCGAGCGTCTGTAGCCTGTAGCCTGTAGCCCGTAGCCTGTAGCCAGTAGCCCAATGCCTGGTTCCCGACTACGTCATCGTTCGCGCGGCACGCAGGATGAGAAACAATAGAAGCAGATGACGGATCTGCCTGCGCGCATCGGTTCCTATCGGATCACCCGCAAGCTCGGCGAAGGCGGCATGGGGGTGGTCTATGCGGCGGTGGACGAAAAGCTGAACCGTCCGGTCGCCGTCAAGACGATCCGCGCCGCCGGCTCAGACCCCGCGACCCGTGAGCGCTTCTGGCGGGAGGCGCGGGCGGCCGCGTCGGTCAATCATCCAAACGTGTGCCAGCTCTACGAGATCGCGGAAGACGCGGGCGAGCTGTTTCTGGTGATGGAGCTGCTCGACGGGCGTCCGCTGTCCGAACAGCTGCAGGCGGGGCCGCTGACACCGCACGATGCGCTCTCCACCTTGCTGCCGGTGCTGGCGGCGCTCGAGGCCCTGCATGGCCGCGGCGTCGTGCATCGAGATCTGAAACCGTCGAACGTGTTCGTGACCGGCCACGGCATCAAGCTGCTCGACTTCGGGCTGGCGCGCTCGGTGGCCGATGACATGGCGGCGACCACGGCGGATCTGACGGTGGCGGGTCAGGTCGTCGGCACACCGGCCTATATGGCGCCGGAGCAGCTCGACGAGTCGCGTGTCGATGCGCGGGCGGATCTGTTCGCGGCCGGCGTGCTGTTGTTCGAGATGGTGGCGGGTCGCTCGCCGTTCGCCGCGGCGTCGATGATGGCGTCGATGCACGCGGTCCTCTACGAGCGTCCGCCGGTGCTCACCGGGTCCGCCTCGGTCGAGGCAGTCGACCGTGTCGTTCGCCGCGCGCTCGAGAAGAAGCCGGCCGACCGCTATCAGAGCGCCGCCCAGATGGCGGCCGCGGTGCGGGCCGCCGATGGCCCCGACGATTCGGGCGAGATGGCCCGCGCGGTGGCGGTCACGCGGCTGGTGGTGCTGCCATTCCGCGTGGTCCCACCGGACCTCGACACCGATTTTCTCGCCGTCGGTCTGGCCGACGCGCTGACGGCGTCGCTCTCGGGTCTCGACTCGATGGTCGTGCGGTCGCCGCTGGCCGCCGGCAGCTTCGCCGGCCCGGCCCCCGACCTGAAGGCCATCGCGACCACGCTCGTCGTCGATGCGGTGCTCACCGCGACGCTGATGCGGGCCGGCGACCAGCTCCGGGTCAGTGCCCAGCTGGTCGAGGCGCCGGCCGGCACCGTGCAGTGGTCGCACCGGTCGCAGACCGGGCTCGGCGACCTGTTCGCCTTGCAGGACGAGCTGACTCGCCAGATTGTCGAGTCGTTGTCGGTGCCGTTGTCACGCTCGGAGGAGCAGGCGCTGAAACGCGATGTGCCGGGGAGCGCGCTCGCCTACGAGTTCTACCTGCGCGCCACTCAGTACGGTCAGACCAGCGAGACCCAGGAGCTGGCGCGCGACCTCTATCTGCAGTGCCTGGACGAGGACCCCGGCTATGCGCCCGCTTGGGCCCGGCTTGGCCGCATCTATCGGCGCATCGGCGGCTGGGGCGACGAAGCGCAGTCGGCCGATTACTTCGAGAAGGCGGAGGCGGCGTTCAGTCGGGCCCTCGAGCTGAGTCCGGATCTGTCACTTGCCCATCACCTGTATGCCTATCTCGAGCTGGATCTTGGCCGCGCCGAGGAGGCGATGCTCCGGTTGCTCGAGCGAGCGAAACGGCACCGCGCCGACCCGGAGCTGCTTGCCGGTCTGGTCCACGCGTTGCGCTATTGCGGGTTGCTCGATGCCTCGGTCGCAGCCTTCGAGAAGGCCAAGCGGCTCGACCCGAACGTCGTGACCAGCGTGTGCCAGACCTTCTGGATGCTGGGCGATATCCGCCGAGCGGTCGAGACCGAGCGTCAGGAAGACCGGATGATGGGGCTCCTGGCGGCGCTCCGCGAGAACCGCACCGCGCCGGTCATCGAGGAGATGACTCGGCGCACGGCGAAAGCCCATGGGGCCGAGCTGGACATGGCTCGGGCGTTTCTCGCCATGCTCGAGGGCGACCGCGAGGCGTTGACCGCGCCCTTCGACCGAACGACCGCGAACACCCGGGACCCGGAAAACCTCTACTACATGTCGCTGATGGCCGCGCACGTCGGCGATGACGAACGGACGCTCGCGATGCTGGAGCGCGCGGTGGCGGGCGGGTGGTTCTGTCACGCGACCATCGCGCGCGAGACCTGGCTGGAGGCGGTGCGGGACACACCGAGGTTTGTGGCCGCTCTCGCACAGGCCGAGGCCGGCCACCGGCATGCGGCAGCCGCCTTCCTGGAGGCTGGCGGCGACCGATTCCTCGGGCTGTCTTGAGCCCCGCCGGATGCGGTCGTCTCAGGCCGCTGGCGGAACCTTGCGGGCCGGGGGAGGGGCGCCACCCGTCTGTGCACGTCCCACCAGGGTGAGCCGCCTCACCGGCGCTTGGGTGCGTGGCGGCCGCCGCGCCGCCTCGCCCTGCCACGGCAAGCGACTGCACTCTTTGCAGGGCACCGGGCGGTCGACCGCTTCGGGGCGACCACTTTCGATTCCGCAGTGTGGGCAGACAGCCATGTAGACCCCTCTTACCAATCACCGCAATAGCCAACACGAGATGGGATCGGTGCTTCCCACTCAGGTTATCGGCCGGTAGGCAAGGTTCTTCAGGCGCCTGCCGGTGTGGGTGACCGAAGCTTCGGGTCGGGAGGGTGGAATGAAGAATCACTCCGGGGTGGGCAGTGCCCACCCCGGAGTGATTCTGTAGGGCTACGAGCCCGGCTGGACGATCTCGATATACACGTCGTCGGGACCGGTGACGAAGGAGATCTTCATCGCCTGTCCGAGCGGGTTCGTGTAGTCGCGTGGCTCCATGTTGAATTCCACACCCTTGCTCTTGATCTCGGCGGCGGCCGCGTCGAGGTCCGGGTAGCCAAATCCGAGGTGGTCGATGGCGCGGCCGCGCGTGCTCTCCGGGGTGCCCTCGGCCTGCCGCGCGACGAGCAGCCAGGTGCCGCCGTACCGCAATCCGTCGATGCGGCCCTTCAGGCTGTCGCTCTCACCGCCGAAGATGTTCTGGTACCACGCCAGCGTGCTGTCCGGGTCGGGCGAGCTGAGATGAATGTGGTGAAAGCCCATCCACTCGTGGTCCTCGACCACCTCGATGCGCGTGCCCCAGGGGTCGCTGAGGAAGGCCAGCTTGAACAGGCCCGGGATGTCGCGAATCGGCTCGTCGGGATTCTCGATGGCGAGCCCGGCCGCCTTCCAGCCGGCCATCTTGGCCGTCAGGTCCTGGAACGAGAAGCCGATGTGGTTGACGCCAGACCCTACGCTGGCACCGGTCACCTCGCGCTCGAACCAGATGATCTGGACATCGCCGACCTGGCAGGCGCCCTCGCGTCCAAAGTCCTCGCACCCCATGTGCTCGATGTACCAGGCGGCCGCCGCCTTGGCGTCGGGCGCCGTCAGGTGCATGTGGTGATAGTCGGCGGCGTCGGCGGTGGCCGGCAGGCCGACGACAGCGGCGAATGTGGCGACGGTGGCGGCAAACAGGACAAGCTTCGGGCTCATGATGCGGTCCTCTCGTGACGGAAACCTGAGAACGAACGGGGTGCCCTAGGTTACTCCGGAATGTTGGGCATCTGCATCTTTTCGTAACCGGCCGGCGGCGTGAACGGGTCGTCCGCGAATGGGCCTTCCTCGAGCGCCTGGAGCGTGATCGTCGCATCGGCGTTCAGCCGCACCACCCCGCCGGCGGGCAGTCCGGCCGCGTCCTTCATCTGTCGGTAGCGCATCAGCTGTTGCTGAGGGCCGCTCGCGCCGCCGCCAAACATCGGCATCTGCATCGCCTGGAGCGCGTCGCCCATGCGGGCGAACAGCTCGAACAGGCCGCTGTCGAGTTCGGCGGCGACCCAGATGGTGGCCTCCTGGCCCGCCTCCATCCCAGTAATGCCGACCGCGGTGGCGCTCCAGGGGCCGATCGTCTCGGTCTGGCCGGTCGGCTCGAAGCGGACGCTGTCCGGATCCACGCCGGGGCTGCTGCCGCCGCCGCCCGCGGCGCCCGGCATCCGCTCCATCATCTGCCGCATCATCTGGAACTCCTGCTCGCCCCACTCGATGTAACGCCGCTCGCCATGCTGGATCATCAGCATGCCCGGGGCGCTGCCGGACATCCAGACCAGCGAGACCGCCTGCGGCTGCGCGATGTCGATCCGGACGGCGTCGTCGCTCATCCAGTAGTCCATCGACATCGCCGGCGCGCCGGGCGCCTCGATTTGCACGGTCGCCTTGATATCCTGCGCCCAGGCGGTGGTGCTCGTGGCGACGCACGCGAGGGCCACAAGGGCGAGCAGTCTACGACGGGCACCGGCTGGTGTTTCAGACATCATCGCTGTCTCCTTGCGCTACCTCTTCTTGCCGACGACCACGAACACCATGAGGATGTAGAGGACGAACGCGCCGACGCCGGTGAGCAGGAACAATACGATCGGGTTCATCTATCAGTCTCCGTTCTTACCGCACTATTGCACCCGGTATTCTATCTGCACCACGTTCACATCCAAGAAGGCACTCACGAAAGCACCGGGGGGGCGCTCCGCATTCGGGCGAGCCGCTCGTCGATAAGCGCCTCGGCCTCCCTGATAATCCGGTCCACGAGCTCCTGACAGGTCGGGATGTCGTGGATCAGCCCCGCGACCATGCCGGCCGACCAGACCCCGCCCTCGCTGTCTCCCTCTTCGAGCGCCTTCCGGCCACGCTCGCCCTCCACCAGGTGCTTGACGTCGTCGATCGTCGCGTTGCCCGCCGCCTCGATCGCCCGCACCTCCGCGGCGACCTCGTTCTTGAAGACCCGCGCCGTGTTCCGCATCGTGCGGAAGATCAACGCCGTGTCGCGCTCGGTCGCCTCCACCAGCCGCTGCTTGATGTTGTCGTGAATCGGGGCCTCGCGTGTCGCCATGAAGCGCGTGCCCATGTTTATCCCGTCGGCGCCCAGCGCCAGTGCCGCGACCAGGCCGCGCGCGTCGCCGAAGCCGCCCGAGGCGATCATCGGGATGCTGATCGCGTCGGCGGCGCAGGGGACCAGGATCAAACCGGGGATATCGTCCTCGCCGGGGTGTCCCGCGCATTCGAAGCCGTCGATGCTGATTGCGGCGCATCCGAGGGCTTCCGCCTTGACCGCGTGGCGCACCGAGGTGCACTTGTGGATGACCTTGATGCCGGCCGCCGTGAAGGCGGGCAGAAACGGCTGTGGGTTGTTGCCGGCGGTCTCGACGATCTTCACGCCCGACTCGACGATCGCCTGCGCATACTCGTCGTAGGGCACCTGCTTCAGCGTCGGTAGCATCGTCAGGTTCACCCCGAACGGTTTGTCGGTCATCCCGCGCGTGCGGGCGACCTCCTGCGTCAGGGCCTCGGGGGTCGGCTGGGTCAGCGCGGTCAGAAAGCCGAGCGCCCCGGTGTTGGCCACCGCCGACACCAGCTCGGCGATGCCGACCCC
>PBRZ01000162.1 GCA_002726085.1 Acidobacteriota bacterium
CTTCAGTGACCCGGAGAATTTCCGGCGTCAGGGCACCGACATGACGTTGATGGCGGCTGAAGAGCTCGGTGCGAAGATGCCGGATCCAGACGAGCGGGTTCTGGGCTTCCTCGAGGGCATCACGAGAAATGCTGCGACAGGCTCGGCATTGGTGCGCGAGGCCGTGGGCAGCTATGCGACCCCGGTGGACTACGGTGAAGAGGTGGGGCAGCAAACGAACCTCGCCACGGTCGCCGCCCTGATTGCCGGCGGCCTGCCGACCCGCTTCTACTATGTCAACTACGGCGGGTTCGATCACCACTCGCGGCAAGCGGCCTCGCACGATCGGCTCCTCCTGGGACTGGGCGATGCGCTCCGGGGCTTCTTTGAAGACATGGATCGGATCGGTCGTGCCGACGATGTCGCGATGATGGTGTTCAGCGAGTTCGGGCGACGCGTCGAGCAGAACTCGAGCGCCGGGACGGACCACGGCACCGCCGGCCCGATGTTCATCATTGGCAAGCCGGTCTCGGGCGGGCTCTACGGCGCCTATCCCAGCTTGACCGATCTCGATGACCTCCCTGGCTACGACGACGGGAATCTGAAGTTCACGACCGACTTCCGGCGGGTGTACGCCACGATGATCGACAAGTGGATGGGCCACGTCGACACCCGAACGATCCTGAAAGGCGACTTTCCCTCGCTGGATGTGTTCGCATGAGGAAACTGCTTTCCTGGGCGCTGTTGCTCGCAGTCGGACTGCTGGCAAACGCCGCGCCAGTGGTGGCTCAGCCCGCCTTCTACAACTTCGAGTCTGGCCAGGTGCGCCCACTGGCCCTGTCGCCCTCCCGCACCTTGCTGTTCGCCGCAAACACGCCAGACAATCGGGTCGAGATCTTCCGGGTCGCGCCCGCCGGGCTTTCCCCGCTCAGCGAGATTTTCGTCGGGCTCGAGCCGGTGGCGATCGCCGTGCGCGGCGAGGCCGAGATCTACGTCGTCAATCACCTCTCCGACAGCGTGTCGGTCGTCGACGTGTCATCTCCCGAGCGACCCTTCGTGCGCCAGACCCTGCTTGTCGGTGACGAGCCGCGGGACATCGTCGTCGCCGGTCCGGACCACGACAAGATCTTCGTGACGACCGCCCATCGTGGCCAGAATCGGCCGGGCGACCCGCAGCTCCAGACTCCAGGTGTCGGCCGGGCCGATGTGTGGGTCTTCGACGCGGCGGAGCTCGACGCGACCCCGCACATCATCACGCTGTTTACCGATACGCCCCGCGGCCTCGCCGCGAGCCCTGACGGCCGGCGCGTCTACGTCGCCGGCTTCCACTCGGGGAACCAGACGACCGTGCTGCCCACCATGGCCGTCGACGACGGTCCCCGGTACACCGCCCTGATCAACGATGGATTCGAGGCTCCGGGCATGCCGGAGCCGAGCCGCAACCACGCCGGCGTGCCGGCGCGGCCGGCCGGTGTGATTCTCAAGTATGGCGACGGCCGGTGGCTCGACGACCTCGAACGCGACTGGACGCCACGAGTGCGTCTCAGTCTGCCAGACCGCGACCTCTTCACGCTCGATGCCACCGCCGATCCCCCCGTCGAAGTTGGGGCAGCGACCGGTGTCGGCACCGTCCTGTTCAACGTCGCCGTCAACCCGGCCGATGGCCGCGTCTACGTCTCGAACATGGACTCGCAGAACATTGTTCGATTCGAACCGGTGCTCAAAGGCCACCTCACCGAGAACCGCGTCACAATCGTCGACGGCACGAGCGTGAACCCGGTCCATCTCAATCCGCACATCGACTACAGCACGCCGAGCGGTCCGCCCGAGGAGCGTGAACAGAGCTTGGCCTTTCCGCTCGACATGGCGTTCACCCGCGACGGCGCCACCCTCTACGTGGCGGCCTACGGATCCGGCAAGGTCGGCGTCCTCAACGCCGAGGGGGTCGTCGAGGCACGGATTGAGGTCGGCGGTGGCCCGAGCGGCCTCGCCCTCGACGAGGAGGCGAATCGTCTCTACGTGCTCAACCGCTTCGACCAGACGGTCTCGGTCGTCGACACGGCGCGGCGTGCCGAGGTCGGCACCGTCCCGCTGCGCTACAACCCGGAGCCGGCCGCGGTGCGCGACGGCAGACCGGTCCTCTACAACGGGCAGCTCTCCGGTCACGGCGACGCGGCGTGCGCCAGCTGCCATGTCTTCGCCGATTTCGACAGCCTCGCCTGGGACCTCGGGGTGCCGGAGGGCGAGGTCGTGCCGGCCGGTATCGAGCGCGTCGTCAGCCAGCAGCAGCTCGGCAGAGGCGACACCAGGGTTCCCCTCACGCCGATCCATCCGATCAAGGGGCCGATGACGACCCAGAGTCTCCGCGGCATGAAGGGTGCCGGCGCGATGCACTGGCGAGGCGACCGCAACGGCGGTCTCGACGACCCCTTGAACGAAGAAAAGGCGTTCATGCAGTTTCTCCCTGCCTTCGTGGACCTCAACGGCATGGGCGAAGAGCTGCCCCTGACCGAGATGGAGAAGTTCCGCGACTTCATCCTGACGGTGCAGTACCCGCCCAACCCGATCGCCGCACTCGATGGCAGCCTGACGGCGTCGCAGGCGGCGGGCAAGGAGATCTTCGAGTCCAGCGGCGAGCGCCAGGACCTCGGCGGTGACGGCGACAACTGCGCCCAGTGCCACGCCCTTCCCACGGGCAGCAACGGCCAGGGCTCCACGGAGCTGTTCCCGCAGGAGATGAAGGTCCCCCACATGCGCAACCTCTACCAGAAGGTGGGTATGTTCGGGTACTCGGTGCCGCTGATCGAGGCCACCACTCTGCTGCCGCCACGGCGCCAGAGACAGGCCCAGGCGGCGGACGCGGCACTCGCGGTGCCACAGAGCGACATCGAGCGCCGGACCCAGGCGACGCCGACACCCCACCTGGGGGACCAGGTGCGCGGCTTCGGCTATCTCCACGATGGCGCGGTGCCGACGCTGAACGACTTCTTTCTCACCGTGGTGGTGCCGCCGACGTCGAGCCCGTTCACCTTCCCAGACAACCCCGGTCGCAGCGCCAAGCAGAAAGTGCGCGAGCTGGTGGATTTCTCCCTGACGTTCAACACCGGCCTGGCGCCGGCGGTCGGGCAGCAGGTGACGTTGACAGCCGGCGATCTGGTCGCCGACCCGCCGGTGCGACTCGACAGGTACCATCTCCTGCGAGAGCGCGCCGACGCCGGAGACCTCGACCTGGTCGTGCACGGACTGGTCGGCGGCTCACCCCGCGGGATCCTCTACCTGGCAACGCCGGTCGCGGTCTCGTCGAGCGTGTTCCAGACCGATCGCGCGGATGAGCTGTTCACGTGGGGCGATCTCGTCGAGGCGTTGGAGTCTGGTTCGGTTCTGACTGTGACCGCGGTTCCGCCCGGCTCTGGCGCGCGGATTGCCATCGATCGCGATGAAGATGGCGCGCTCGACCGGGATGAGATCGACGAGGGTTCCGACCCGGCCGACCCGTCGAGCGGTCCCGCTTGACCAACTCAACGTGAGCTCGGTGCCCCGCACATCTGCTAGGGGATGTCCACCGCCGGTGGTAGCTCGGCGACGATTGGCAGCACAATCGCCGAGGGACGACGCTGATCGAGCAAGATCGTATTGGTCGCCTTCCGTGACGCCAACGTCGACCGGCCTGGCGCCTCACCCGTGCTCGGGTTCACCTCGTAGCGTGGCGCGTTGCTCGAGGCGACGTGAACGCCAAGGCGGTGTCCGCGCTCGAAAGTGTTGGAGGTGCTCCACAGGTCGATGGTGAGCAACGTTGGCCGACCTGGCTTCATCATCTCGACGTCGGCCGGCTCGCGGCCGTACCGGAACCGTGTCCGAAGCGCCGTGTCCAGAATGATCGCCTCGTAGCCGTCTGGATACACGTCGACGAGCTTGACCATGAAGTCGGTGTCCGGCACGTCGGTGGCAACCCACAGCTCCACGTCGATGCGGCCCTGCACATGCAAATCCGCGTCGAGCGGTGCGCTGTGAAAGCGCAGGTAGTCGGGCCGATCGCCGATCTGCCGCTGATCGACCGGACCCACCGTGATCGGGAAGTCGCGATTGTTGTTGTAGTTGGCGCCACCGAACGTCGGCACGGGATTGTCTGGGTCGTGCACGTAGGACACCGCCATCGTGTCTCCACTCGGTCGTGTTTTGCTGACCCCGCCACCAGGTTGCAGGTAGAAGCGTGTCATCGTGCTCGGCGGCGGCCAGCTGTCGCCCTGCCGGAAGCCGTTGAGCGATGAGGTATGGCCCGGTCGCGCCGACGCCATGTGATAGTAGGTGACGGCCGGCATCTCCATGATGCCGGTGTCCTTCTCCTTGAGCCAATAGTCGAACCACGGCAGTTCGAAGTCGAACGTCCGGGGGCCGAGCGGGATGTCACCGGGGTACTCGAGGTCGCCGTCCAGCGGCGAGTGCCCCCACGCCCCCATCCAGAGCTTCTGGTTGCCCCGCGCACCGTCCAAACCATGGTTCTGCAGGTAGACGAAGTTGCCCACCTCGCCTTTGGCAAACATGTCGTACCACCCTCCGAGGTTGAACATCGGGACGGTGATGTTCCGGCGGTGGTGGATCAGGTCGGTCGCTTTCCATTGCTCGTCCATGATGGAACGGGACTTCATGATCGGGATCTGGTCTTCCTTGCCTTGGAGCCGCATGAAATTGCCGCGGAAATGCTCGCGGAAGACCCCCCCGTTGAAATACGACTCGTCGAACAACGACTCGGAGGCTGTCACGACGTAGGCGGCCGCAAGATGGGGTGGCGCCCCCGCCGCCGTCAGATTGGCGTGAATGCCCATGGCCGAGCGACCGGTCACGCCGACCTTGCCGTTGGACCAGGGCTGCGTGGCCGCCCATTCGACCGTGTCGTAGCCATCCGCTATGTCTGTCTGATACGGCTCGTAGGCGCCCTCTGAGCGAAAACGGCCGCGGGAGTCCTGGTGCACGTAGACATAGCCGGCAGCGGTCAGACGCTGACCCTTCGGGGCGCCACGCGCCTTGCTGTAGGGCGTCCGCTCGACGATGACGGGCCAGGTTCCATCGCCTTCCGGCACGTAGACGCTGGTGGCCAGCTCGACGCCGTCGCGCATCGGCACCATGAGCTCGACGTGGTTGTTCGCGTCTGGGACCGGAAGCGCCCCGTCCCGCGCCTGCTGCGCGCCGAGGTGAGCTGGCACCACCAGCCCGAGCACGAGGCCGGCGAGACTCAGTGTTCGCGTGATGCGTCCTGACATCGAACTACCTCCAGTTGTGAATGTCGTGCCGCTCGGCTGACGACCCCATCTTAAGTGAACTCGAGCATCGCATGCCGCAGGACGTGCTCCACGGGAAGCTGCTCCGGCCCGTTGCACCACGCCGGAGGGACGCCACTCGTCGCCGCCCTCGCGCGAGAACGTAGTTGCGATACGATACAGCGCTTGTGCGCTCGATCGCGATCGAGCGGGGGAGTCGTTCTGGAAGGAGCACATGGGAAACGCGATTGCACAACGAATGACCGTCCAGGTCGAAGGAGACTTCGTGGTCTTTCTGATCGGCCTGCGGATAGGCACGGTGTGGAAGATTCACAGGTGGCTTCCCGTGTTTCTGGCGATGCGGCGTATGGCACGCGAATTGGCGGCGGACCCGGAAATTGGACTCTTGGGACAGGTGGCGGGTACGAGGGTCACGGTTCAGTACTGGCGGTCGTTCGACCATCTGGAGGCGTATGCACGGAGCAAGGCCCACGCGCATTGGCCTGCATGGGTTGACTTCAACCAGACGAACGATGGCAGTCGAGCGGATGTTGGCATTTGGCACGAGACCTACAAGGTCCGGGCGGGCGAATATGAGGCGTTCTATAGGGGCGTGCCGCCATTTGGGCTTGGCCGGGTCGGGCAGCTCATGCCCGTCACTGGGAGACGGGAGTCAGCTCGAGGACGAATCGAAGGCAGCTCTGGCGTCTGACGGTCATTTCAGCGTGGTACCGGCGTGGACTCGAGCAGCTCACACGCTGTGGACAGCCCCATGTCGCAGGCCTGTTCGATCAACTCCAGCGACCGCGTCTCGTCGGGCACGATCCCACCATCGCCAAGTCGGTACATCAGCCCGAGACGGAGACAGCTCATCGCCTCGCCACTGCTGCAGGCCTGGCTGAATCCCTCGGCGGCGCGTCCGAAGTCAACGGCAACGCTTTCGCCACGCAAATAGATCTCCGCCAGGCTGCTGCAGCCGGCCGGCCAGCCCAGATCGCAGGATCGCGAGAACAGCTCACGCGCCGCCGCCTCATCCTGCACGACGCCGCGGCCGCTCCTATAGACCTCGGCAAGCAGGTAACAGGCCTCGCCGTTGCCCGAGTCGCACGCCGTGTTGACCGGTTGGGTGTCTTCGTACGCCCATGCGTAGGCCAGACTCGTGGATGCGTGCATGAAGCCGTCGCCACCGGACGCGAGCACGTCAGCATTGGTGCAGCCGACGGTGAGACCAAGGTCGCAGGCCTGCGTGAAGCTGGCCGCCGCGCCGCCGGGATCGCCCTCAACGAGGGTCCCCTCGGCCAGGAGAATCCCAAGCTCGTTGCATGACCACGCGAAATCCTCGCGGCAATTGTTGGATTGCTTGATGACCAGCCTCCGGCACCCGTCTCGCAGCCCTTCCGAGCAGGCCTGCTCCCAGAACGCCGGGTTCGCGCCTTCGTGCCTGGCACCCACCATGTTGGTGGTGAAGAGCGCGGTGAAAAAGAGCGTCCAGACCGCCATCGATCCGAAGTTGAGCTGGCGTGGCGTCATGCTCGGCCACAGCCTGTCGAGGCCAAGCGTTTCGACTCGGAACGATCGGACGAACCGGTCCAGCGCCTGAATGCAGAGGTTCAGGATGGGAACGAACAGCAGCTTGTCGTAGAACGTCGGGGCCCCCACTCGACCCAGTAGCGCATAGAGCGCGAACACGCTGGCACCATAGAGCGCTCCGAAAATGACCCTTCCCAGGGGGGTTCGGGGAGATGTAGACGGGTCGGTGACCAGGAGGTGCATGCCCAGGAACACCGCGATCGGGATGCTCGTGTCGACAAAAAAGTAGACGCCGGTGACGCCGGTGTAGATGACTCCGAGCAGATACAGCGCCGCCGCCGCAGACAGCGTCATCAGCGTGACCGCGAAGAAGTACTGGACGACCAGCCCCAGGACGAAGATCGCCAGATACATGTGCTCCGGATACCGGAGTGTCAGGGCGATTTCCTGTCCCCACGTGATGTCCGTTCTGCCGGCCACCATGAGGCCAATCGAGACCACCGACAGCGCAAAGCCCGACGGGTTGAAGATGTGCGCCCGGCGCCCGTCCTTCGTCCACGTGAAGAATTCTTTTCCCAGGAAACCCACGGCGACCATGACGAACTGGAGGAAGAACCATTCGTCTCTGAACCAGAGAAAGAGGTTCGTGCTGAGGATGATCGGGAACGGGCCGAAGCTCAGGCGCCAGATGTCGCGTCTCGACCAGCCCAGCAACATGTCGAAACCGTAGGCAAACACGATCTGTGCGAGGATGAGCCATGCATGGTTCAGCACCTCCGGCCAATACCAGCCCCAGTACAGAAACACACCGACGTGGGCCAACAGCTGCAGATAGTGGTTCTGCCGCAGGATGAACTCGAACTGGAGCGTCCGGCCCCGGCGGGCGGCACCCCGCCCCAAGACCCACCACCAGACAAGCAAGGCGGCGCAGGCGCCCCAGAAGGACCACGTAAGAGCCGCGTCTTCGCGTATCCGCGGCAGAAAGCTCAGCAGGAACAGGAGAAGCGCCGGATACAGGGGGAGCTGTGCCGCAGTCTGGCGCTGGGGGGAATCTGTCGTGCCCGCGAGAGCCATCTGTGTCTCTCCAAGGCTTGTATCCGTGTTGGACACCGCTCTCGCGGATGACGACATCGACTGTAGCAGCGACTCGTCACCCTGAGCATGACGAATGTCATGCCCGGCCAGGCCGACCGGCGGGATCCTTAGTTCGATGGGCTGTTCCGAATGGGAGTTCGGCCAAACAGGTCAAATGTCGAATTCCGCGGACCTATAATCGGCTGGTCGGACGTGACTGGCCGGCTGCGGCGGGAACCCGGAGACGCGCGCCAGGCGGCGAGACAATTGAGGTGGGTGTGATGTTGCAACGATCTTCGAGCACCGTATGGCATGTAGTCGCACTCGCAGTGTGGCTGTTTCCCGCGCCGGCGCTGGCTCAATATGGCGCGAGCGACGGCGAATGGCGGGCGCACGGTGGTGAACCGGGCACGACCAAGTACTCGCCGCTCGACCAGATCACGAGCGACAACGTGCAGGATGTGCGGATTGCCTGGGAGTGGCTTTCTGTCGACACCGATGTCCTCGAGGACGATGACGCGCTGCGTCTGTCGACCAATTTTCAGGCGACACCGCTCATGGTCGGTGGCGTGCTCTACGGCACGACCGGTTTCAGTCAGGCGTTCGCGCTCGATCCCGGGACCGGAGAGACGCTCTGGGTGTACAACCCTCGCAGCTACGAGCGGCCTCCCAACCTGGGCTTCGTCAATCGAGGTCTGGGCTACTGGACGGATGGTGACGAGGAGCGACTGTTTCTGGGCACCGGCGACGCGCGCCTGGTCGCGCTCGACCCGAGGACGGGTTCGCCGATTCCTGGGTTCGGGCAGGAGGGGCTAGTCGACACGACCGAGGGCATCCCGCGTCTCACCGACTCGAGCCAGTACGGTTTTACTGCTGCCCCGACGGTCGTTCGCGACATCGTCGTCCTGGGCGGATCCATTTCGGACGGTGCGGCAAGCATGGAGGCGCCACCGGGATATGTGCGTGGCTACGACGTGCGAACAGGGGAGGAGCGCTGGACGTTTCACTCGATCCCGCTGGAAGGCGAGCCGGGTCACGACACCTGGGAGAACGGGTCGTGGGAATACAGCGGGAATACAAACGTCTGGTCGATGATCAGTGCGGATGAAGAGCTCGGGTACGTCTACCTGCCGTTCGGCACTCCGAATAACGATTTTTACGGAGGGCATCGCCCCGGCGACAACCTCTTTGCCGAGAGTCTCGTGTGTCTGGATGCCGAAACGGGCGAGCTCGTCTGGTATTTCCAGATGGTGCATCACGGGCTCTGGGACTACGATCTGCCCACACCACCGGTTCTCGCCGACATCACCGTCGATGGGCGGCCGATCAAGGCGCTCGCGCAGGTGAGCAAGCAGGGCTTCACGTATGTCTTCGATCGGGTGACGGGAGAGCCGGTCTGGCCGATTGAAGAGCGTCCGGTTCCACAGTCGACCGTCCCGGGCGAGCAGAGCTCGCCGACGCAGCCGTTTCCGACCAAGCCGCCACCCTTCGAGCGGCAAGGGGTCACGGTCGATGACCTGATCGACTTCACGCCTGAAGTGCGGGCTGAAGCGCTCGAGATCTTCGAGCGGTACGACAACGGTCCGCTCTTCACGCCACCGTCGCTCAGGGGCACGCTGCTGCTTCCCAGCTACGGTGGAGGCGCCAACTGGCTTGGTGCGTCGCTCGACCCCGAGACGGGCATCCTCTATGTCCCGTCGATGAGTCGAGTGCTGCTCATGGAGATGTTCGAGGGCGACCCGCAGCGCACGGACATGCGATATGTCCGCCGTGGCCAGGTCAGCCCCGGGGTGCCAGGGGGCCTGCCGCTGATCAAACCGCCCTATGGCCGAGTGACCGCGATCGACCTCAACCGTGGAGACCACGTCTGGATGGTCCCCAATGGAGGAGACGGTCCCATTGATCACCCGGCCATCGCGCACCTCGACCTCCCACCGCTTGGCACCCCGACACGGGCCGGCGTGCTCGTCACGAAGACGCTCCTGTTCGTGTCCGAGGGTTCGGGCCGGTCAGGGTCGGCCATCGGCGGCGGCCCCGGCTTCAGAGCGCTGGACAAAGCGACGGGTGAGGAGCTCTGGAAGATTGAGCTCGATGGGCAGGTCACCGGCTTGCCGATGACCTATCTGTGGGAAGGCAAGCAGTACGTCGTCGCTCCAGTTGGCAGCAACCCGCCGAAGTACGTCGCCCTCAGTCTCCCGTGAAGGCGTCCAGGTAGCTCGACGCCTCGTTCCACGGGCTGCTACCCCATTCTCAGCATCGCATGACCGCGGTCATACGGGAGGACCGCGGTCTGGTGCTACCTTAGAGCCGAATTTGCCGTAGAGATCGACCGTTGGACACCTCCGCTTGGAAGGAACGGCCGATGACCAGACTCATCCGCCTGCTAGCCGCCGGCATGCTCGCGGTGCCCGGCTCGGCCACCGCCCAGGCCTCGTTCCTGACCTTCGAGAGCGGCCACGTTCGTCCGCTGGCGCAGTCGCCTGACGGCAGTCGGCTGTTCGCGGTCAACACGCCCGACAATCGCCTGGAGGTCTTCGACGTCTCGGCCGGTACCCTGACCCACGCGCACTCGATTCCGGTCGGCATGGAGCCGGTGGCGGTGGCGGCGCGTACCAACGACGAGATCTGGGTGGTCAATCACCTGTCA
>PBRZ01000163.1 GCA_002726085.1 Acidobacteriota bacterium
ACACTCCGCATAATCCACGACCGGAACAAGAGGCAGGTCACCCAGGCCAGGCGGCCGCCGACGGAGCGACCGACGCAAGCTGACAGCCATTCTGTCTAGCTTGACGAACTTGGCAAGTGAGCGACGCGGGAGAACGGAATGGGAACCGAAGTAGGCTCGGTCGCCGAATTGTGGCGATTTCCAGTCAAGTCGATGGGCGGAGAGCGGCTTGAAGAGGCAGAGCTCACGGAGCGAGGCCTACTGGGCGATCGTGGATACGCGTTAATCGACGTAAACACCGGCAAGGTGGTGAGCGCGAAAAGCACCGGGCTATTCCCGAATGTGCTGAGTTGCGGGGCGTCTTTCCTCGCGGCCCCGCAGTTGGGGCAAGAGCTCCCGCCGGTGCGGATTAGCTTCCCGGACGGTACATCGGTGACGAGCGACTCCCGCCACATCGACGGAGCCCTCTCATCGTGCCTCGAGCGCGAGGTCACGCTTGCCCGAGTTGCACCTGATGACTTCACGATCGATCAATAACACCCCGATGTCGAAAACCTTGATCCCGAAGGCCATCGGGACACGGTGGTCGAACAGAAGCTGGGCTCGGCCCTTTTTTCGGCGGTTGGACTACAGTCACCAGTACCAGAGGGGGCGTTTTTCGACTTGTTTCCGGTCTCTGTCATGACCACATCGACGCTTACTCGACTGCGTGAACTCGTTCCAGCGAGCACGATTGACCCGCGCCGATTTCGCATGAATGTGATCGTTGCGACTGAGGAGGCCAGTTTTCTCGAAAACGACTGGGTCGGCCGAGCGCTCGGACTCGGTCGCGGCCGGCTCGGCGTCGCACTTCCAGATCCTCGGTGCGTGATGACCACGCTGGCTCAGGACGGCCTGTCCGAGGATACGGACGTCCTGAGGGCGCTCGCTCGCCACAACCGGATTCAGGTCGGCGACATCGGTCAATTCCCATGTGCCGGGGTGTATGCAGTCGTCGAGGCGACGGGTCCGGTGCAAACCGGCGCTACTGTCACGGTGGACTGACACGGCGGGCGTGACGGGGAGGCTTGGCGCCGGGACGCAACCTGGCAGGCGTTTGCAGCCGTCGGCGCCAGCATCGAGCGTGTCGTTCGAGCATGCGGGCGCCGCGGCTGAAACGCAAGACGTTGATGGACAATATCAACTGCGATGTCGATGAACACGAGCGCCGTTCGTGACCACTTTCGGGTACAGGTCGATCACTATCCTGGCCTGATGGGTCGGATCATTCCGGGCTACGCGGAGCAGCGTGATCTTATGGTGCGACTCGTTCCATTTGAGAGTGGGCGACGCATTCGAATCCTAGATCTCGGTTGTGGCCCAGGTCTGCTTGCGCAGCAGCTGCTCAGAGAGTTCCCTCAGGCTGAGTTAACGGCGCTCGACCTGACGAACGAGATGCTCGACGCGTGTCGCCAGAGGGCGGGCGACGAAAGCAGAATGGACTATCGCCTCGCAGACTTTCGGACAGACGACCTCGGCTCGGGATACGACGTGATTACGGCATCGCTGTCCCTGCATCACCTGACCTTCGCCGAGCGCCCGGATTTCTTTGCACGAGCCTACGACAGTCTGAATCCGGGCGGGGTGCTTATCGCTGCCGAGGTGATCATCGACGAGTCGCCAGACGTCCGTGCCTCTCAATATCGCCTGTGGCAGGAGTTCATGATCGCCAACGGCGAGGATGGCGAGCAGTGGTTCTCGAAGCACACAGATAAGGACCATCCAGCCACGATCACGTCGCTGATAAGCTGGCTCGGGGTCGCAGGTTTCGTCGGCGCCGGGTGTTATTGGCGTCAACTGAATTTCGCTGTACTTCGTGCGGCGAGACGTTAGCTTGACAACGCCGGACTGAGCCATGGCCTGGATAATTCGGCTCGCATCAGGCGACGACGCTGAATGCGTATCGGACATCTACGGGCCGGTGGTGGAGTCCACTCCGATGTCGTTCGAGATCGAGCCCCCCAACGAACAGGAGATGGCGCGGCGTATCCAAGACACGCTGCCCAGTCACCCGTGGCTCGTTCTAGAAGGTCAGGATGGGGTTGTCGGTTACGCCTATGCGAGTCGACACAGAGGGCGCGCCGCGTATCAGTGGTCCGTGGAGACATCTGTATATGTCCATGCGAAGGTCCAAAGGCGTGGGGTCGGCCGAGGCTTGTACACATCCCTGATTGAAATCCTTGTTGCCCAAAGATTTGCCAACGCCTACGCTGGCATCACCCTACCAAACGATGGCAGTGTCGCCCTGCACGAGACGATGGGCTACCAGGCGATCGGTACGTTTCGCAACGTAGGGTTCAAGTTTGGTGGCTGGCATGACGTGGGCTGGTGGCAGCTTCCGTTACGAGCAGCCGTTGACAGTCCGACTCCGCCTTTGTCGCTGAGCGAGGTCCAGCGCGAGCCTTCGTGGCGGAGGAGGCTTGAAGCAGGTCTCCCGTGCGTCCGCGGCGTGAGTTAATGTAGACAGCAAGCTAACAGGCGTTTGTAGCCGACAGCCGCGAACATCTGGGTGAAAATCCGGGCAGCAGACCGCCGCGTCTGAAGCGCGAGCGGTCAGGTTGAGACGGATGATCGATAAGATCTTTCTAGTTCTGGCGACCTGTGGACTTTCGGCCCTATCGGGCTGTGCCTCCGCGCCTCCTGAAGGGGCCGAAGCTGTCATCGTCATCCATGGCCTTGGCCGGACTCCCGCGTCGATGGCGATTCTTGGCAGCCGCCTAGAGAGCGAGGGCTTTCGCGTGGTCCGCTTTGGATATCCGTCGACATCCGAGCCGATAGATGTTCTGGTCGACCGCCTCGAGGCGGAAGTAGGGCGGTGCTGTGGGGCGGGAGCAGAGACGGTGCATTTTGTCACCCACTCGATGGGCGGCGTCCTGCTGCGCGCCTACCTTGCGCAGCAGCCTCGGCCGCATGGAGGGCATGTCGTGATGTTGAGTCCACCGAGTCAGGGGAGTGAAATAGTCGACGCGTTCGCGGAGTCTCCGCTGCTTCGGTCCATTCTGGGTCCTGCGGGCTCGAGGCTTGGGACGGACGCGGCGGGCATCGCGAGCCAGCTACCGCCGATACGATTCAGTTTGGGGATCATCGCAGGCGACCGGAGCCTCAATCCCCTGGGCTCATGGCTCATTCCAGGGCCAGATGATGGCAAGGTCGGCGTTGACCGGGCTAGGCTCGACGGAGCAGCAGATTTCATCGTGCTTCCGGCCACCCACACGTTCATCATGAACCGAAGCGACGTGGCCGAGGAGGTGGCGCATTTCCTGCGAAGGGGCCGGTTCCGACAAAGGGATCCATAGGGGTTGCGACCTGACCCGCCGTTGCAGTTGACGGTGGTTGGTGAAGGCGCTGGCCACTGCAGCTGAAACGTCCTCTGTTAGCCATGCCATGGTCGAGTTGGGATGTTCACGCTAGACCAGGTGGTTCCGTGGGGGCGTTCATTCGACGAATATCGACGAATGTTCTCCCTGACTCAGGCTGACCTTGATGGGCGCATCGTCGGGTGTGGCGACGGGCCCGCCAGTTTCAATGCGGAGGCGACGCACCGGGGTTGTCGGGTGACGTCACTCGACCCGCTCTACAAGTTGAAGAAGTCCGACGTTCAGGACAGGATTGCTGCCACCTACGACGAGATGTTGGAACAGGCGCGTCGCAACGCCGAGGAGTTCGTCTGGGACTCGATCCAATCCGTGGAGGACCTGGGGCAGCTTCGCCTGAAGGCGATGCACGACTTTCTGGAGGACTACGAGCAGGGCCTGAGTGACGGTCGATACGTGAACGCGGCACTTCCTACAGTTCCGTTCGCCGACGGCGCGTTCGATCTGGCACTGTGTTCACACTTTCTCTTCTTGTACAGCAGCCAGCTGGGCCAGGCGTTTCACAAGTCTGGTCTGCGGGAAATGTGCAGGGTTGCCACCGAAGTGAGAGTGTTCCCGCTACTTGCTCTCGGGGGCAAGCGGTCGCCGTTTGTGGACCAATGTGCCGAGGACCTTCGTCGGTCTGGCTTCGACGTAACGATTGAGACTGTGCCGTACGACTTTCAATGCGGCGTAATCAGATGCTGCGCGTCCGAGCCACTCAAGCGGATGGTGAACAAGGCGGTACAGGCTGACCGGCTGTGCCGGCAGCTGCACGCCCACTCGTCAGGCCGCGCGGGAAGAACCGGGAGAAAGGAGCAACATCGACATGGCGATCTGGGAACAGGAGGACGATCGGGCGATCACACCCTCAACGAAGGTCGCTGACCTACTAGCCGAATACCCCGAGCTGGAGGACGTACTCATCGGGATGGCGCCGCCGTTCAGGAAGCTCAAGAATCCCGTTCTACGAAGAAGCGTGGCCAAGGTCGCGTCACTTCGTCAAGCGGCGGCTGTAGCGCGACTTCCCGTCGGCGAGGTCATCAACAAGCTGCGAGCGGCTGTCGGGCAAGAAGCCATGATGGCAGAAGAACCTGGACAGGACTCCGCCTACTTCACAACCCAGCCGGACTGGTTTGTTCCTCGTCGTGTCGTCACCTCGATCGACGAGCGGGAAGACGCGACCGCGGACGAGATGCCCCTGAAACGGGTGATTCACGAAGCCACTCGCCTCAGAGAGGGCGAAGTGCTGGAGTTGGTCACGACGTTCCTTCCCGCTCCGGGGATTGACATCATGAAGGCGAAGGGATTCCGGGTGTGGCCCATGGAAGAGGAGCCTGGGTTGATTCACACCTATTTTTCGAAATCGCCCGATCGTTGATGGTCGTACGGGCAGGTTGCCTTCGAACGAGTGACCATCGAGGCGGGTGGACCACGCCCCTCCGATGCTTGTTCCGAGGTGGATCTCGCCGCTTGCGTGCATGGCGTCCACGCTGCTGGTGGGTGTAGCCGGTCGCCGCGGCCGAGCCGAACCACGGGTCCTGATGTATGCCACAGCTAACTGATCCTCACCTGATTCGAGAGCGACTCGAGGCGGACCGTGCGTGGGCAGCCTTCGCGCTAGCCGACCTGGAACCACCGTACTCGGCTTTTGCATCCTGGTTTTGCCCAACCGACGGTCCTGCGATTGCCTTGTTGTATCGCGCGTTTGCGACACCGATTCTGCTGTGTGTCGGGACATCACGGAACTGGGATGCGGTGCTGGACGAAGTCGACATCGCCCTACGCGATGTTCAGGATGTATATGCAGTCGTCAGGCCGGAGACCTTGCCGCTGATCAAGAACCGCTATGCGTCCAACGACGAAAGGTCCATGGTGAGAATGGTCTTGGAGCCAGGCCATCATCGTCCGGTGATCTCCGACGGTGCCTGCCGACTTGGCCCGGACGATCTCGAGGCGGTCCAGCGGCTCTATCTCAGCGAGCCGCCGGACTTCTTTCTTCCGTCGATGCTCACCGATGGTCTTTACTACGGCATTCGTGAAGGAGAGCAGCTCGTGGCAGTCGCGGGCACCCATGTCCTCGCTCCCGCCCTTGGCGTTGGTGCGCTGGGTAATGTCTATACTCGGTCGGAGCACCGGAGGCGTGGTCATGCCACTGCGCTTGCTGGGGCGGTGACCAGTGAAATGATCCGGTCCGGCGTGACGACCATCGTGTTGAATGTCCGAGAAGACAATCATTCTGCACGTCGTGTCTATGAACGGCTCGGCTTCAATGGGTATTGCAGCTACTTCGAGGTCAGTGCCTCGCGTCGGCCTGTCCAGCGGTTGCAGCCGACGACGCCGGGCGTCTGAGCAAGAGCTCGGGCAGCGTTTTGCTTGCCGGCCGACGGAGCAATGGACTACGACCTCACCGACATCCCAGCGGCCTACGACCGAGGAGCCGATCATGGTCCGGAGGTCCTTGCTTTATGGATGAGCACAGTCGAGGCGCATCTGAAAGGACCGAGATGGCCACCGTGCACCTGATTTGCGGGCTGCCGGGCGCCGGGAAAACGACGTACGCGACAGGTCTTCAAGCTGATCTCAACAGCGTGCTGTTCTCTCTGGACCGATGGCTCGTCACCTTGCACGGCAGATACTCGCTGGCGACGGTGGGTCACGAAGAGCACACACGACGAGTGCTGGCGTGCCGCGCTCTGATGTGGGATGTGGCGGCGGAGTTCCTTCGACGCTCGGTTGACGTAATACTCGACGATGGTTTCTTTTTTCGGCGGGACCGCATGCGCCACGTCGATTTCGCGAGCACGGCCGGGGCGTCTGCAAGAATTCATTTTGTGAACACGCCGATCCGCGTGATTCGATCGCGGCTTCGTGAGAGAAACGCCAGTCTGCCGCCGCACAACTTCGAGATCGATCCCGAGACCTTGACCGGGTTCCTGGGGTTGTTCGAAACGCCGACCGAAGATGAGGGCGCGGAAATGGTGGTCACATGCGACCCGACGCAGCTGGCTGATGGAAGGCCGACCGGTTCGCGGAAACACGACGGCGTGTAGTTTCGCGCTCGAACACCAGCAGCTGTCTGGCGCCACCGGGGCTTTCTTCCAGAGCGGACTGTGTTTGGGTCAGGACGTGCCGGGACGCCGGTCACTTCAGTTCTCGTCAGAGAGGGGACACCGCATGCCAAAGGTCACCAATACACAGCTTTCCTTTGCCGTCGTCTTCGGAGGCGTCATCGCGTTCCTGCTCCTGGCCCTCTACGCGATGATCGTCGGTTCGCTCATTTGGGAGGTCTTTCAGGTCGATCGCGCGGGGCAGGGACAGGCAGACAACTTCGCTCAAGGCGCCATCACGGTCGTAACGACAATCGGAGGCTTGATCTCTGCGTTGGTGGTGTCCAAGCTGGCGGTGACGAAGCCCGGCGATGCGCCGACGGTTGAGACTGGGACGGCATCGCGGGCGAACCCGAGCATGACTGCCAAGGGCATGACAGTGCTGTATCTGACCGTCTGGGTAGCCGTCGGGTTGGCGGCGCTGGTCGTTGGGACAGTCTATTATCCGGATATCAATTCCACCGTCGACGACATCGGAACTTCGTGGCTGGGTCTGGCGATCGCGGCGGGCTATGCCTACTTCAACCTCGACCCCACGTCTGGAGCGTGAGGCACGTCAGAGGGTGGCCGACGCGGCCCTTCTGTGAGGGGCCGAATCGGTGTTTAGGGTCGACGGCAGCCGGTGCGTGGGAATCAGACGTCGGCGAGGTACTCGACCCCACCGGTGCTGTCGCCGACCGTGTCGGTCGCGACACCGAGGTGGTCGAGCATCGTGATGAAAAGGTTGGCCATCGGGGTCTCCGGTTCATACGAGATGTGACGACCCGGCCGCATGCGCCCACCCGCGCGACCCGCCAGCAAGGTCGGCAGATCGTGGTGCAGATGACGATTGCCGTCTGAGATCCCGCCGCCGTAGACCACCATCGAGTGGTCGAGGAGGCTTCCGTCGCCATCGGCGGTCGTGGCTAGCCGACCGAGCAGATGCGCGAACTGCTCGACATGGAACCGATTCAGCTGGGTCACCTTCTCGATCTTGTCTTCGTCACCCCGATGATGCGTCAGGCCGTGATGGGCTTCCGAGATACCGGCCTCCGAATACACACGATTGCCGAGCTCCAGCCCGACCATGAAGGTGATGACCCGCGTTAGGTCGGCCTGGAAGGCGACCGCCATCAGGTCGAACATGAGCCGCGCGTGCTCGACGAAGCTCTCGGGCACGCCGGCGCGCGGGCGGGGCATCTCCGGTTCGGCCACGTCGGCGGCGCTTTCGGCCTGGATGATCCGCTTCTCGATGTCGCGCACCGAAAAGAGATAGTCGTCCAGCTTGCCCTGGTCCGTTGCGCCGAGCGTCTGCTGCAGGGCCCGGGCGTCATCGAGCACCAGGTCGAGCACGCTGCGGTCATACCGCGCCACGCGGGCCCGGCGCACCGGGTCCCGTTCGACGTCGGCGCCGCCAAACAGCCGCTCGAACACCGCGCGCGGGCTCGTCTCCTGTGGCATCGGCGCCGACGGGGTCCGCCAGGAGATCGTGTTGCTGTAGCTGCAGCTGTAGCCGCTGTCGCAGTTTCCGCCGAACAGCCCTTCGTCGCAGCCGAGCTCGAGCGACGGCAGACGGGTCTGGCTGCCGAGGCGCTCGGCCGCGACCTGGTCGATGGAGACCCCGGCTTGAATGTCGGCGCCAGATGTCTTCTTCGGGTGCACCCCGGTCAGATAGCTCGCGCCGGCGCGAGCGTGGTCTCCGGGACCGTCCCCCAGGGCTCGGCCGCCGTTGTGGGTCAGACCGGACAAGATCGAGAACTGGTCGCGAAACGCGGCGACCGGTTGCAGGATGCGTGGCAGCGCTTGTGGCAGTGGCCCGGTCACCGCGGCATTACCGGGCGTCCAGTGGTCCATGATGATGCCGTTCGGCACGTAGACGAACGCCATCCGTGTCGGAGAGGCTGCCCGCACCTGCGCGGCGTGCGCGAACGCTGGCACCATCGCATCCAGAAACGGCAGGGCCACGGTGGCGCCGAGCCCTCGGAACACCGCGCGTCTCGGTAGTCGTCTGTTTGAGCTCATGGTGTTGGCTCCTCCCCGCGGCGCAAACGGAACGGCTCGCTGTGGACCACGCCCAGCACCAGGCTGGAGAACCGATGGTCGTCGGCTGCCGCCTGGCTCTGGAGAGTCTCGACGGCACTCCGATCGTAGGTCTCGAGACCGCGTCCCA
Source organism: Acidobacteriota bacterium (assembly GCA_002726085.1). Taxonomy (GTDB): domain Bacteria; phylum Acidobacteriota; class Vicinamibacteria; order Vicinamibacterales; family UBA8438; genus NP936. Next base: position 8,631 of record PBRZ01000163.1, read on the forward strand.
GGGCGTAGGTCAGCAGCTTCTCGGCCAGGTTTCTGGTGAACTGATCGGCCCGTGTCCGCAGAATCGCCTTCAGCTCTTGTGAGCCCCGAAACGTCGTGCCGTCCGGCAACGTGCCGGAGTCGTCGATCGGGAACGAGCCGTCGTGCGTGCGCCAGGCGCCGACGGCGTCGTAGCGCTCGAGCCCGAACCCGAGCGGGTCGATCTGGTCGTGGCAGACGGCGCACGTGGCGTTCGCGCGATGCTGTTCCAGCTGGGCCCGGAGCGACACGGTTGTCCCGACGGCCGCAACGTCGAGCGGCGGCACGCCCTCGGGCGGGTCGGGCGGTGGTGTCCCGAGCAGGTTCTGGAGCACCCACTTGCCGCGGAGCACCGGCGACGTGCGGGTCGGATAGGACGACACGGTCAAGATAGCGGCCTGTGTCAGCAGGCCGCTGCGTTGCGCGCCGTCGAGCGCCACGCGCTGGAACTGTTCACCGTCGATGCCAGCGATCCCGTAGTGGTGCGCCAGCGGACCGTTGAGGAACGTGAACGGCGCGTCGAGCAGGTCGAGCACGCTCCGGTCCTCGCGGATGATCGCCTCGACGAACAGCTCGGTCTTGGACTTCCCAGACTTTCGTAGACACTCCTGCTGACTAAAATGAGGCAGCAATCAGGAGTGTGGAGATGGGACAGCAGCGCTACACGGACGAGTTCCGCAAATAATCCAATTGGCGATGAAGGGGACGAGTGTCTGCAACCCCATTAACGGGTAATCGCCTGGACTTGCTGCAAAGTCAGGATCGACCCGGACGTACGTCTCGAATCCTCTGGCCGAGACGAACCCGAGTGCCGTCGTTGCCAAGACGGCGCCACCCAGCACAGCCGCGGTTCGCAGTACCATTCTCAATTTGATGGCCGGCACTGTATCCGGTTGCGTCGCCACCAGCTCGGGGCCCATTTCTGCGACGCTTAGCCATCGTTGGTCCGGGTTTCGAGCCAGCGCCCGCTCTACCACGAGGGCGAACGACTCTGGCAGCTCCGGTCTGACTTGCTGCAAGGTCAACATCCGCTCGCCCCGGTCGTGGGCACGGTAGATCTCCTCGGCCGAGTCGCCCTGCACTGGAAACTTCCCGGTCACCAGGTAGAACAGCAGCACGCCGACGGCATAGACGTCGCTTTGGAAGGTCGGCTCGACGAGCCGGTCGTCGCGGAGCTTGAACAGCTCCGGCGCCATGTAGGCCGGGGTTCCGACTCGCTTCTCGTCGGTCTCAGCCGCGCTCGGGTCCTGGAACCGCGCCGCGCCGAAATCCATGAGGACGATCCGTCCGTCCTTTCCGCGCACGACGTTCTGTGCTTTGATGTCGCCGTGGACGATACCGGCGGCGTGCACCGCTTCGAGCGCGCCGCAGAGCGCGATTCCTACATCCGCCGCGGCCTCCGCATCGAGGGGCGAACCGTAGCGAATTTCGTCCCAGAGCGTCTCGCCCTCGACGAGCTCCATCCAGACACCGATGCGGCCATCGATCTCGTCGGCTCCATGCACAACCACTACGTTGGGGTGCCGCACGCGGGCCAGTTTTCGCGCTTCGCCCAGCAGCTCTTCTGTTGGTCGCTGCGACCGAGTTGGGTGATAGAGCTTGAGCGCCACGCGGGTCTGCAGCACAGGGTCCAGCGCGCTGTAGACGGTGCCGAAACCGCCCTTGCCAACCTCTTGCAGATCGGTGAACTTGCCCCACTTTGCGACTACCGGCTCCGTCTTCGCAAGCACGAGCAACTCGCGCAGGACTGCTTCTTCTTCCGGCGTCATGTCGACGGGAGCACCATCGGCAGACCGGGTACCGGTCGGCGGGTCATCGTTTCCGAGAAGGTCAGCAAGGCGCTCGCTTCGATGCGCCGTGCCGCCGAACACGTCACGCAGGAGGCGGTCCATCGCCCGGCTCACGGTTACTCGGGCCTCTGTGGCGGAAGCTTTGCCGAGGTCCAGGGCGATCTGCTCGTAGGAGTTGCCCCGATTCAGGCGGGCGAGACAGGCGTGCTGCTCTTGAGCCGGCAGCAGGTCGAAGGCGTTACGGTAGGCGGTGAGCTTGGCCGGATCGAGCGTGCTTGCAGCGTCTCCACCGACAGATTCTGATCGGAGTAGCTCGAGACGAGAACGCCGTGGGGGATGTCCCGGTCGCTGTTGAAACTTGGCGGCGGCTCGGGTGACATTCTATGCGACCTGCTCCACCTCCCTGGC
>PBRZ01000164.1 GCA_002726085.1 Acidobacteriota bacterium
CCCTGACCGGCTTGACACCGGCTGGTCCTCTCATGGAAGGCCTGAAGGCCTGCGCCACAAGAGCAGGGCCTTTGTACCGATCTTACGAATCCGAGGAACTGAGATGCGGAAGGTGCTGGTTCTCACGACGGCGTGCTGCCTCGCCACGATCGCGGTCGACGGCGTGCTCGCTCAGGCAGGGCGCTACCCGGCATCGCGGCATGGCGGGAATTACATGCACAACTTCTACTTCCCGCCCTCACCCAGCTCGACCCCCTGGGCACCCAGCTGGGCGCCGGACGGCGAGTCGATCGCGGTGGCAATGAGCGGGTCAATCTGGCGGGTCGACCCAGATACCGGAATCGCCAACGAGCTGACCTACAGCCCGGACGCGTATCACTCGTCACCGGATTGGTCGCCCGACGGCCAGTGGATCGTCTACACCGCCGACTACGACGGTGAACGGGTGCAACTCGAACTGCTGGACGTCGAAACCGGCGAGACCACCGCGCTGACCGACGACCAGCACGTCTACAGCGACCCGACCTTCTCGCCCGATGGCACCCGCATCGCCTACGTATCGACTCGCCCCAACGGCTACTTCAACGTTTCTGTGCGATCGGTCGAGCAGGGCCACTGGGCCGGCGACGAGATGCCGATCACCGCGGACCACGACTTCGGAAGCAACCGGTTGTATTTTGGCCCCTGGGACATGCACCTGACGCCGACCTGGCTACCGACAGACGACGAGCTGCTGCTGGTCTCGAACCGTGACGTGCCGCTGGGTTCGGGCAACGCTATCCGGGTGCCGGCGGTCGAAGGCGGCATTCGCGACGCCACGACCGTCTTGCGCGAGCAGACCCTGTATCGCACCCGTCCCGATGTGGCGAGTGACGGCAAGCGGTTCGTCTACTCATCGACGCGGGGCGCGGCCGACCAGTTCAACAATCTGTATGTGCAACCGACCGCCGGGGGCGAGCCCTACAAGCTCACCTTCTTCCAGCACGACGCATTTCATCCGCGCTGGTCGCCCGACGACGAGTGGATCGCGTTCATCATGAACGAAGACGGACTGCCGCAACTGGCGTTGCTCGAGACGCATGGTGGCGAGATCCGGCGGGTCGACATCACCGAGCGTCGCTGGAAGCGCCTGATGGGCACGCTGTCGGTCCGCACGGTCGACGGAGGCACCGGCGGGCCAACCGGGTCGCGGGTGCAACTGACGGCGTCCGATGGCAAGTTCTACGCCCCGACTGACGCGTATGCGCGGCTGAGTGGACAGGGCGACCACCTCTTCCACACGACCGGTAGGTTCTCGGTCGAGCTGCCCGTGGGAGATACCGAGCTGACCGTCGTCAAGGGGTTCGAGTTCTTTCCCGAGACCACGTCGACTCGGATCACCGCCGGCGAGACGACGGAGATTGTGGTCGAGCTCCAGCGTATGACCGACATGGCCGCCGAGGGCTGGTACAGCGCCTCGACCCACGTCCATTCGAACTATGGCGGCAACCTGCACAACACGCTCGAGAACCTGTTGATGATGTCAGACGCCGAGGATCAGGACCTCGTGCTCGAGCAGGTCGCCAACAAGGACAACCGGATTCTCGACTACCAGTACTTCGAACCGGGCGGCGGCGCGCACTCGACGTCCACACCTGAACGGATGGTGGTCGTGGGGCAGGAATACCGTCCCCCGTTCTACGGGCATGTCTTCATGTTCGGGATGCGCGACCACCTGCTTTCGCCATTTACGATGGGCTACGAGGGCACCGCCATCGAGAGTCTGTACCCGAGCAACACCGATATGTTCCGCAAGGCGAAGGCACAGGGCGCGACCGTCGGCTACGTGCACGCCTTTGGGGGCGAGCGCGACCCGCTCGACGGCAACCTTGGCGGGGGCAAGGGCTTCATCGTCGACGCGGCGCTCGGCACGACCGACGCAGTCGAGTGGTCCGACGCCTCTCGCGCCGGCTTCTACCCTCTCTATGCCGTTTGGAACAACGGGCTCCGAATCACCGCCACGGGCGGCGAAGACTCGATCAGCAACCTGCACCGATCGAAGCTGGTTGGCTCGGTTCGCACCTACGTCCAAACCGGCGCACGCGGGCTCGACATGGACGCCTGGTTCGAGGGGCTGCGAGCCGGGCGTGCGTTCGTCTCCTCTGGCCCACTGGTCGAGCTGACGATCGATGGCCGAGGGCCTGGTGAGCAGGTTGACCTGCCTGCCGACGGGAACACAGTCGACGTCATCGGCCGAGTCCGTTCGGTCACCCCGCTCGACCGCGTCTTTCTTGTCTGCAACGGCGAGACCGCGTTCGAAGCGCCGGTTGGCGGTGACCGCCGCCTCGCTCAGTTTCGGATGCGCCAGCGCGTCGACAACAGCGGCTGGTGTCACCTGCGAGCGGAGGGCGCCACCGGCGATCGATTCCCGATGGACGTCGCCTATGTCCAGGGGTTCACCAATCCGGTCTGGATCCAGGTCGGCGACCAGAGGGCTCGCAGCGCCGAGGCGGCCGATTACGCCCTGCGGTGGATCGACACGCTGCAGGGGATGGCGGACGCCTGGCCCGGGTGGCGTGCCGAGAAGGAAAGGGCGCACGTCTTCGCCCAGTTCGACGAGGCGCGAGAAGTCTATCGCCGCTTCGCCCGCGAGAGCGTCGATTGACCCAGGTATTCGGTAATACGCACGGCCTCAAGGCAAGCCAGGTTCGTCAGCTGGAGCGCCTTTTCCGGCGCCGCGTCCCCGCCGACCAGTTGCTGACGCAGGAGCTGGCGCGACAGCTGACGGAAACAAGCCGCGAGATCCGACGTCAAGTCGGCGTCCTGGTCGACCGCCGCGGCGATATCCAGCACGTCATGGTGGGCGACGCCCACTCGATCGAGCTTCCCGACTGGGGTCGTCTGCGCGCCGGGCGCGGCCGGCTGCGCGGGTTGCGGTGCCTCCACACGCACCTCGGCGGCGAAGGATTGACGCGGGACGACAAGACCGACCTACTCCTGCTCCGTCTCGACGCCATGGTGACGATCGGCGTCGGCGACGATGGGCTCCCGACGCTCGCTCACACCGCTGCGCTGCGGCCTGTCACCAGCGGCGACGAGGGCATCGAGTTTCTCGAGCCACTGCCACCCTCGCAGATCACGCTCGACTTCCAGGTTTGGATCCGCGACCTCGAGGAAGAGCTGTCGCGCACGGTCGGTGCGCGCACGGTCGCAGACGGCGAGCGTGCGATCCTCGTCTCGGTTACGGCCGGTCGGAGCGCCCACGACCTCGAAATCCACGTCGCCGAGCTCCGCGAGCTGGCGCGTTCGGCAGGCGTCACGATCGTCGACGTCGTGACACAGCACCGCCCGCGGGTCGACCCCAAGACGGTGCTTGGCACCGGCAAGCTGCAAGACCTCATGGTCCGCGCCTTCCAGCGCGACATCGAGCTCGTCATCGTCGACCAGAACCTGACGCCCAGCCAGGCGCGGAACCTGGCGGAGCGGATGGAGCTACGCGTCATCGACCGCACGCAGCTCATCCTCGACATCTTCGCGCAGCACGCCACCACCCGGGACGGCAAGCTCCAGGTCGAGCTGGCACAGCTCAAGTATCGGCTCCCGCGGCTGGCACAGCGCGCCGAGGTCTCGCTGTCACGGCTGGCGGGTGGCATCGGCGGTAGGGGACCCGGTGAAACGAAGCTCGAGGTCGATCGGCGTCGCACCCGCGATCGCATCACGCGGCTCGAGCGCGAGCTCAAGAAGCTCGGCGCGCAACGCAAGAACCGGCGACAGCGGCGCGCACGCCGCGACGTGCCGGTCTTGTCGATCGTCGGCTACACGAACGCCGGCAAGAGCACGCTGTTGCGCGCGCTGACGAAGACCAGCGTGCACGTCGCCGACCAGATGTTTGCCACCCTCGACCCGGTCTCGCGTCGCCTGCGCTTCCCGCGCGAGCGCGAGGTCATCATCACAGACACGGTCGGGTTCATCCGCGACCTGCCGCCCGACCTCGTCACCGCCTTCCGCGCAACGCTGGAAGAGCTGACCGACGCGTCCTTGCTGCTGCACGTCGTGGACGTCTCGGCTCCAGACGGCGATCGTCGTATCGAGGCCGTCCGAGGTGTCCTGAACGAGATCGGTATCGAAGCACCCGAGCTGCTGGTCTTCAATCAGATCGACAAGCTGGAAGACGGAGAAGGCGAGTCGGTGGCACGCCGCCATGACGGTGTCGCCGTCTCGGCGCTCGAACATACCGGGCTACGGACCCTGCTCGGGCGAGCCGAGCAGATGCTCTGGCAGCCGGAGGGCGGTGGGAGGCTCGAACGGAAGGGCGGCCTTGCCGGGCACGCGGAGGCCTGACCTTCCCCGGCGCTCACCGGTGTCGAGCACCGAATGAGCGGTTTCCTGGCGAGGCGTTCGTCTGGCAAGGCGCGGCTTCTTCAGACGGGGCTGCGCCCCGAACCCCACGCGAACGCTACGCGGGGACCCCGAGAGCCCCACTCCGCGTCCGCGGGGCGCGCTGGTGCGCGCTCGGGCTGTGACCCCGCTGAGCTGAAGCCGCATCGCCGGCCGCGCGGGCGCCTCGCCAGGAAACCTAGTTCGCGCCCGTCAGCAAATCCCAGTGCTCCGCGGCCCGTTCGAGAATAGGTGACAGGTCCGGTTCGAGCAGGTAGCGCTGCTTGATGAGGTCCCGGCCGGCCGTCTCGATCCGGTCCAGGAAGTCCTGGCGCGAGGAGTAGCGTTCCTCGATCGACTGCCGTGGATCCCGCCTGGCCTCACGGTCCGCCTTGGTGGCCGGGAACGGGATGTAGCCCCCTGCCAGTGCGACGAGCGTGTCGGGGTCTCCCTGATCTGGATTCGCGAAGTTCCAGCCGGTGTAGGTCGCCAGCGGAACCTCAACCTCGGGGTGACGGATACCGGACACTTCATTGCCATCCCCATCGACCTGTGGCACGAACATCGGCATCGACGTTCCTCCGCCCGCCTCGCCGTCTAGCCACGGATTCGCCATGCGCGTGCCGCCGGTGCGATCTCGTGGAGAGCGCACGTCGGGTATCGCCGGAAAGTCGAGGTCGCTCGGCGCAACCAGGTTTCCATCCGCAAACCGAGGATGCCGGCTCGGCGGCGGCGCGACATCATCGACGACCCAGTCGGTCAACGCCGTCAACAGCGCCCGCATGTTCCACCAGTAGTCGGTGGGGTTCCCCATCTCCTGTCCATTGCTCGCAGGCGGCGGAGGGAACCGGCCCGGACCGTGCTGCGTGCCCGCGAGGAAATAGAAGCGAACGTTGTCCTGCAGGGCAAGGTCGTTCTTCCCATCCGGCGTCGAATGAACCAGCGTCGCCACCCGGCCGCCGCCCCAGTACTCGACCCCGGTATTCGTGTAGAGAATGCGTGGCTGATTCCCGCGACTCCGGTCGTTCCCCAGCGTGCCGTCGACAACGCCCGTGACCGGGTCGCGCAAGGCGGCGTCGGCGAACGGAAACGACGTGGCGTCGAACATGCCGATCGAGATCGGATTGGCGCCCGGCTGATTGAGGTCGAGCCGTGACGACCCGGCGATGTGCGGGATCATGCCGTCGAAGACCTGCCGCCCGGACGTGTCCGTGTTGAAACCCAGATAAAGAAAAGTCCGCAGAAAGCGGCCGCTCTGCGACGACCCGAACGAGAGCGTGTGCTCCGCCGAGACCGGGGCTCCGGACTCGTACTTGATCCAGGAGGCGGTGTCACGCACAGCGGCGAAGCCGAGACCGCCGACCGGGTCGCCGTCGACCGAGGGCACATCGAAGTGGATGCGGCGACCATCCGGAACGTCGAACTCCCAGCCGACCCACACGACCGTAAAGCCCTCGTTCATCAGAAAGCCATCGCCGTTCCGCCCGGTGCCGCCACGGTTGAATCCCAGGGCGGTCTGGTTCCCCCGGTTCGAAATATCGACCAGCGCCACACCGTTCCCGCGCTGCGAATCGGCCGGCGTCAGGATCACCAGATCGGCGGTCGCTTCCACCATTCCCTGACTGTTCCGCGGCGCGCGATCCAGGTTCGCGATGACCTGGTTCATTGGATCGTCAGGGTCGATCGCGAACGTGATCCTACCGACGATCTCCTCATAGGCACCGACGTCGCCAAAGCGTCGCCCGTCTTCGAGGGGACCACGCTGGACGATGTCGACCGACGAAACATCGGCGGAGACCGTGGGCGCAAACAGGGCCGTGACGAGCAGAGCGGCGGCGAGCGTTCGGAGCTTGGCAGTCATGGGCGATAGTCCTTGCTGAAGCCTTCTACTGATATCCAATAACCAGGCAATTATAGCGGCCAGTCTTCCGGGCGCCTAGCCGCCCCCGCCGGCTCACACCCGCCCGCTCACCAGCGAGTCGACGAGGCCCGGGTCCGCCAGCGTCGAGGTGTCTCCCAGAACAGCTTTCGATGTCGGCGCGGACACGTGTGACGGCCAGACCAAAAGACAACGAACTATTTAGATGGTTGCATTGCAGTCACTGAGATGACACCATCTGACATGCCTTCGATCACGATTCGAAAGCTCCCGGAGGAGCAGTTGCAATGGCTGAGAATGCGAGCAGCGGAGCACAACCGCAGTGTCAACGCGGAACTGCTCGATCTGCTCGCCGTGTTGCGCGCCGACGAGCTCGCGGCACTGGAGACCGACAGCCCGTTCGCGAAAAGCTATCGTCGCGCCAAAGCGCTCGGCGTGCGCACGCCCTCGAGCTCGACCGCCACCGTCCGATCGGACCGCGACCGTGACGAGTAGCCAGTCGGTGGTCCTGGACGCGTCCGCGGCAGGTGCGGTCGTGTTTCGGGAGCCAGAGGCACTGCGGGTGTTGCCGCACTTGCTCGCCGCTGATTCGATCGTCGTTCCGCAGCTCTTCTTCCTCGAGCTCGCCAGCATCGGCCGCACGAAGGTCCGCAAGGGCCAGATTGGGGCCGACGACGCCCGCACGCTGCTCAGCGAAACCGATGGCTGGCCTGTCCACGTACTGACGGTCCGCTGGTCCGATGCCTGGGCTGCCGCGCTGAGGGCGGACCTGACCGTCTACGACGCCTCCTACCTGTCGATAGCTCTGAGAGAAAAACGACCGATCCTCACGCTCGACCGTGCATTGATGGCGGCGGCCGGCGACCGGTCACTGCTGTAGAGCAGCCTGCCGGCGAGAGGAGACGATAGAAAACATTCTTAGGTAGGATCTTTAGAACTGCTTTGTTTTAAGAGCTTTACAGTGTTCACCGGGGTCTGGTTGCTAGAATTGGTGTTGCGACGACCAC
>PBRZ01000165.1 GCA_002726085.1 Acidobacteriota bacterium
CGATCTGGCTCTTCGAGTCGGTAAGCGCGAGGATCTCATTGGCGATTTGGCCGATCGTCATCTCCTGCGGGTTCCCCAAGTTCACCGGGTCGTTGGTGTCGGAATCGACCAGCCGAAGCACCCCGTTCACCAGGTCACTGATGAAGCAGAAACTGCGGGTCTGGCTGCCGTCTCCATAAACAGTCAGGTCCTCGCCCCGTAGCGCCTGGGAGATGAAGTTCGGCACCGCGCGGCCATCGCGGACACGCATGCGCGGTCCGTAGGTGTTGAAGATCCGAACGATTTTCGCATCCACCCCGTGATAGCGGTGGTAGGCGGTCGTCATGGCTTCGGCGAACCGCTTGGCCTCGTCATAGACGCCGCGCGGTCCGATCGGATTCACGTTTCCCCAGTAGCTCTCCGTCTGTGGGTGTTCCAGCGGGTCCCCATATACCTCTGAGGTGGAGGCCAGCACGAACTTGGCGTTCTTGGCCTTCGCCAGGCCGAGCGCCTTGTGGGTGCCGAGGGCGCCGACCTTGAGCGTCGGGATTGGAATCTCCAGGTAGTCGATCGGACTGGCCGGGCTCGCCCAGTGCAACACGATGTCGACCGGCCCGTCGAGGTAGATGTAGTTGGTGACGTCATGCTCGATGAACAGGAAATCGCGGTTCGCGAGGTGGGCGATGTTGGCCACATCTCCGGTCACGAGGTTGTCGATGCCAACCACGCTGTGGCCACGATCGAGCAGGGCCTCCGCAAGATGGGAACCGATGAAGCCGGCGGCACCGGTAATGACGACGCGTGAACTCATGTGCTGATCGGAGACGTGTAGGCAGGTGCCGCCGAAGCCCCCTGGCTTCCTTCTGACTCCTGACTCCCGACTCCTGACTCCTTGGCGTGCCTAATAGGCGTGGCGGTGGAAGAACCCTCGAATGACGGTCAGCCAGAGGATCTTGAAGTCCAGGCCGACAGACCAGTTCTCGATGTAGTAGAGGTCATATTCGATCCGCTTTTCAATTGAGGTGTCGCCCCGCCAGCCATGAACCTGGGCCCAGCCGGTCATCCCGGACTTCACCTTGTGCCGCAGCATGTACTGCGGGACGTGCTGCTTGAACTGTTCGACGAAGAACGGTCGCTCGGGTCGGGGTCCGACGAGCGACATGTCTCCGCGTAGCACGTTCCAAAGCTGGGGAAGCTCATCGAGACTGAAGCGGCGAAGTACACGGCCAACGGGGGTGCGCCGTGGGTCGTCTTTGCGGGTCCAGACCGGTCCGGTGTCGCGCTCGGCATCTTCGAGCATCGATCGGAACTTGAAGACGCTGAACGGTCGGCCATCGAGCCCCATCCGTTCTTGCCGGTAGAACACCGGGCCCGGCGACGTGCCCTTGATGAGCGCGGCGATGATGGCAAAGGGAACACTGAGGCCGGCAAGCGAGACGGTCGCGATGGCGACATCGATGACGCGTTTGACGGCACTATTCAGGCCCTGGATCGGAACATCGTTGATGTTGATGATCGGAATGCCGTCGAGGTCCTCGAGTCGCGCACGGAGGGCGATGACCTGGAAGAGATCCGGGACGACCTTGACGTCGATGCACTCCCGATTGGCCACCTCGATCAGGGCGAGCATCTTGACGTGCTCGTCGGGCGGGAGTGCGACATACAGCTGGTCTACTTGCTCCCGGCGGAGGATCTCGCCAACCTCCGAGAGCGTGCCGAGTAACGGGAGCCCGCGATAGCCGAGATAGTCGCCACCTGCCCGGTCGTCGACAACGCCGACAATCCGGTAGCCGAACTCGCTGTGCTGTAGCACCTTGTCCACGACGTGCCGCGCTACGTCGCTCGTCCCGGCGACCAGAATCCGCTTGAGGCCGATCCCGTGTCGCCACCGTCGCTCGAGCACCGCGCGGCGCGCGGCGCGCGGTGCGTAGGAGACGGCCACGCTCAGCGCGAGGAACAGCGCCCAAACCAGCTGCGAGACCTCGTAGGCCCCAAGTTCCTTCAGGGCTGGCGGCACGTAGTAGGTCTGGTAGTAGAGCGTGCCCACGATACCGAAGACGACTGCGATCACGCTGCCTACGAGGACGGCAAAAAAATCGTCGATCCGCGTCCGAACGCCGGTCGGGCGATAGGCGCCCTGCACCCAGAGCCCGAACGGGAGCAACAGTCCGACGAACGGCGCCAGCTGCAGATAGTGCTCGAGCGAGGGCTGGCCCTTGGGCATCGAGATGATGTTGGTTTCGAAGCGCAGCAGGTAGGCGGTCAGGAACATGCTCACGCCGATGACCGTGTCGAGCGCCACCTGAACGGCCACGCGCGTACGACCGTGTGTTCTCACTGCGCTACCCGTTCCTTTGGCACCGTCATCAGTTGTTCGACTTGCTGCGTGAACGCCACCTGGAACCGCTCTCGGGAGAAGCCGAGCGCGTGCTGCCGGATGGTGCTGGCGTCGTATCGAGACCGCTGGACCCTTTCGATCGCAGCCGCGAAGGCGGTCTCGGTCGGTTCGGGTACGAGGACACCAGTGACGCCGTCGACAACCGTCTCGCACGCTCCGCCCTGGCCCAGGGCCACGACCGGGCGTCCGCACGCCTGAGCCTCGACCGGTCCGATGCCAAAGTCTTCGATCCCCGGCAGCATCACGGCCCCGGCCTCTTGATATTCCGTTCGCACCTGTTCGTCAGACAAGGCTCCGAGGAACTCGACATTCGGTCCGGCCAGCTCACGGAGGCGCACCAATTCCGGTCCTTTGCCGACGATGCGGAGCCGGGCCCCGGCCAAGGCGCAGGCGCGTATCGCGAGATCCACGCGTTTGTAGGGCACGAGGGCCGATACGATGAGGAGCGACGCACCGGGTGGCTTCCCGCTCGGCCGGAAGAACGTCGTGTCCACTGGCGGATACACGATACTAGCGTCACGATTATAATATCGGCGGATCCTCCCCGCAACATATTGGGAAATCGCGAGATAGCGATCGACACGGTTCGCTGTGGAGGCGTCCCACCGAGCCATCGCGCTCAAACCCCATCGGAAGAACCGGCTTGCGCCGGCACCCACCCGGTCGGGGCCGAAATAAGCGCCGAACTGGTCCCAGGCGTAGCGCATCGGGGTGAAGCAGTAGCACAGGTGCCGGGCGCGGCCTGGAGGCACAACCGATTTGGCCGCGCAGTGACTCGTGCTGATGATCAGATCGAAGTCGTCGAGGTCGAATTGCTCGACGGCCGCGGGGAACAGCGGAAGCAACGGGCGGAAGTACCGATGCGACAGTGGGAGGCGCTGGAGAAACGACGTATGAATCGGGCGAGCTTCGATCGTCGCCGAGACGGAGCCCGGGACGTGGATCAATGCGAAGCGGGTGGCGTCAGGAAACAGCTCGCAGATCGCCTCGAGCGCCCGCTCGCCGCCGCGCATGCCGGTCAGCCAGTCGTGCACGAGCGCCACGCGGCGTGGTGTCGCCGACCGAGCAGGCACCGCTGGCAGGGGGAGGGGAGGCGCCGCGTGGGTCATGATTGCCTGGCCACCCGCCGGTAGATCGTCAAGACCCGGTTTACCGACTCTTCCCAGGAAAAGCTGGCTGCGCGCACTCGACCGCGGCTAATGAGTCGCGCGCGCAGCGCATCGTCGCACAGAATTTGTCGCATGCCGTCGGCGATCGACGCCGGGTCGTAGGGATCGACCAGTAGCGCTGCGTCATCCACCACCTCCGGCAGCGACGAGACGTTCGAGGTCAGCACCGGGGTCCCGCTGGCCATCGCCTCGAGTGGCGGGAGACCAAATCCTTCATAGAGAGATGGAAACACGAAGCCATCAGCCAGGCGGTAGAGGGTGGCCAGGGTCTCTGGGCTGAGGAAACCGAGAAACCGGACGTGCTGGTGCAGGTTGTACCGATGCACCGCGCGACGCAGGGTGGCGTATCGGGATATCTCGCTCCCGGTGATGAGCAGCTTGAGGTCTTCGAATCCGTGCCGTCGCAGTCGGGCGAAGGCGTCGATGAGTCGCTCGAGATTCTTGTGGGGCTTGACGTTCCCGGAGTAGAGCAGAAAGCGGTCGTGCAGTTGATAGCGTTCGCGGACTTGAGTGATCTGCGTCTCCGGCGGCGGCTGGCTGAATCGATCGTCGATCGCGTTGTAGATGACGTCGATCTTCTCTTCCGGGATCGGGCAGAACCGCATGATATCGCGCTTGGAGGCCTCCGACACCGTCAGGACCCGCGCCGAACGGTTCGCAGCGATCCAGAAGGAGACGCGCGCATACGTGTGCGCGAGACGGCTGGGGAGGTACTGCGGAAACCGTAGGTGGATGCAATCGTGGATCGTGACGATCGATCGGCACGGTGTAAGCGCCGGCAGCACGTAATGCGGCGCATGAAACAGGTCCGCCCTGACGCGGGCGAGATCGAGCGGCACGGTGAGCTGCTCGGCCACCGAGTAATTGGCCGATCGGTCCGGCAGAGGGCGAAAGTTGCGACCGAGCTGCTCGACGCCCTCGCAGTCCTCGCGCCGGCAGATCAAGACATATTCGGACTCCTGGTCCAGACGTGCGAGCCAGTGCACGAGGTTCCGCACATAGGTGCCGACGCCGAAGTCGTGTAGCTTCCGGACGTCGATCGCGATCCGCATCCCTCCAATGTTAGCAGGCTGTTTCGAGAGCCTCACTCGTCGAGCGGGAGCGTGCCGCGCAGGCGGAGATAAGTTCGTAGAACCGGGTGCCAGGCGGGATGATGTTTTCGATAGAAGGCGAGCTGGCTCCGGCGATAGGACGCCGCGGTGCTGGAGGGCGCGCTCAACCCCGAGCGGCCCCGGTGATGCATCACCTCGACAGCGGGGGTGAAGAGAATCTGCCCGCCCTGTTCGCGTATTGTGGCGCAGAAGTCGACGTCCTCGGCGTAAAGGAAAAATCGTTCGTCGAGCAATCCCGCCGCCTCCGTCTGCGCGCGCCGGGCAAGGAGGCATGCACCGCTGACCCAGTCGACGCGTCGTTCGACACGGGCGCGACGTTCTACGAGATGCGCCAGGACCGGCACCTGTCTGGCGTGGCCACGGACTAGGCACTTCTGCCACAGCTCCGCCACCGGCGAGATCATCGACCCAAAGGAGACTTCCAGGGCGCCATGCGCATCGACGAGGCGGGGGCCGACGACCGCCACGTCGGTTCGCGTGCGGAGAACCTCCACGAGGTGGTCGATGGCGCCAGAAGGCACCAGCGTGTCGCTGTTGAGAAGGCACAGGAGGTGGCTCTGGGTGGCGCGGATCCCCAGATTGGTTGCGCGGGCGAATCCCAGGTTGCCACCCGCGTCGATGACGGTGACCTGCGGCCAGTTGGCGCGCACTGCCGCTGGACTGCCGTCCGACGAGGCGTTGTCGACCACGACGATCTTGTGCGAGGTGGTCGGTGGTTGGTTCGCCAGCGACGCGAGGCACGCCTCGAGGTCGGCTCGAGCGTTGTAGCTGACGATGACGATCGCGAGATCGGTCATGTCGGAAGCTCCGCGCGCTCGATGACTGCCAGGGTTTCTGCGGCCGCTCGCTCCCACGTGAAACGGGGGAGGCGCTGGGCGGCTTTGGCGCTGAGGACTGCGCATTCGTCTGGGTGTTCGAGCAACCGAGTGATGGCGGCGGCGATGCCCGGGACGTCGCCGACGGCGACGCGACGCGCAGCATCACCATAGAGCTCGCGAGCGACAGGCGTGTCACCCACCACCGCGGGCACGCCGGCCGCCATCGCTTCGAGGGGGGGGAATCCGAAGCCCTCGTATTCGGAGAGAAACACGAAGACCCTGGCCCGGGCGTAGAGGGCCGTCAGCTCGGCGTCATCGACAAAGTCACGCACAGTCACGCGGTGTGTAATGCCGGTCGCGGCGGCGAGCCGGGCAGGATCCTCGCGTGGGTGGCTGCGGTTGTCGCCGACCAGGACGAGGCGCGCCGCGGGCAGGCGTGCCGAGACACGGGCGAAGGCCCGGATCAGCTCCGGAATGTGCCGACGATTGAAGATCGAGCCGACGAAGAGGACGAGTGGCTCACGAGGGAGCTCGGGCGTATGGACGGGCCGGTGGATACCCGACCAGACCACTGAGACACGCTCGGGCGGGAGACGGAAGTGGCGCACGACCTCGTCACGCGTGAAGCCGGACACAGCGATGACCCGTGCGGCGCGTCGTGCCGTGTGCCGCGTGAGCCACCGGCGGCGGAGACCCTCTCGCCAGGAAAACCACTCTGGGTGAGTCTCGAAGCTGATGTCGTGAATCGTCAACACGACCGGGACCTCGACTCGCAAAGGCGCGGCATAGGCCGGGGCGAAGAGCACGTCCGGGGGGTCTTGCCTGATGGTCGAGGCAAGCTGGGTCTGTTCCCACCAGCTATCTCCCCTCCCTGGGATCGCTTGGTAGCTGAAGGGGCCCGGCGCTGCGGCGTCGAAGGGCGGGCCCAGCACAGAGGGGTCCGAGCCCGGTGCCGGCGCATACAACAGGAACCGGTGCGGCCCATGGGGCGGCAGTCGTCGCCACTGGGCGCACAGATCTGCCAGATAGCGACCTACGCCCGTGCGCCGCCCCATCAACTCGCGCGCGTCAATGCCGATGCGCATCAGAGGTCTCGCTGCTTGGCCCCAGGCTCATGATGGGCGGCGAGGCGCTGCCGTCGCCGGTCGATTGCCCGCGTGTAGGCTCCCCTTAGCGCCTCGGCCGACGCGCGCCAGCTGAACTGGGAGGCTCGCGCGAGACCGGCCGCCGCCAACCTATGGCGCAACGGTTCGTCAGTCATGACCCGCTCGAGGATCGCGGCAAGCGCAGACACGTCGAGCGGGTCGAAGAGCAGGCCGGCGTCACCGACGACTTCTGGCAACGCACCGCGGGCGGCGGCGACGACCGGGGCGCCGACCGCCATCGCCTCGAGGGCCGGAATTCCGAAGCCTTCGTCGAGCGACGGGAGCACGACCAGCAGCGCCTCTTCATACAGCGCGCGGAGGCGGCGGTCGTCGACGTAGCCCTCGTGCCGGACATGACCGGCCAGCGACGGGCTGGCGAGGCGGGCCAGCGTCTGCCGGGATTGCCGGGTCGACCGACCGGCGAGCACCAGGGGCGGTGTGCCCGGCCGACGGGCGCGCACCTGAGCGTAGGCCGTGAGCAACCGGTCGACGTTCTTCCGCGGGGTGATGGTGCCGACAAACAGGAGGTGCCCCGTCCGCGGTTGTTGCTGGCGGGCGGGCCAGTCGGGGGCGCCGTTGCGGCAGACGATGATCCGATCGCGCGGGAGATCAAGCCGCCGGGCGACCTCGTCGGCGGTATGCGCCGAAGGTACCACCACCGCGTCGGCCCGGTGTGCATGGGCGCGTGCCAGGAGGGGATAGTCTCGACGAATCTCGCGTGTGCCACGTTCGGGATGCCGGAGAAAATCGATATCGTGGATGGTAACCACGCGGGCCGCGCTACGGGCCGGAATCAGCAGTGGCGACGGCGAATGCACGACATCGAAGTTGCCGGGAACCAAAGTGGCGACGTCGGGCCATTCCAAGCGGTGCCAGAGCCAGTTCAGCAGGCTGACGGGCACGCGACGGTCGACGCCTGTGACACCCACCGGAAGGACCGAGACGAGGCGGTCCTTCCAGGAGCTGCTGAAGACGGTGATCTCCGGTGCGCTGGCTCCCTGGCGCTCGGCGAGCGCCTCGACCAGCCGGGCTACCCACAGTCCAACCCCGGTTCGGTGGCGCAAGGCGGGGCGGTAGTCGATGAGAATCCGCACGAAGTAGGTGGCATCCTAGCACACGGGCTGAGTCGGGTTTGGGCAGGTGAAAATCTCGCAACTCCTTGTGTGTCAATATCTTGACAGCCTCGTTGGACGGGTGTTACGGTTAGAAGTTTTTGGGATCTGGTCGGCGACGCGCTGTGCTGCCACCTTCAATCTAGAACGCGGAACCTGACGCATGAAAATTACGGTCGTTGGTACCGGCTACGTAGGTCTGGTCGTCGGGGCATGTCTCGCCGAGACCGGTAACGACGTGGTGTGTGTCGACATCGACGAGCGGAAGATCCGGGGCCTGCGGCGCGGCCGCGTGCCGATTTACGAGCCGGGGCTCGAAGAGCTGGTGCGACGGAACCAGGACGAGAAACGCCTCGTCTTCAGCACGGCATTGGCGCGGTCGGCTCGTGGCGCAGAGGTCATCTTCATTGCCGTCGGCACCCCACCTGACGAGGACGGCTCGGCCGACATGCAATATGTGCTGGCAGCCGTGCGCGCGGTGGCCCGCGCGATGACCGGCTACCTGGTGGTCGCCATCAAGAGCACGGTGCCGGTGGGAACGGCCGATCGCGTCCGCGAGGAGATGGGGCGCGAGACGACGCACCCGTTCAGCGTTGTCAGCAATCCGGAGTTCCTGAAGCAGGGCTCTGCGGTGGATGACTTCCTGAAGCCCGATCGTGTGGTGGTGGGTGCCGATGACCAGCGAGCGCGGGAGTTGATGCGGGGACTGTATGCGCCCTTCACCCGAACCGGCGCGCCGGTTGTGATGATGGACTGCGCCAGCGCCGAGCTGAGCAAGTATGCGGCCAACGCCATGCTGGCGACACGCGTGTCGTTCATGAACGAGATTGCCAACGTGTGCGAGCGATTCGGCGCCAACGTCGATGACGTCCGACGTGTTGTCGCTTCGGACCGGCGAATCGGACCCTCGTTTCTGTTTCCCGGCATCGGGTACGGTGGAAGCTGTTTTCCGAAGGACGTCAAGGCGCTGATGCGCTCGGCACGCGAGGCGGGCTACGAGTTTCGGATCCTCGAAGCCGTCGAGGCGGTGAACCACTCGCAGAAGCGGCGCCTGTTCGAGAAGATGCAGGAGGTGCTCGGGTCGCTCGACGGTAAGCGGATCGCCATCTGGGGGCTCTCGTTCAAGCCACGCACCGATGACATGCGGGAAGCGCCGGCTATCACGATGATCGAGGCGCTCGAGGAGGCGGGAGCGAAGGTCGTTGCCTACGACCCCCAGGCTCAGCAGGCGGCACGGACCATCTTCGACAAGCGGATTCGGTTTGCGGCGCACAGCTACGACGCCTTGAAGGGGGCGGATGCGCTCGGCATTCTCACCGAGTGGAATGAGTTTCGCGAGCCCGACTTCAGGCGGATGCGGGCCCTGATGCGAGCGCCGGTCATCTTTGACGGGCGGAATCTGTTCGATCTGGCGCAGATGCGAGCCCTTGGGTTCAGCTACCACTCGATCGGGCGATGAGATGAGCACGGTGCTGGTCACCGGTGGGGCCGGCTACATCGGCAGCCACGCCGTGAAGGCTTTGCGGGCGGCCGGTCATTCGGTGGTGGTGTTCGATGACCTGTCTGCGGGGCACGCCGGAGCTGTCGAGGGAACGACGCTGGTGGTGGCCGACGTCAGGGACACCGTGGCCGTGCGCGGGGCGCTGCGGGAACATGCGGTGACCGCCGTGATGCATTTCGCGGCGCTGCTGTCTGTCGGTGAGTCGATGCGCGAGCCGGCCCGCTATTACGACTATAACGTGCGTGGGTCGTTGTCGGTGCTCGACGCGATGGTGGCCGAAGGCGTGCACGAGATGGTGCTGTCGTCGACGTGTGCGGTGTACGGCGACCCGCAGACGACACCGATCGACGAAGATCACCCCACCAATCCAATCAATGCCTATGGTGAGACAAAGCTTGCCGTCGAGCGTGCGCTCGGCCACTACGGACGCGCCTATGGTCTGCGCGCCATCGCGTTACGGTACTTCAACGCGGCCGGCGCCGACCCGGCGGGGGAGCTGGGCGAGGACCACGACCCGGAGATACATCTGATTCCACGAGCGATTGAGGCTAGCCGGCGCGGAGCCCCGCTCCAGCTGTTTGGGGACGACTACGACACGGCGGACGGCACCTGTGAGCGAGACTACGTGCATGTGTCGGATCTGGCCGCCGCGCATCTCTTGGCGCTCGACGGGCTGGCCACGGGGGCGGCGACGCGGGTCTACAATGTGGGCACGGGCCGGGCGCATTCCGTGCGCGAGGTGATAGGCGCCGTCGAACGCGCCACCGGGTGCCAGGTCCCGACTGAAGCGGCGCCCCGTCGGCCTGGCGATCCAGCGGTGCTTTATGCGGCGGCCGACCGGATCGGCCGCCAGCTTGGCTGGCGACCGGCGCACGCCAGTCTCGACGACGTGGTCGGGTCTGCCTGGCGTTGGCACGCCGCTCATCCCCACGGATTCGGCCGGTAGCGGGACACGAGTCGTGAACCCCTTACTTCGACTTCTTCGCTATGCCCTGCCGCATCGCGCGCGCGTCCTGGCCGCGCTGCCGGCCATGGCGTGCTATGCCGCGGCGTCGGGCGGGCTCGTTCTGCTCATCGAAAGTATCTTCGACCGGGTGCTGCCTCGGGGCGAGCAGGTCGAGCTAATCTGCGGGGCGCTCATCGTGCTCTATGCCTTGAAAGGGGTGGGCAACTACTTCTCCGTCTACCTCATGGCGGACGCAGGTCAGCGTCTGGTGCATGATCTGCGCACGGAGCTGTTCGCGCACATCCTGAGACAGTCGACGGGGTTCTTCGGCAAACAGGCCACCGGGCGCCTGCTGTCCCGGATCACCAGCGACGTCGGACGGGTGCAGCAGGTCGTGTCGGAAACGTGCGGAGACCTGCTGCGTGAGTCGCTGGCCGTCGTGGCGTTCGCCAGCCTGCTGCTCTACTACGACGCGCGGCTGGCGCTCGTCTGCCTGACCGGCGCGCCGCTGGTGGTCTATCCGCTGGTACGACTGGGGCAGCGGGTCCGGCGGACGACTCGACGGAGCCAGGAGCAGCTCGAGCATCTCTCACACCTGACCGTTGAAGCCTCCACCGGACACCGGATCGTGCAAGCGTTCCAGGCCGAAACGTTCGAGCACGAGAAATTCGAGCGCGCGTCCAGTCGGCTCTATCGCACGATCATGAAGGTCACCAGCACGCTGTCCGCGCTGCCTCCGCTGATGGAGTTGCTTGGTGGTCTGGGCATTGCCGGGGTGCTGTTCTACGGCAGTCGAGAAATCGCCGCGGGGGACCTGAGCCCGGGGCAGTTCGTGTCGTTCATGGCGGCGCTGCTCCTGATGTATGGGCCCGTGAAGAAGCTGAGCCGGGTCAACGCAAACATCCAGCAGGCGATTGCGTCGGCCGAGCGAATCTTCGAGACCCTGGACACCCACACGGAAACCGGCGACCGGCCGGGGGCCCGAGTGTTGCCGCCGCTCGGCTCGGCTATCGAGTTCCGTGACGTGGTTTTCCAGTATCACGCCGACGTCGACCCGGTGCTGCGCGGGGTGTCGTTCACGGTACGTGCCGGGCAGGTGGTCGCCGTGGTGGGGTTGAGCGGGGCAGGCAAGACGACTCTCATCAACCTGGTACCCCGTTTCTACGACGTGACCGGGGGCGCCATTCTGATCGATGACATCGATGTCCGGGATGTGACGGTGCACTCGCTGCGACAGTCCATCGGAATGGTGACGCAGGACACGATCCTGTTCGATGCCTCGGTCGTCGACAACATCGCTTATGCGGCGCCAGGCGCGAGCCGGGAGGCAGTCGAGGCGGTGGCGCGCGCCGCGCATGCGCATGAGTTCATCGTAGATCTGCCGGACGGCTACGAGACGATGATCGGCGAAAGGGGCCAGCGCTTGTCCGGTGGTCAGCGGCAGCGTCTGACGATCGCACGGGCACTGCTGAAGAACCCCCCGGTTCTGATCCTCGACGAAGCGACGTCGGCGCTCGACGCGGAATCAGAGCTGCTGGTGCAGGACGCGCTCGAGAAACTGTTGCTCAACCGCACCGCGTTCGTCATCGCGCACCGGCTGTCGACAATTCGTCGGGCAGACGCCATTATCGTGCTCGAAGACGGACGGGTGGTCGAGAGCGGGCGGCACGCCGAGCTGCTGGCCAACCGGGACAGTGTCTACTCGAAGCTGTACGCGACGCAGCTGTTTGGCAGCGAGGGCGACGACAAGGGGGCTGTGTCCGAGCCCGCCGGTGCTCCGGTTGGGAGCGTGACGCGCGCCGGGGATCCGGCGATGAACCGAGCGACATGATCAAATCGATGACGGGGTTCGCCTCGGTGAGTCGGGACCACGAGCTGGCGAACATCAGCGTGACCGCGCGAAGTGTCAACCACCGGTATCTTGACGTGCAGGTCCGCGTGCCTCAATTGCTCGCCGAGCAGGAAGTCGAGCTGCGTGGACTGGTTCAGCGCATGGTGCAGCGTGGTCGCGTCGAGCTGACCGTGACCACGCGCGTCACGAAGCCGCCAGCGGTCGAAGTCGCGTTGAACGAATCTCTTGTCGAAGCGCTCTCCGCCGCTGTGGAGCGTGCGCACGAACGGGGTCTGGCGACGGGTGGTCTGGCCTCGAGCGACCTTCTGCGGTTTCCCCAGGCGGTCGTCGTCCGGGAGCGAGAGACCGACGAGGTGAGTCGGACGGCGATTCAGGCTGCGGTGGCCGAAGCGGTCGGGACCGCGCTGCGGGAACTTGACGCCATGCGTATGCGCGAGGGGGAGTATCTGGGTGCGGATCTCGACAGCAAGCGCGCGAAGTTCGCTGACTTGGTCGAGCGGCTTGCCACGACGGCAGAGTCTGGACAGGCTGAGCTTGTAGCCCGACTGACCACGCGGGTTGGAGAATTGCGTGCGCAGAGCGTGGTCGACGAGGCGTTGGTGGCCCAGGAGGTGGTTCGGTTTGCCGGGCGGTCGGACGTCAGCGAAGAGCTCGCTCGGTTGCGCGGGCATCTGGCGCACTGGTTGGTGCTGGCTACGTCACCGGGTCCGTGTGGTCGGAAACTGGATTTCCTGCTGCAGGAAATGAACCGTGAGGTCAATACGCTGGGCGCCAAGATCGAGGGGGCCGAGGTCAGCGAGCTCATCGTGGCGGCGAAGGCGGAGCTCGAGAAGTTGCGAGAGCAGACTCAGAACGTCGAGTGACGGGTACTCCGGGTGCGGGTGGAGCAGCGTGCAGCCAAAAGGGAGCTTGTTTGTGGTCTCGGCGCCGTCTGGCACCGGCAAGACGACGCTAGTGGAGGCATTGGTGCCGCAGGTGCCTGGTCTTGAGATGTCCAGGTCCTATACGTCCCGACCGCCGCGTCCGAGAGAGCGGGACGGCGTGGAGTATAATTTCGTCAGTCGCGAGCGCTTTGGAGCAATGCGAGACGCTGGCGAGTTTCTCGAATGGGCCGATGTCTTCGGTCACCTCTACGGTACGAGCGCGATAGACACGCGCCGACACCGCGACGCGGGCCAGGACCTGGTGCTGGTCATCGATGTCCAAGGCGCCAGCCAGGTGCGACGGCTCTATGGCGAGACGGTGGGCATCTTCGTGCTGCCGCCGTCGCCGGCGGTGCTCGAACGTCGGTTGCGTAGACGCAGCCGGGACCATCTGACAGAAGAAGAGCTACGGCGCCGGCTGGCGGTAGCGCAGCGCGAAGTTGAGCGGATGGCGGACTACGACTACGTGGTCGTCAACGATGAGGTTGAAGAGTGTGTCGAGCGGCTGCGCTGTATCGTCATGGCGGAGCGCACGTCGTGGCGCGCGGCCGGGGCGGCGGGCGAGGACATCGCCAGGGCGTTTCGGAATATCGACTAAGAGGACGGCACCGTGGGATTGATTGCACTTGGGGTGACCGGCGGTATCGGCGCCTACAAGGCGGTCGAAATTGCGCGAGGGCTGCAGGAGGTCGGCCACGATATCGTGGCGATCATGACGCCGTCGGCCCACCGGTTCGTGGGGCGGGTGACGTTTGAGGCCATCACGCAGCGACGGGTCATCACCGATCAGTTCGCGCCCGGTGCCAACGCCGACATCGAGCACATCGCACTGGCGTCGGATATCAAAGTCCTGCTCGTGGCGCCGGCGACGGCGAATCTCATTGGGAAGTTTGCCCACGGGATTGCCGACGATTTCCTGACAACGTTGTATCTGGCGACGCGGGCACCTGTCGTGGTGGCACCGGCGATGAACACGAACATGTTCGAGCACGACGCCGTGGTGCGAAACCTGGCGACGCTCGTCGAGCGCGGTGTGCACGTGGTGGGGCCGGGCGAGGGGCATCTCGCGTGTGGCTGGATCGGGAAGGGGCGCTTGGCCGAGCCTGCCGAGGTCGTCTCGGCGGTCCAGGCCGTGCTGCGCCCGCCCGGTGACCTCGTGGGGCGGTGTGTCGTGGTGACGGCCGGGCCAACCTTTGAAGACCTGGACCCGGTGCGTTACGTTGGCAACCGGTCGAGCGGGCGAATGGGGCTGGCGCTTGCCAGCGAGGCCGTCGCCCGCGGCGCGCGGGTGGTATTGGTGCTCGGGCCGGTCGGCCTGGAGCCGCCGCTTGGCGCCGAAGTGGTGCGTGTGCGGAACGCGGCCCAGATGCGGAACGCCGTCATGGGGCATGCCACGGATGCCGATGCGGTCATCATGGCGGCGGCCGTGGCTGACTACACTGTCAGTGGGGGCGTCCATCCAGAGAAGCTGGCCAAGGACGGGGAAACTCTGACCTTGAACCTGACCCGGACCACCGACATTCTGGCGGAGCTTGGTCGGTGGCGTGGCGACCGGAACCGGCCAGTTCTGGTTGGGTTTGCGGCCGAGACCCAGGAGGTGGTCGCTCACGCGAAGACGAAACTGGACGCCAAGCGGGTGGACGTGATGGTGGCGAACGATGTGTCGCGAACCGATGCCGGATTCGACGTGGACACCAACGCGGCGACGCTTGTCGAGTCGACGGGTGCCACGGATCTGCCGCTGCAATCGAAGCGAGACCTGGCAGGGGTCATCCTCGAACGCGTCGAAGCGCTGCTCAGCCTGCGTGCTTCGCCGGCTGCGGCCGATGTCGTAGACGATGACGCGCCGTGAACAGCTCGCCGAGCACCTGGGGTTCTTCGAGGAGCTCGGGGTGGACGGTGTCAGTAGGGACCCGAGCTGGCGCCGTCGCGCGGTCGTGACGCCGCGCGCCGCAGAGTCGGCGCCGGTCGGTGACGCCCCACCGTCGACGGGTGGCGGCGGCGAGCCGAACCCCGACACCCTGGAGCAGATACGGGGCGACCTTGGCGAGTGCACGCGCTGCAAGCTGCACACGGGTCGGAGGACGCTGGTGTTTGGCGTCGGCAATCCCGACGCGGATCTGCTCTTCGTGGGTGAAGCGCCAGGGCGGGACGAGGACCGTGAGGGAGTTCCGTTTGTCGGCCGTGCCGGGCAGCTGCTGACCAAGATTATCGCCTCGATCGGGCTGACACGCGACGAAGTCTATATCGCCAATGTCATCAAGTGCCGCCCCCCCAACAACCGGAACCCGGAGCTCGACGAGGTGCAGAGCTGCGAACCGTTCTTGTTCCGTCAGCTCGACGCGGTGAGACCGAAGGTGGTGATGGCGCTCGGGGCGTTCGCCATTCGCGCGCTGCTTGGCACCGATCAAGCGATCTCTCGCCTGCGCGGGACGGTGTACGACTATCGCGGGGCGAAACTCGTGCCGACGTTTCATCCCGCCTTTCTCCTGCGGAGCCCCGAGCGGAAACGGGACGTCTGGGAGGACATGAAGACGGTCCGCGCATTGCTCGTCGAATGAGATCTGCCGCCAGGCGGGTACACCCCTGATGTCTCGCGTCGTCTCGGTCGCCGTTCCGGTCCCAGCACTCGATTTACTCAGCTACGAGGTCCCCGAAGTGCTGCCGCTCCCGGTGGTTGGCGCTCGCGTCCTGGTGCCGGTGGGGTCGAGGGTGATGACGGGGTGCGTGGTGAATCGGAGGGACGAGCCGGCGGTGACGCCACTGAAGCCGCTGATCGATGTCTTGGACGCCGAAGCGATGCTGCCGCCTGAGGTGGTGGACCTCGCGTTGTGGGTCGGCGAGTACTACGCGTGTGGACCGGGCGAGGCGATTGCCGCGGCAATGCCACCGCGCGCCTGGGTGATGAGCGAACGCCAGGCCCGAATTACCGATGCGGGGCTGGCTGCACGTGGTGGAGAGTCGGGAGCGGCACGTCGCACAGCGCTCGAATGGTTGGCCGACGGCACCGCACGCCCGGTGGCCCAGTTGCGGCGCTTGCTTGCGGCGCGGCGAGGGCAGGCGGGTCGTGGGGCCGGCGGGGCACATGCGCTCCTTGCGGCCATGGCGCGCGATGGGTTGGTGACACTGGCACAGCCGCTGAAGGGGACCGCCAGGGCGTTCAAGTCGATTCGCATGGCGCGGCTCACGCCGCACGGGGTGGAGCTGCTCGAGAGCGGGACGGCACTGGGCGCACGTCAACGCGAGACGCTCGAGCTGTTGCGCGGGACGCCGTCGGGCATGGCGGTGCCGGAGCTGACGCGGCGCGGGATTTCAGGCGATACGGTGAGACGGCTCGCCGAGCGCGGGGGACTGAGCGTCGGTCGCGAAGAGATCGAGCGGGACCCGTGGCCAACCCAGACCCTCGATACGATTGCCACCAACGGCGCGACGAACCGGGTACTGACGACGGACCAGCAGACAGCGGTCGATGCGCTGAGGGAGGCGACCCGGTCGGAAACATTCACCGTGGCCCTGTTACATGGCGTGACCGGGAGCGGCAAGACGGAGGTCTATCGGCGCCTGGCGAAGATGGCATTGGAGTCGAAGCGCCAGGCCCTGATTCTCGTGCCGGAGATCGCATTGACGCCGGCAGTCGCCACTCACTTTCGGCAGACCTTCGGCGCACGGGTCGCGGTGCAGCACAGCGGGTTGTCTGACGGCGCCAGACATGACCAGTGGCATCGGATTCGGCGGGGGGAGGTTGATGTCGTGGTCGGCACGCGGTCGGCTGTGTTTGCCCCATTGGCGTCGCTTGGGCTGGTCGCCGTCGACGAGGAGCACGACGGCTCCTACAAGCAGGGGGAGAGCCCGCGGTATCACGGTCGAGATGTGGCGATCATGCGGGCGAAACGTTGTGGCGCCCTGGTGGTGTTGGGTTCGGCGACGCCGTCGCTCGAGACCTATCGGCACGCGGCGGGCGGACGATACCGGCGGGTGAGCCTGCCGCAGCGCGTCCGGAGTCGTCCCTTGCCCGCGGTCCGCATTGTCGACATGCGCGAGGAGTATGCGGCCCACGGACCAGATGTGGTCTTTAGCCGGCCATTGGTCGATGCGCTCGATACGCGATTCACGCGTCGTGAGCAGGCGCTGATCCTGCTGAACCGGCGTGGCTTCGCCTCCGCGGTGTTCTGCCGTCAGTGTGCTCGGAGTCTGGAGTGTCCCAACTGCAGCGTGTCGCTTACGTTTCATCGGTCGGCCGATCGGGCACGCTGTCACTACTGTGGGTACTCGCGGGGACAGCCGGCCGCCTGCCCCGAGTGCGGCGGGACCTTTCTGGAACAGATCGGGTTCGGCACCGAACGAGTGGAGTCGGAGATCCGGGAGCGATGGCCAGACGCGCGGGTCGCCCGGTTGGATCGGGACACTACGCGACGAAAAGGCGCGGCGGCGAAACTGCTCGACCGCTTTGGGCGTGGAGAGGTGGATGTCCTGGTCGGGACGCAGATGGTGGCCAAAGGACACGATTTTCCACGGGTGACGCTGGTTGGTGTGGTCTCCGCCGATGTCGGGCTGGGTGTGGCTGATTTTCGGGCCGCGGAACGTACCTTCCAGCTACTGACGCAGGTGGCTGGTCGAGCGGGTCGGGGAGAGGTCCCGGGCGAGGCGGTCGTGCAGACGCTCTACCCTGATCACTACAGTATCCGTTATGCCTGCAACCAGGCTTACGAGCCGTTCTACGACGAGGAAATGCGGTATCGCCGGGCGATGCGGTATCCGCCCGACGTCTCGCTGGTAAGCGCCGTGGTCCGGGGCACCAGCTTCCGTCAGACGATGCAGGAGGCCACCGATTTGGTGACGGACTTGCGGCGCAGGCCGAATCGATTCCGCGTGCTGGGGCCGGCGGCTGCCCCGATTGGCAGGCTCCGTGGTCAGTATCGGGTCCAGCTGTTCCTGAAAGGCCCGCACCGGCGCGAAATGCGGGAAGCGCTGCTGGCAGCGTTGGAGGGTCGCGCTGAATTGAAGCGTCGGGTCGTGATTGACGTGGACCCGCTGGCGATGTTGTGAGGGAGCAAGGATTCAGAAGGCAGAAGGCAGAAGAAAGCAGGTGGGCTTCGCCAACATCGTCTCAGGAACGCCGCGAAGAGAGCTGACGCCCGATCGCCCTGTTCTCATTCGGCGACGAAGCCGGTGAACTCGATCGGAGCGGGAGTAAAGCAGAGCACGAACATGATCAAAGCGCCGACGGCCACCAGGACACGTGTCCGGTCGAGCGGAATGTGGTGGTCGAGTGTGCGAGGATGTCGCGGGCCGAAGGCGAAGAGCATGACCACCATCAGAACCGCCCAGGCGATCCAACTCGGCGACTGGAACGTCAGGAGAATGACTACGGCGGCGGCCGTCACGGTCACCAGCGTGGACCGCTGGCCGAGCGCGGCGTAGGAGATGTGCCCGCCATCGAGCTGACCGATTGGGAACAGGTTGAGGGCGGTCGCGAGTAGCCCGAACCACGCGGCAAACGCCATCGGATGGAGATTCAAGGAGTAGCCCTCGGGAGCCGTGCCCCAGATCGACCAAGCTGCCAGACGAAACAGCAACGGTTCGCCGAGTGAGTACCCGACGAAGTCGTCCGGCAACGGCAGGACACGCGACAGGCTGAGACCGAGAAACAGCGCCGGCACGGCCACCACGAAACCGGCAATCGGTCCGGCCACGCCGATATCGAAGAGCATCCGCTTGGTGGGGATCGGTTGCCGAATGCGGATGAACGCTCCGAGTGTGCCGGTCAGGAACGGTGCCGGGAGAAAGTAGGGAAGCGACGCATCGACGCGGTAGTATCGG
Source organism: Acidobacteriota bacterium (assembly GCA_002726085.1). GTDB lineage: Bacteria > Acidobacteriota > Vicinamibacteria > Vicinamibacterales > UBA8438 > NP936. The sequence continues at coordinate 18,776 of PBRZ01000165.1, forward strand.
CACGCATAGTAGTGACCGAGTTCGTGGGACCCGAGGATGGCCAGGATGGTTGCGCTATACCAGAGTCCGCGCCAGAGCACCAAGGGACCCTGTGAGGATGCCTCGAAGTTGGATGCGAACCCGTCGTAGTGGAACGCACCAAACAGCGTGGTGCTGGCGATGGTGGCGACGAGCAGCAGCAGGTTGACCCAGGGTCGACCCGGACGCGGCGTCGGGGCAACCGCCGGTTCGAAGCCCGGCAGCGTCATTGGCGTGCCCGGCTGTGAAGGGCGCACGACGGAATGCTCCGGCGGCTGGGACACTAGCTGCCGATGTTCTGGAGGTCCTTGCCGGGTTTGAAACGGATGGTGCGGCCCGGTGGAATCCGCACCTCCTTCCCGGTGCGCGGATTGCGACCGATGCCGCGTTTGCGAGGCTTGACCTGGAACACGCCGAAACCGCGTAGCTCGATGCGTTCACCCCGCTGCATCGACATCCGCATCGCGTCGAAGACGGCGTCCACCGCGACTTCGGCCTTCACCTTGGTAATGTCAGCGAGTTTTGAGACTTCGTTGACGATGTCGACCTTGATCATACGTTTCGGCTCCAGACGTCTGTAAGCATCATAGATACTGTCATTTACGGCTGTCAAGCGATCAAGGACAGGAAGCGGTTCGGACCACGCGATGCCTCGTCGTCAGACACACTCTATCGGTCGGGTCGCTCTTGTGGGGCGGCCCAACGTCGGCAAGTCGACGCTGTTCAACAGATTGACCGGTACGCGCCGAGCAATCGTGACGGCCGTGCCCGGGACGACGCGAGATGTATTGGCGCGTCCGGTCGAATGGCAGCAGCGGATTTTCACGTTGGTCGACACCGGGGGTGTCGTGGGCGCAAGCGAGGACCCGATGCACGAGGTTGTCGCCGATCGGGGGCGGCGTGCGGCCGAGGCGGTGGATGTGGTGGTCTTTGTCGTGGATGGACGAGAGGGACCGGTTCCGGCCGACGACGAGGTGGCGCGAGAGCTTCGCATCAGCGGTGTCCCGGTCGTGCTGGCGATCAACAAGATGGACGATCATCGGGCCCACGAGCGGGTGCCGGAGTTTCACCGGTTCGCGTTCGAGCCGATCGTCGAGATCGCCGCGCTGGTCCAGGAGGCCGGAGCCCTGTTCCACACCGACGCGGTGCAGGCGGCACCGTGGGTCGACCTGAAGCC
>PBRZ01000166.1 GCA_002726085.1 Acidobacteriota bacterium
CACCGCCGAGCAACTCGTCGAGACCATTCGACCGCGCGATCAGCATTTCCCGCGTCCACGCCTGGTGGCGATCGAAAACACGCACAACCGCTCAGGAGGCCGCGTGTTCCCGCAGTGCGATGTTGATGCGATCGCCGAGGCGGCGCATGCGCGCGCGCTTTCGGTGCATCTCGACGGTGCGCGTATCTGGAATGCATCCGTGGCCACCGGGCGCCCACCAGCGACCCTGTGTGAGCCGGTCGACAGTGTCTGCGCATGCTTCTCGAAGGGGCTGGGCGCGCCGGTGGGGTCAGTGCTGGCCGGCGACACGGATTTCATCGCTCGCGCCCATCGCTATCGGAAGATGCTGGGCGGTGGCATGCGTCAGGCGGGCATTCTGGCGGGAGCGTGTCTGCACGCCCTGGACCATCATGTAGAGCGCCTCGCCGATGATCACGACAACGCGCGTGTGCTGGCCCAGGCGCTGTCGAATGTCGACGGGCTGGGCTGCGACCCGGCACAGGTGGAGACGAACATCGTGGTGTTCGAGGTAACGTCCATGAGTGGGCTTGATTTCGTCGCCCTCGCCGCCGAGCAGGGTGTCAAGCTCGCTGCCATCGACCGCGGGCGCGTGCGCGCCGTTACCCACCTCGGCGTGTCTGCCGCCGACATACGCGAGGCCGCGTGGCGCCTGAGCAGCCTGATCTAGTCCAGGCTCGCCCACCTGGGCCTGGATGATTGTGCGACGAAGAAAGTTTCGTGAGCGCAGAGACTCTCGGGTGTATAAGGGTGGTGAACCGAGCGACCAACACGGATCAGCCGGGCACTATCCGTCTGCGGGAAGGTAGAGGAGAGCAGGTCATGAGAAAGCACGTTGGATGGTTCAGTATCGGGATGGGGCTCGTGGTGGTGACCGCCTGGGCCGGCGCTGGCACGCAGGCAGCCGTGGAACCAGCCGGCGACATCAGCGGTGTCGTCAGCAGCGTGAACGGACCGGAAGCGGGAGTCTGGGTCATCGCGGAGACCGATGATCTCGACACCAAGTTCCGCAAGATGGTCGTGACCGGCGACGGCGGACGGTTCCTGGTGCCTGAGCTGCCCCAAGCGTCCTACCAGATCTGGGCGCGGGGCTACGGCCTGCTGGACTCCGAGGCGGTCACCGCCTCACCGGGCCAGACCCTCGAGCTGTCGGCGACCGTGGCTCCGACGCCGCAGGCGGCCGCGCAGGTCTACCCCGCCAACTACTGGTACTCGCTGATCGAGCCGCCGCAACCGACCGATTTTCCCGGCACCGCCGAGAACGGGATCAGCCCGGCGCTCACGACCCAGGGCCAGTGGCTCGACATCCAGAAGCAGGGCTGCATGCTGTGCCATCAGCTCGGCAACAAGATCACACGCGACGTGCGGGACCTGGACCAGTTCGACTCCACGATCGCCGCCTGGGATCACCGAGTGCAGCTCGGTCAGCGCGGCGCGCAGATGAGCAACGTGATGAGCCGGTTCGGTCGCGAGCGCGGGTTGCAGATGTTTGCCGACTGGAGCGACCGGATTGCCGCCGGCGAGGCGCCCGAGGCGCCGCCGCGGCCCGCCGGGGTGGAACGCCACGTCGTCATCACCATGTGGGACTGGGCGCCGGAGCAGGTCGGGTACGTGCACGACGAGGTGGCAACCGACAAGCGCAACCCGCAGGTCAACGCCAACGGACCGATCTACGGGGTGGACGTCGGCAACGACTACCTGACGATCGTCGATCCGCAGGAGCACAGCGCGACGATGCTCAAGGTCCCGCTGCGGGCCGATCGGTCGACGGTGCCGGGCATGTTTCCGTTGAGCGGTTTCGAGCCGTCACCGTTCCACGGGCTGGATGCGCCACACACGAACCCGGCCAACCCGCACAACCCGATGATGGACGACCAGGGCCGCGTCTGGATCACGACCCAGATCCGGGCTCGACCCAACCCAGACTGGTGCAAGGAGGGGTCGGATCACCCATCCGCGCAGTACTTCCCGGTGACCCAGAGCGGACGGCAGGCTGGCTACTTCGAGCCGGACAGCCAAAAATTCGTCCTGATCGACACCTGTTTCGGCACCCACCACCTCCAGTTTGCCGAGAACGAGGACGACACCCTCTTCTTCAGCGGCGGGGGTCAGGTGATCGGCTGGCTCAACACCCGGGTGTTCGACGAGACCGGTGACGAGCGGGCCGCCCAGACGTGGTGCCCCACCGTCGTCGACACCAACGGCGACGGCACGATCACCAAGCCGTGGAACGAGTCCCCCAGTCGAGCCCAAGCGATCCCCGAGACGATCGACCCCGCGTTGGACACGCGGATCGTGGTCGGCAGCTACGGGATCATCGTCAGCCCGGTGGACGGTGCGGCCTGGATCGCCTCGGCACGGTTCCCCGGACGCATCGCGCGTCTGGCGCCTGGCGACAATCCGCCCGAGACTTGCGTCACCGAGGTCTACGAGGTGCCCTCCGAGGTGCAGGCGGACATCGGCTACGAGGATTCAGGGTTCGGCCCCCGCGGGATCGACATCGACCGCGACGGGGTCATCTGGACCGCCCTGTCGGGCAGCAGTCACTTCGCCAGCTTCGACCGGCGCAAGTGTGCGACGCTGAACGGGCCAACCGCCACCGGCCAGCACTGCAACGAGGGTTGGACCTTCTATCCGACCCCGGGCCCGAACCTGAAGGGCACGAACGTGCGCGCCGACTACCACTACTACAACTGGGTGGATCAGTTCGACACGCTGGGGTTGGGCAAAGACGTGCCGATCGCCAACGGCTCGAACTCCGACTCGCTGATCGCGTTGATGCCGGACACCGGCGAGTGGGTCGTGCTACGCGTGCCGTATCCGCAGGGCTTCTTCACACGCGGGCTAGACGGCCGCATCGATGACCCGAACGCCGGCTGGAAGGGTCGCGGCGTGTATGCGACTTACGGGGCGGCCGTCACCTGGCACACAGAGACCGGCTACGGCGCCCGACCCGGTCTGGTGAAGTTCCAGGTCCGGCCCGACCCGCTCGCCAACTGATCGTGGCGCGTCCGTCGGTGGCGCGGGACACCTGGTCCCGTGCCACCGGCTGGGCACCCACTCGCTCCCTCCGTCCCCCTGATTGTTCCGACACGCCGCGCACCGGCGGTCGTCTAGGATCTGCTTCAAACGTGACGATCTCACCCTCAGGAGATGTCTAGTCGTGGAGTGTCCCTTGATCGTCTGCCGACGGACCGTAAATGCCCGGCACCCTGCCTCCCATGGGCCGCAGATAGGTACTTAGCTGTCCGCGATGGTGAATGCAGTCGAACCACATGAGCCAGCCCATGTCGCGCCGCGGCATCTCCATGATCACCGCGCCTTCGAACCAGAACTTCGCCGGCACGTCGTCCCACGCCGCGTCTGTCATGGCAGCCAGCGCCGTCTCGACGTCGCGGCACGTCTGTTCGTACAGCTCTACGGCCTGTGCCACGTCGTCGAACGCGACGTGCATGCGATGGTGGATCTGGCCGCTGCCCAGCAGCTCGACGACATCTTGTTCATGCCCGATGAGATGGCCGATCAGCTCCCGTGCCGTACGGGCCTTGGGCTCCGGGCGCCAGTCGAGCTGGTCCGCCGAGACGGCGTTGAAGACGCGCACGAACCTCGGGACGTCCTGCGACCGGCACTGCAGGAAGAACTCTCGATTGGTCATTCATGACCTCTCGGCTGGCATCGGTAACACTTTCCGCGCCAGTCAGGCGATCCTCGAGTTCACAGCACGGTCGCATCTGTCGGCCGTGCCTGCTACTATGGCTCCCGGCATGACGGTCGGGTGCTCGGTCGGCGCGGACCAGATGACAGGAGTAGACGCAATGATAGCCGAAGAACGACGCAGGTCCACTCGACCAGGGTCACTCGTATTCGGGCTCGTGTTGGCCCTGGCTTACGGTCTTCTCGCGCCGGGGGCTGCGATGGCCCAAGGGCCCGGCACCGAAGATGGACATTGGACCTACCTGGGGGGCGACGCCTGGCACACCCGCTATACGACAAGCGACCAGCTCGACCCGTCGAACTTCGGTGAGCTCGAGATCGCCTGGGAGTGGAGCGCAACCAGTTTCGGGCCCAGCACGGCGCGGGCCACGCCCAGCTATGTCGACGGCAAGCTGATCACGGTGGCCGGAAACCGGCGCCACGTGGTCGCCCTCGACCCGGCCAGCGGCGACCTGCTCTGGAGCTTCCGGGAGCCGAACACCCACCGCTGGGAGTACTCGATGCGGCAGGGCTACGGGAAAGGCATCGCCTACACCGAGATCGACGGTCGTGGCGTCGTGTTCATCACCTCGCCGGCGTTCTTCCTGCATGCCCTCGACGCCGACACCGGCAAACCGCTCGAGAACTGGGGACGGCCGGTGCCGGTGGCTGGCTTCGAGCCCACCGGCACCGTCGACCTGGTGGAAGACCTGATCTCCGACTGGGCCCCGTGGACAAGCATGGACCGGCCCTACGACGCGAGCCAAGGGATCCCGACCGAGATCGGCTATATCACGGCATCGTCGCCGCCAATCGTCGTCAACGACACGGTGGTGGTCGGCAACTCAGCCGAGCAAGGCTACCTGCAGACCAGGGTGGAGAACGTGCCAGGCGACATCCTCGGCTACGACGTACGAACCGGCAACTTCAAGTGGAAGTTCCACGTGGTGCCGAGGCCCGGTGAGGTCGGACACGAGACCTGGGAGAACGACGCCTGGCAATGGATCGGCGACGTATCGTCCTGGGCGCCGATGTCCGCCGACCCTGAGCTCGGCCTGGTCTACATCGTGACGAACGGAGCGACCATCGACTACTACGGGGGGCACCACCCGGGCGACAACTTGTTCAGTACGAGCATCATCGCGCTCGATGCCGACACCGGCGAGCGACGCTGGCACTACCAGATGGTGCACCACGACATCTGGAACTACGACACACCCACGGCGCCGGTCCTGATGGACGTGACCGTCGACGGGCGGGAGGTCAAGGGGCTCTTCCAGGCCACCAAGCAGGCCTTCCTGTATGCCATCGACCGGGAAACCGGCGAACCGATCTGGCCGATCGAGGAACGCTCCGTGCCGGCGTCGAACGTGCCGGGTGAGACGCTGTCCCTGACCCAGCCGTTCCCGATCCGACCGGCGCCCTACGACCTCCAGGGACGCACCGAAGACCACCTGATCGACTACACCCCGGAAATCAAAGAGATGGCGCGTCAGGTGGCGGCAGAGAACAACCTCTTCAACGGGCTGTTCGACCCACCCACGACCATCGATGACCCGGCGGGACCCGCGTGGAACTGTCCGGGGGGCGGGGGCGGCACCAACATCACCGGTCCCGCCGTCGGTGACCCGGTCCAGGGCATCGTGTTTGTCAGCTCGCAGAGCAACTGCTTCAGGCTGCAGGTGATGCCCGGGGTGGACTCGCCGCTAGACGAGCTCGATCAGTCGGGCACGACCCACACCGATTGGGCCGCGGTATCGACCACCGTGCGCGGCAGCATTGAGCAGTTCACCATCGACGGCCTTCCGATCTGGAAAGGCCTTGTCGGACGGATCACGGCGATCGACGTGAACACCGGCGACCACCTGTGGGCCGTTCCGTATGCGGACGCGTCCGAGGCGCAACAGGACCGCATCCGGAATCACCCGCTCGTGCAAGGGCTCGAGGGTGTCGAGATCAATCGGGGCCGTGGTGGAAACACCGCGATGGTGGTGACCCCGACGATGCTCGTCGCCGGGGGACTGAGCGCCGACAACAGACCGATGCTGTACGCCTACGACAAGCAAACCGGTGAAAGGGTTGGTGGAGTGGAGATCCCCGGGGTCACGCGCTACGGCATGTCGAGCTGGACTCACGAAGGCCGGCAGTACATCATCGTGCAGCTTTCCGAGGGCCTTGCAGCCGTGGCGCTGCCTGTCGAAGGCGGAGCCCCAGATCGGCACTGAACATCATGGCGCCGAGGTCGTTGCGTGAACGAGGTAGCTCACGCCGCCCCGATTCAACCATACGCGGACGTAGTCACCACCAAGCAGCTCGTCAACATAGGCCTGGTTGCGCGGCACCCAGCTCTTGGCGACCTCCCCGATCTCGGAATCAGGAATAGCGGCAGCCAGACCACGACCCGCAACAGAGCCATCGCTGTCACTGACAAACTCGACCCACCGCGTCGAACCGGGTGTCTCCCCCCCGACTGGCGGCACACCGCCGTCGGCGAGTCGCAGCGTATAGGCGCCGGCCGCCAGCGGCTCACCATCGAGATACACCATCCGAGGGATGTCAATTCCTCCCCTCACGGCGCGTAACACGTCCGGCTCCGGTGTTTCCTCAGTTTCGGTCCGCATCGCCACCAGAGACGCCGTTACACGGTTGGCGGCCTGCAGCGCAGCCTCGGCCTCTCGATATGCGTCGGACAGATCATCACGTCCCAGAGCCTCGTTCGCCGCGGCCACCGACGCCTCCACACCCGCCACGTCGTTCAGGAGCGACGACGCCTCGTCCTCGGGCAGCTCCGCAAGCGCCTGCCGAGCGTCGGTGAGGGCACTCTCCGCGTCAGCCACCATCTGGGTCGCCTGGGTGCGGAGTCGCTGTTTCTCGGCGTCGATGGCCCGTTCAACCTCGTCAGCTGCCGTCTCGGTCAGACCGGCCAGCTCGATCGTGCGGTCGTAGGAGCGGGTCAGTGCGAAGCGCTCCGCCTGCGACGCCACCTCGGCGTCCATCCGTCCGACGGCTGCCTGCGCTTCGCCATACTCATCAGCAGCGTACACCGCTCCCTCTGCCCCAACTGACGCAACCCTCGCCCGAGCCGCTTCGACGGCTTCGGTGGGAGCCTGCGCGCAACCGACTATCAACGACATCGCGACTACCACAAGAATCAGCGGAAACAAGTTTCTTCTCATAGCCGACCTCCTCTATGTCGCGGCGCACCCAAGGCATAAGCAACCGAGAATCAGCCGATTATACCTGCAGTATTCCGACAAGTGTGGCGCGGGCTTTCAAGCCTGCAGAGAGCATGAAGAACAATCAGAAGCGAAAAAGACGGTTCACCTTGACCACGAAGCCGCGATTGCGGAGCTCGGAAAACCGGTCGGGACGGAGCGGATCCGTGTCCTGCTCCTCGGTATAGACGACGAACAGCTCGCTGCCGGGACTGTACTCCCAGCACAGCCGTAGGTTGTTGCTGATGGCGTCGGTGGCCGAGTTGTACTGCACCAGCCCGCCGAAGAACATGCGAGGCGTGAACGTGTAGGTCACGCGAGCCACGACCAGATCGGTGCGAAACGCGCCTTGCGGTGTGTCGATCCAGTTGACCGACACGGTCGGCTCGACCGAGAGCCGCTGAGTCACCGCCAACCGACCCTGCGTGAACCCAACCGACCGAATGTCTCCGTTGAAGAACTCCCCGAGACGCGCCGTGAACGTTCCGGTGAGCCGACGTTGCGCCCCGGACGAATACGTCGCCTCCACGTCTCTGAAGCTGTAGCCGCCCACCGGGAGTGTCACGCCGGGCCCCGGTTCGAACGGTTCGACGAGCAGCTCGTAACTGTCGGCCACCGTCACGCCCACCCGATCGCTGTTCTCGAATTCGGTCGAGAAGCCCAGTTGCGTCTGACGGGTCTCCACTTGTCCGGTATCGGCGGTCAGGATGTAGTCAAAACTCCCCTCGAGCCGAAATTGCCGGATTGCATCGAGCGACTGCGGTCGCGGGCTGAATCGCGCGATGCCGTAGGAGCGCCGGAAATTGTCGCGACGCAGAAAGCCGACCTCAGGCACGAAGTTGTTCTCGACCACGAGGTGCTCTGCCTGGAATCCGTACCGGTCTCCCGCATAGAGGAACTGCCCCTGGTAGCTCGCATCATCCGTGTCCAGACCCGGGGTCTGAGTCTTGGCGACATAGGCCAGGAGACTGACGTTGTCATAGAACGAAAAGGTGCCGTCGACGCCATACGTCCGGTTGGCCCCGTCACCGGCCAGCGACACGGACCGGTTGGTAAACATGGCGCCGATGCTGCTGCGACGAAGGATGTCTCGTTTTACACGCAGCACGGAAAAGTTCG
>PBRZ01000167.1 GCA_002726085.1 Acidobacteriota bacterium
CCCCTCAAGAGTGCGGATGGAAGCCAGGGTCCCTGACCGGCTTGACACCGGCTGGTCCTCTCATGGAAGGCCTGATGGCCTGCGCCACAGAACCCAGGCGGGCTAGGAACTTAGAGGACCTCCGCCAGCTCGACCCCACGCCTCATCAGATGCGCGCGGAGCTCGGCGTGATAGGCGAACAGCGCCGGCGTGCCGCCCGAATGCAGCATCACGACCGGCTGGTCCGACCGCCAGCGCTGCTCACGCTGGTGCGCGCACAGACCGGCGAAGACCTTTCCTGAGTAGACCGGGTCCAGGAGGATGCCCTCGGTCTCCGCCATCAGCAGGATGGCGTCGAGACACTCCTCGGTTGCATCACCATAACCCCGGCCGACATATCCATCATGAATCTCGATCGGGCCACGGGACCGGGCCGGGTCGAGATCGAGCAACTCCCCGATGGCGGGCCACCAGGTGTCGAGACTCTCGCGACACCGATCGGTTCCGCGGTTCACACTGATCCCGATAACCGGGCACCCGATGCCGCGCACACGCAGCGCCGAGAGCGTCCCGGCGAAGATGCCGCCGGTCCCGAACGGGGTATAGACCGCGGCAGGCTGAAGTCGTGCGCGGGCGATCTGGTCGGCGAGCTCGAGACCAGCCCGGACATAACCGAGGCAGCTCAGCGGCGTCGAACCGCTGACCGGGATGTAGTACGGCGTCTCGCCGCCGGCTCGCAACTCGTCGCACAGCGCCTGCGCATGGCGTTCGAGATCCCAGTGTTCGTCGGTGTCGGCAAACGTGACGCGCGCGCCCATCAGGTAGACGGTCAGCAGGTTGCCCTGAAACACCCGCCGGTCGTCTCGGCTCAGCACTACCGCGGCGTCGAGTCCCGCCCGACGGGCGGCCGCGGTCGTCAGACGGGCATGGTTGCTCTGCGCGCTGCCGCAGGTGACCAGCACGGTGGCGCCGGACGACCGAGCCTCTGCCAGCTCGTATTCGAGCTTGCGTGGCTTGTCGCCCCCGAGCGCCAGGTCGGTCAGATCATCGCGCTTCAGATGCAGATCCAGCTCGAGCCGCGCGCCGGCGTGCGGCAGGCGGTCCAGTGGGGTCGGTGTGCGGGTCAGGATCTCGCGGGGATAGCGGGCGAGCGCGGCCTCGATGGCGGTCGGCATGATGCGATGATCGCCTCCCTGTCCGATCCAGACAAGGCGAGTTTGGTGGTATACAAGGGGGGCTGGAAGCAGGAATCGAGAGATCAGCGGAGAGCGGAGACATGGCAAACGCATTCGACCGCGACCTCGGCATGCACCGAGGAATCACACGGCGCGACTTTCTCAACGGCGTCGCACTTCCCGTGGGCGGCGCGTTGGTGCTGCCGCGCTGGGCGGGCGCCCTCGAACAGGCGGCCACGGTCGACGACTACCCCCCCACGCTGACCGGCATGCGCGGCAGCCACGATGGCTCGTGGGAAGTCGCGCACCAGATGCGCGACCAGCGGGGATGGGACATCTCGCGCGCGGCAGACACCGGCGAACGCTACGACCTGGTCATCGTCGGGGGCGGAATCAGCGGTCTGGCCGCGGCACACTTCTTCATCACACACGTCGGACGCGATGCGCGGGTCTTGGTGCTCGACAACCACGACGACTTCGGCGGACACGCCAAACGAAACGAATTCCGCTACAACGGGCGGACGCTCGCGCTCAACGGCGGCACGCTGAACATCGAGTCTCCCGAACGCTACAACGCGCCGTCGCGCGCACTGCTCGACGCGATAGGCATTGACCTCGATCGGTTTCTCGCCGCCAACGCCGACAGCCGCCGGATGTATCGCCGCCTGGGGTTGGGCTCGGCGTATTTCTTCGACAAGGAGACCTGGGGGGCCGACCGGTTGGTCAAACGGGACGGCGGTCGTGGCTACAGTGCGGAGTTCCTCGCGCAGACACCGCTGTCAGACGGAGCGCGGCGGGATCTGCTGAGACTCTATGGGGCGCCGCTCCCGGATTACCTGCCGGGGCTGTCATCAGCCGAGAAGAAGGCTCGGCTGGCGAAGATGACCTACACCGACTTCATGCTGAACCTGGTCAAGGTCGATCCCCAAGTGATGTGGTTCTTTCAGAACACCGGCCACGGAAGCTTCTCGGTCGGCGCCGACGCGCTGCCCGCGCTGTTCGCCTGGGAGATGGGGCAGCCTGGATTCAGTGGTCTGCAGCTCGAGCCAACCCCGGCCGGCGTGCTGGCCGATCTGCCGGGTGGGCACCACGGACGTCAGCGCCCGGGCCGCGGGGCGGTGCACTTCCCCGACGGCAACGCCACCATCACCCGATTGCTGATGCGCTGGCTGATCCCCGACGCAGTGCCAGGTTCCACCCAGGAGGACGTCGGCACGGCGCGGGTCGACTATGGCCGGCTCGACCGGCCGAACCAGGCGGCCCGCATCCGGCTCAACAGCACGGTGGTCCACGTGCGCCACCGCGGCAGCGGGTCAGGGCGGGACGTCGAAGTCAGCTACGTCCGTGGCGGGCAGACCCATCAGGTCAGAGGCCGCGCCTGTGTGATGGCCTGCTGGAACACCGTGATTCCTTATCTGGTACCGGAGCTGCCGCAGCGACAACGAGAGGCGCTTGCCTTCGGCGTGAAGGCGCCGCTGGTCTACACGAGCATCGCCATCCGCAACTGGACCGCGTTCGAGAACCTCGGCGTCAGCCGCGTCAGTACGCCGAGCATGTATCACACGCGGGTCGGCCTCGATGAGGCGGTCAGCCTGGGCGATCTGCACCATGCGGAGTCTCCCGACGAGCCGGTCGTGCTCAGCCTGGCCCACTATCCGGGCTCGGCCGGCAAGCCACGCAAGGAGCAGCATCGCATTGGACGTCAGGACCTGTTGAGCACGACCTTCGAGACCTTCGAGCGAAAGTTGCGCGACCAGCTTGGGCGGGTGTTGGGTGGAGGGGGATTCGATCCGGGGCGCGACATCCTAGCGATCACTGTCAATCGCTGGCCTCATGGGTATGCCTACACCTATAACAGTCTGTACGACCCGATGGAGTGGGTGTACACGTCGACCAACGAGCGTCCTTGCGTGATTGGCCGGCAACCGTTCGGACAGATCACGATCGCCAACTCGGACGCGGCGGCCAGTCCGCACACCGACGCCGCCATGCTCGAAGCGCACCGGGCCGTGCAGGAGGTGCTGCAGCGCCGGGCGATGCCGGTGCTCGGGGGATGACCACGAACTCTCAGGAGGCAGGAGTCAGAAGGAAGTAGGATGAGCAACATGCAGAGCAACAGAATTTCTCAGTGGATGACCCTTCTCTGGTGCGCGACCTGCGCGGTTGCGCTGGCGATGGTAGCTGCATGTGGCGCCGGTAGCGCTGAATCGACAACAGCGGCCGAGGCGACCGATCCGATGTCGTGCGCGACGCTCGCCAGCCTCGCGCTTCCTCAGACGACCATCACCCTCGCCCAGGCGGTGCCGGCCGGTGAGTTCACGCCGCCCGGGGCCAACCGGCCGATCGACGTCCCGGCATTCTGCCGGGTCGCGGCCACGACCGAGCCGGCGATCAACTTCGAGGTCTGGCTTCCGGCCGAGGGATGGAACGGCAAGTTCCACACCGCGGGCAACGGCGGCATGGCCGGCGTCATCAGCTATGGTGCGATGGTAGGCGCGCTCGAGCGCGGCTATGCGACAGCCAGCACCGACACGGGACACATCCGCGGGGACGGCGGGTTTGATGCGGATTGGGCGCTCGACCGGCCGGACCTGGTGGAAGACTTTGGACACCGTTCGCTGCACCTGACGTCCGTCCACGGAAAGGCGATCACCGAAGCGCGGTACGGCGCGCCGCCGGACTACTCGTACTACGTCGGCTGCTCGAAGGGCGGTCAGCAGGGCATGATGGAGGCACAGCGCTATCCTGAAGACTTCGACGGTCTCGTCATCGGCGACCCGGCTCACAACTGGACCAGTTTCTACGCCAGTGCCCACCTCTGGTACGCACTCTCGACGCTCGACGACCCTGACAGCTACATAACGCCTAAGAAGGCGGCAATTCTCGGCAACGCGGTTACTGCCGCGTGTGACGCGATGGACGGCATCGAGGACGGTGTCATTGACGACCCACGCAAGTGTGCGTTCGACCCGGACGAGCTGACGTGTGCTGCCGGCCAGGACCAGGACACCTGCTTCACACAGAAACAGGTCCAAGCGGTCAAAGATATCTGGCGCGGTCCGGTGAACGCGGCTGGCGATGTGATTTACCCAGGGCTCGTGCCCGGTGGGGAGGCGGGTCCGGGCGGCTGGTCGAGCTGGGTGACCGGACGGGAAGCCTACGCCGGCACCCACTTCCTCGCCGCCGAGGACTTCATGCGGAACATGGTGTTCAACGATCCCGAGTGGGACTTCCGAACCTGGGACTACGAACGCGACCTGCCGATCGCCCTCGCCAAGACCGGCCCGGCCCTCGACGCGAACAATCCCGACCTGCGCCCCTTGCGCGACCGTGGCGGAAAAGTGCTCCTCTACCACGGCTGGAGCGACGCCGATATTTCACCGCTCGGCACCATCGCCTATTACGAAGAGGTCGTGAAGCTACTGGGCGAAGGCAAGGATTCAACGACGGCGCTCGCCGAGGTGCAGGAGTTCTTCCGGCTCTTCATGGTGCCGGGCATGGGTCACTGCCGCGGCGGACCGGGACCGGACCGCTTCGACGCTCTGACGGCGCTCGAGCAGTGGGTCGAGGACGAGGTCGCACCGGAACAGTTGGTCGCGTCGAAGCTCGAAGACGGCGAGGTAGTGCGAACCCGCCCGCTGTGCCCCTATCCGCAGGTCGCCCGGTGGAGCGGTACCGGCAGTACCGACGACGCCGCGAACTTTGCCTGCGTGCTACCGGATTGACACCGGCGAATCTGCATGAGGGAGGGCCTGAAGGCCCTTGCTACCGACAAGGGCGCCTCCCCGCTATTCGTAGCGGAGCGCGTGCATCGGCTCGATCCGGGAGGCGCGCCGGGCGGGAATGAACCCGGCGGTCAGCGCCACGATGCAAAGCGCCACCACCGCCCCGGCAATCGCCAGCGGGTCGTGGCCCTCGAGCTCGAACAGCAACGACTGGGCGAGCCGGCCGGCCCCAACGGCCAGCGCCACGCCCGCGGCGCCGCCGATCGCCGTCATCCAGCCGACCTGCCCTAGCACCATCCGTCGCACCCGGGCGTCGTCTGCGCCCAACGCCATCCGCAACCCGATCTCGCGGGTGCGTTGCGTCACGGTGTAGGCCAGCACACCATAGAGCCCGACCGCTGCAAGCAACGTCGCCAGCACCGCGAACGCCGCCGACAGCGTGCCGATCAGGCGATCGACCGCGACGTTGTCGCGAATCTGGTCCTCCATGGTACGGGGCTGCTCGACCGGCAGATTCGCGTCGAGACGACCGACGATCCGTGGGACGACCGGCAGAAGCGCGGAAGGGTCCGATGCCGTGCGCAGATAGAAGCTCATGACGGTGGCCGCGGCCTGGCGATACGGGATGAAGTATTGAGCCGGGATCTCGCGCTTGACTTCGCTGTACTTCGCGTCCTGGACCAGCCCCACGATCTCGATGTCGAGCTTGTCGCCTCGTCCCCGCCGCATCCGCCTGCCGACGACATCGAGGCCGAGCTCGAACTTGCGCGCGAAGGCCTCGTTGACAATGGCGACCTTCGGCGCCTCCACCCCGTCGCTCCGTGTAAACTCTCGTCCCGCGAGCAGGGGGATGCCCATCGTGCTGAAATACCCTGCCCCGATATTGCTCGTGCTGGCGGTCGTGTTGGTGTCGGGACCGGCCTCGAATCCCTGGACCGTCATGTTGTTGTTCGTGTTGCTCCCGGCCAGCACCGGGATGGTCGAAGCGGCGACGTCGACGACACTCGGAAGCGCGGCCAGCTCATCCTCCATCTGCTCGAAGAGCGCCAGCGAACGCTCGGGCGTGTACCCGTTCAGCCGTGGAGAAACACGAAAGGTCATCAGGTTATCGGACTGGATACCCAGCTCGACGCGGCTGACATTGATCAAGCTGCGGGTGAACAGACCGGCGATGACGAGCAAGGCCATCGACAGCCCGATCTGCGCCGTTGCCAGCCCGCTGCGGAATCGCTTTGCCGTGCGCCCGCCCGTCGACCGGCCCGTCTGCCCCTTCAAGGTCGCCGACAGGTCGGGCTTGGTGCTGTGCCACGCCGGGAGCAGCCCGAACAGCAGTCCGGTCGCGAGCGCCAGCGCCCCGGTGAACAGGAGCATCGTGGCATCCAGGCGGAATTCGATGATGGACGTCGCCTCGGGCGGCAGCATCGACGCGATAAAGGCCAGCGTCCAGCGGGCGACAAGCAGGCCACCCAACCCACCGAACCCGGCCAGCAGCCACGACTCGGCCAGCAGTTGCCGTATGAGCTGTCCCCGCGTCGCCCCCATCGACAGCCGCACCGCCATCTCGCCGGCGCGGTCGGCGGTCTTGGCCAGCAGCAAGTTGGCGATGTTCACGCAGGCAAGCAGCAGCACGACGCCGGTCACGCTCAGCAGCAGAAACAACGGCGGCGCCGCCTCTCGCAGGAGATTGCTCTGCCCCCGCGCGCCCGGAGTAAGCGCGATCTGTTTGGCCGCGAATCGTTCGAGGGTCCGGTCGGTGAGACCCTGCTGCAAGGCCAGCTCGACGTCGTTGATGATTGCCACATACGGCACGTTGACGCCGGTCCTGGCGGCATCGATCGACACACCAGGGGACAGCCTGGCGAACAGATAGACCCAGTAGGAACGTCGGTTGTCAATGTCGTCGCGTCCCCGCATCGGTGCGGTCGTCGTCCGGCGTAAAGAGGTGCCCGAGCGCGGGCCGTAGACCCAGCACCGGAAAGTAACTGCCGGAGACAAGCATGCCCTGCCCGCTGGCGGTCTGTCCGCCGTGGGCGAGATTCGCACCGAAGGAGCGATGTCCGGCGATCCCGGTGAAGACGGTCTGCTCGCGCTCGAGGTCCCGGAACATCGGGTAGCTGAAGACGTGGTCGCTGTCGCCGCCCATGTTGGTCGACTGCGATCCGGGCTTGGGGCCTGGCGAGAGCAGGTTCACGAGCTCACCCGGATCGCGGGCCGGCAGCTCGTTGAAGAGGATCGCGTCGAACATAGAGAAGATCGCCGCGTTGGCCCCGGTGCCGAGCGCCAACGACAGCACGGCAACGCCGGTGACGAACGGCGTGCGAAGCAGCGTGCGAACCGCGCGGCGAAGAGGTCGCATGGCATGTTTGACGGAAGCACTCGGCCGGAGGTTTCCTGTTATCGTGGGACCGCGATGACGCAGGTGAAGCTCACAGCACCGATGGCCGCGGTGGCAACTCCCGAGCTTGTCTCACGAGTGGAGCAAGCCCTGGCATTGTTTCCCGAGCTCAGCGATGAGCGTGTCACCGTTGGTGTGACCGCCAGTCGTGGCGTGGACGGTCTGGCGTATCCCAGCGAACGGCTCATCCGTTTGAACCCGTACCGCAGACGGATGGTGACGTACTTCACCATTGGGCACGAGTTGACGCACCTCGTTCAGACACCGGGGCTCGGCCTGATTCCTAGCGGTGAGGTGCAATGCGACATCTGGACTCTGGCCAGAGATCCCCTGTTTCTGGACGAAAAACCGTGCTATCTGGACATTGACTGTGACGGCCGTTCGTGGCGCCGGCATGCAGGGGCTGTTCGTAAGCTTTGCCTGAATGCGATTGCGGTCCGGGAGCGGAACCGCCGCTACATCGTCTGGCTCCGCGAGCAGCTCGCCGCCTACTTCAACCGCCCTGAACCCTACCAACCTGGCCTATTCGACGACAGCCGCTTGACGACCGCGCAACAGGCATTAGAATAAGAATGGAACCGAGTTCGGAATTAATATCACTCAGCTGAAAACTGATGGGCCCTTCTGAACGCGCCGAGAGACTCCAGGCCGCCGGGCTGAAAGTAACCGGCCCGCGGCTCGCGATCCTCGATGCGGTGGAACGGAACCGGAACCACCCCAGCGCCGAGGAGATCCATCAGGGGCTGGCCGAGAGCCACCCGTCTGTGTCGCTCTCGACGGTGTACAGCACGTTGGGCACGTTCGTCCGTGCCGGGTTGGTCCGCAAGCTTTCCGAGGTGGACGGCAGGCTGCGGGTCGACGGCACGAAGGGCGCCCACGACCATGCGATCTGCCGCATGTGCGGGGTCATCTTCGACATCGATCGCGATGTCGCCGCGGCGGTGGCGACGCCGACCGAGCTACCCGGCGGTCTCGCCGTCCTCGAGGTTCGCGTCGAGTACGACGTGGTCTGCTCGAACTGCCGGACCACCGACTGAATCACGTCAGAAACCGTAATCCACACCCGGGAGGAACCACACGATGGACGAGTTGAAAGGCAGCAAGACCCAGCAAAACCTGAAGGACGCATTTGCCGGAGAGTCCCAGGCGAACCGACGCTATCTGTATTTCGCGAAGGCGGCCGACATCGAGGGCTACCCGGAGGTGGCCGGCCTGTTTCGCGCTACCGGCGAGGGCGAGACCGGTCACGCCCACGGGCACCTCGACTATCTGAAGAAAGTGGCCGACCCGGCAACCGACATGCCGATGACCGACGTCACGGAGATGCTCGCTTCCGCCGTGGCCGGCGAGACCCATGAGTACACCGACATGTACCCGGGCATGGCCAAGACCGCCCGCAACGAGGGCTTCGGCGAGATTGCCGACTGGTTCGAGACGCTGGCCAAGGCCGAGCGTTCGCACGCCGGCAAGTTCCAGAAGGCGCTCAACGATTTCTAGACGCACAATCGACGATGGCCGCCGACACCACTCGGGGGGGACGACTCGACCTCATCGGGCACGATCCCTCCGACGGGTTGAGCTACAACCCGAACGAGTCCAAGTACTGGGACAACGCGGCGCTGAACCAGGAGTTGAATCGCAGCTTCGACCTGTGTCACAGCTGCCGGCTGTGTTTCAAGTTCTGCCAGTCGTTCCCGACCCTGTTCGAGGGCGTCGACGATCACGGCGACGTGCGGTCGCTGCCCGAAGCGGTGACGACACAGGTCGTCGACGAGTGCTTCCAGTGCAAGCTCTGCTACACGCAGTGTCCCTACACCGAGGCCGAGGGCCACGAGTTCAAGCTCGACTTCCCGAGGCTGATGCTGCGCGCGAACGCGATCCGGCGACGCGAAGAGGGGATCCCGCTACGCGAGAAGATGCTTGGGGATCCCGATCGGCTGGGGAAGATGGCTTGTCGGACCGCCGGTCTCGCCAACGCGGCCAACCGCTTCCGGCCCCACCGTCTGCTTATGGAGAAGGCGGTGGGGATCCACCGAGACAAGCTGCTTCCCGAGTTTGCCTCGACCACGTTCGAGGCCTGGGCACAGCGGCAAGACGCATCCCCCGTCGCAGCCGACGATCGCCCCGTCGTGTTGTTTGCCACCTGTTTCGTCAACTACAACCGGCCCGAGATCGGACAGGCCGCCCACCGCGTGCTGAGACGCAGCGGCTGCCGGGTCGCCTGTCCGGAGCTCAACTGCTGCGGGATGCCCGCGCTCGACGGCGGTGACATCGCCTTCGCGCAGCAGCAGGCTCGGAACAACGTCGAGACGCTGCTCCCCCTGGTCGAGCAGGGACAGACCATCGCGGTGCTGAACCCGACCTGCAGCCTGATGATGCGGCAGGAGTACCCGGAGCTCCTCGACGACCCGAACGACCCGCGCATGGCCGCCGCCGCCCGCACTGTCGCCGCCGCCACGAAGGACGCCTGTGAGTATCTTCATGACCTGCGCAAAGCAGGCGGATTCAACGAAGACTTCAAGAGCACCCCGGGCGGTCCGGTGGCCTACCACGCCCCGTGTCACCTGCGGATGCAGAGTATCGGGTTCCGCGGACGAGACCTGATGCGACGCATCCCCGGGGTCACACCGAAGCTGACCGCAGAATGCTGCGGTCACGACGGGACCTGGGCGATGAAGACGGAGTACTTCCAGCTTTCGCTGAAAAACGGTGAAAAAGCATTCGATGGCATGCAGCAGGCTGACGCCGAGATTTGGGCGACCGAGTGCCCACTGGCCGCGGTGCAGTTCGAGCAGGCCTGTGGCAAGAAGGCGCTGCATCCGCTGGAAGTGATCGACCGGGCATACGAAGCCGAAGGGTTTCCGACCCGCCTCGACTCTAAAAAGTGACGAGTCACGAGGACTGAGCGATTGAGAGGGTAGACCAGTGACACTATTGACCGCGAGCGACATTCTGCGCAAGACCGAGTACGAGCAGTCCCGCCCCGCATTCAGACGTCGCATCCAGGTGCTCAAGGACAAGCGGCGCGTGTTGGTGGGCGACCACTGCTCGGTGCACTTCGAGTGCCGCGAGACGATGCGCTACCAGGTGCAGGAGATGTTGCGGGCCGAAGACAGCTGGAACCGGCCCCACGCCGTCGCCGACGAGTTCGAGGCCTACAACCCGCTGATTCCGCAGAAACACGAGCTCTCGGCGACGATCATGTTCGAGTACGAGACGGCCGAGGAGCGGAGCACGTATCTACCGAAGTTCGTCGGAATCGACAGGCACGTCTGGTTGCACATCGGCGACACCGATCCGGTGCTGGCGACGTTCGACCGTGGTCAGATCGACGAACGGGGCGTGTCCGCCGTGCAGTACGTCAAATGGATCCTCAGCCCAGAGCAGACCGAAGGGCTCGGGCGGGACGGCTCGGTATTGCGACTACGCATCGACCACCCGGCATACCAGGCCCAGGCGGTGGTGTCGGAAGAAACCCGCAGGGAGATCGCCGGCGATCCGCTGTAGCAGGCTGGACGAGACTGCGCCCGCGGGGCGCGCATTGTCGCGCGCCTGGCGTACTGCTGTGGCGCAGGCCTCCGGATGTCCAGCGCGGAGGCTCGTGCGGTGTCGCGTAGCCCTGCACCGTGGGTCGCTGGGCATCACTTAGCCGGGGCTACGCCCCGGACTCCACGCGGGCGCTACGCGGGGACCCCAACGCCCCACTCCGCACCCGCGGGGCGCGCATTGTCGCGCGCCTGGCGTACTGCTGTGGCGCAGGCCTCCGGATGTCCAGCGCGGAGGCTAGTGCGGTGTCGCGTAGCCCTGCACCGTGGGTCGCTGATCCGCCACGCTGTCGATGACCGCCTGCGTGACCACATTCGTGAACCGCTGCCGGATGTTGAGCGGTCCATGGCCAGGCAGCTGGATGAACATGAGACCGATCAGATCCTCCACCGGGTCGGCCCAGTAGAGCGTGCCAAACGCTCCACCCCACCCGTAACTGCCGGGCGAGAGCGCGTCATAGGACTGCGCCGGGTCGGTCACGATGCCGAACCCCAGCCCGAACCCGTACCCCGGTCCACGGATGTAGACGTCTTTGCCGGCACCGATCTGGTTGCTGATCATCAGATCGACGGTCATGCGGCCCAACAGACGCACCCCGTCGAGCTCGCCGCCATTGGCGATCATCTGCGCGAACCGGAAATAGTCGGCCGGGGCGGCGCTGAGCCCGGCCACACCCGAGAAATAGGTGGTCGGCTCACGAAACTGGGGCGCCCGCGACAGCTCGGCCTGGCCGTCGCCGTTTGGCCGATAGACCGCCGCGACGCGATCCACCTTCTCGCGCGGGACGTTATAGAAGATGTCGTGCATCCCCAGCGGCTCGAAGATCCGTTCCCGCAGGAACGCGTCGATGGTCATCCCCGAAATCTTCTCGACGAGCACGGCCACGTAGTCGGTCGACGACCCGTATTGCCAATGGTCACCCGGGTGAAAGGCGGCCGGAATTCTTGCCGCGCGGGCAACCCGCTCGCCGAGCGTGGCGAACGGCTCACCGTCGTTGGTCACAAAGCGGCGGTCCTCGGCGGACAGACCCGCGCCATTCGCGTTCAACGTCAGCCCGGAGGTGTGGGTCAGGACATGGCGAATCGTGATCGGTCTGACCTCCATCACTCGGCGCTGGTTCGGCCCGTTGGTCTCGAGCACCATGTGGTCTTTGTACTCGGGAATCCAGTCCGCGATCGGGTCGTCGAGCCGGAACCGGCCCTCCTCGAACAACATCATCAGCGCCGTCGACACGATCGGCTTGGTCATCGACGCCAACCCGAAGATGGTGTCGGTGGTCATCGCAACGTTGGCTTCCTTGTGTTTCCACCCCAACGCCGCGTGATGCACCACCTTGCCCTTGCGAGCCACGAGCGTCACCGCGCCTACGATCTGGTTGTCGTCGATGAACCGCTGGAAGTACTCGTCCACCCGCTCCAGACGCTCCGAGGACATACCGACCGACTCCGGCGTCGCCATTGGCAGATCTTCGGCGGCGCGCGGTCCCAACGAGGTCGCGGCAACGGCCACTGCCAGACAGATGACCCCAACCGTCAGACGCGGAATCCGTCGTCGCGTGTTCTTGATCGTCATCAGGAATCTCCCTGCGTGAGCTACATAGACATCGAAAATAGACCCTTCAAACGGGCCTTTACTTGCGTATAACCCAAGTCACGTGAGATGACCAGAACCCGCTCCTGGTCCGTGGCGTGCTCGAGCAGCCGGGTCTCCTCGTCGGCACCGAGCGTACAGACGTCCTGGTCTGGTACCCGCAACAGCTGTAACCCGGCGAGCGGGTCGCTGTCCAGATATTTCGGGACCACCGTGCCCCTCGGGTGCTTGACCAGCGTGAGCTCGCGGATGACCGTGGCCAGGAAGACCAGTTTGCGCCGCGGGCGCTGCGGGGCGAGCCAGAAGAACGGGAAGTCGGGCCGGGTGTAGCCGCCGATCATCGATCAGGCTCAGTCGCCCACTACCTGACTGGCGGTTCAGTCGCGGTCGTCCCACCGGCCGGCGGCGGAGTGGAAGAGGTCCGAGAAGGTGCATCTGTCGCCTCCACGAACAGTGATAGCAAGACCCCTGTCAGAATGAACCCACCAATGACGCGGATGAACGGCGACCCAGGGACAATCAGCGCGAAGCCAATCCAGCCGACAGGGGCGATCAAGAGTGCATCGCCACCAAAGATGCCGACTGCCACGCCTACCAGGACCAATCCAATCCCGATCGCTTGTTTTGTATCCATGTTGGTCATGTCGCTTGCCCCTGCTCTTCCCCGTTACCCGTCTCAGCCCACACCCTGAAACCGCACGAACCGCACACGTGTGTGCCCTGTTCTGAGCGCTGGCGGATTCGTCGCCATGCAATCGGCCAGGCCGAGTCCGATGAGGAGGATATTCTCTACGGCCATGTCGGCAGACTGGCGTTTGGTTCGGCGTTCGCCTCGCCCTGGATCTCTTCTGCGCAGTAGGGACAGGAATTATTGAGCGCCTCACCTATCCCATTTGACTGTTATCGGTACGACCTCGGTGGACACTGAAACTGTAGCTCATCCGAGCCTTTCACGGAGGGCTTCGTCGGGGGTTTTGTCCCCGAAGGCTCCGTGACGACGTTGACTTGCGGGGTTCGCACGTGCGTGCGCGTGTCCAGCGACTTTCGCCTCGGCCTCGAGACTCGCCCCCCCCTTGTGTGGGCCATCAGCTTGCCAGACGGGGCCGCGTGCAAGACGGGCTACGGCGCAAGTGGCGCCAGGGGAATGACACCGACCAGCGAGAACGACCAGGCGCTGGCGTCGTCGAGATAGCGCTCGCCACCAACGACGTCCCCGGCCTTCGGCAACCCGGTCGCCACGTAATCGAGCGATCCCTCCACCTCGAAATGATGCAGCCAGTTGTCCTCCGATAGACGGCTGAATGGCAAGAACGCGGTGTCGAGCTCGAAGTTCAGCTTGTGCGTGTAGCTGCTGCCGGCGTCTGGGGTCTCTCCGGGACTGATCTTGTCGACAATGTCGAAGTGGCTCTCGACCCAACCGGCGGTCTGTTCCGGATCGAGGATCGAGAGGTTCAACTCGAGCTCCACCTCGATGCCGTTGTCGCGGAGCGAGGCCCGGCCCGCCTCGGCGGCGGTCACGCCGGTGAACGGCTGGATGTCGGTCTCGCCAAACGGCACGAAGATCGTCTCGACGGTGAACCCGACGCGGGGTATCTCGGTCGGAATCCCGACGGCCAGAATCAGCTCGAACACCGCTTCGCGCGCCTCGGTCGAAACTGCCGCAACGGCGCCATCGTCGAGCTCCTCGACCCGGGCGGCCCCGAAGAGGTGCTCGATGGTAAGGGTCGGCTCGATTTTCACGGAGGGCACGCAGAGGAACGCACACCGCTCCTGCGCGGAAACTGCCACCGGCCACGCCATGCCGACGAGCGGCGCCAGAGCACAGATCCGCATCACGCTCCGAAACCTCGGAGGTGAAAAACTATTCGTCATCGTCAGCGCAGGCTATCATTGGCTTCACGCTGATGAACAGGCCGCCAGCTCTGTCACTTTGTCTATTGCGTTTGACGCTGCTCACGACTGTCCTGGCCGGCGGCTGTGTCCGCGCGACTGCTCCGAGCGACGATCTCTCCACGGCCGTCTACGTCGGGTCCGACTCGTGCCAGGAGTGCCACGCCGAGATCCACGCGCGGTGGCAGGACACACTGATGGCCAAAGTGCTGCAGAATCCCCGCGAGCAGCCAGACGTGATTCTGGGCGACTTCACGGTGGACGACCCCCTGGTGACCTTCACTCCGGACGACGTCGTCTTCACATACGGCAGCAAGTGGAAACAGCGCTACTACACGCGGATCGGAGACGACTACTTCATCTTCCCGGCGCAGTGGGACGTGCAGAACAGGCAGTGGCGACGCTACGGTCCGCGACGCGGCGGCGAGTGGTGGACCGAGCATTATCCGGAAGACCAGATGCAGCGTCCAACCGGCCCACTGTGCGATGGGTGTCACTCGGTGAACTACGACATCGCGGCCAAGGCACCGACCGAGTGGAACGTCGGCTGCGAGAAATGCCACGGGCCCGGCAGCGTGCACAACGTCGAACAGACCGCCGACTCTATCGTCAACCCGGCACGGCTCGACCCGGTGCGCGCGGACGACATCTGTATCCAGTGCCACTCGCAGGGCCAGCCACGTGAGAAGCCGAACAGAGTCGATGGGGTCTACTACGACTGGCCGGTCGGCTATGAACCGGGAGACCGCCTGAGCGAGTTCTGGGAGCTGGAGAGACCTGACCTCGGTGAGGAAACGGGCACGCACTGGCCCGAGGGCTCGGCGCACAAGAACCGGATGCAGGGCAACGACTACGTCCAGAGCCAGATGTATGTGAAAGGGGTCACCTGCTACGGCTGTCACGACGTCCACGGAACGGAGCACGACGGGGACCTGATCGCGCCGGGCAACGAGGTCTGTCTCGAGTGCCACGGCCCGCAGCTGCAGCCGGGCCCACGTGGGTCGATCGCCTATCACACCCAGCACGAGGTCGATGGCGAAGGCAGCCTGTGTGTGGCCTGTCACATGCCATCGATCGCGCGGACCGTCGGTGACGTGACGGTGCGGAGCCACACGTTCAAGTTCATCTCGCCGGCGCTGACCGACCGTTACGACATCCCGAACCCCTGCACCACCTGTCACGATGACCAGACGACCGCGTGGGCCATCGAGGCGCTCGAAACCTGGCCGCAGGTCTCGCCGTGGCGGGTGGCGCGCTAGGGTTGTTTCACTCAAGCTGACATCCGGGACACGATCGACGACGGACGTTCACCCGTCTCGAGGAGGGCTAGCCGCTTCTGCTCCGCAGCGGCTCTCCACTCCACGCTGTCGTGCGCCAGCACAGGCTTCGCCAGATGCGGGTGCCCGCGCTCGGACTCCCAGCGGTCCAGGTCGGGCGCCCGGGTCACCATCGTCTTGAGCATGAGCTGGAGCGCGCCCAGCTTGCTGCCAATCTCGACCCCTGGCCAGACCAACTCCGGGTGTTCAACGAAGCGGCGCGCGCTGGACGCCCACGAGCGCCATACCGAGGTCCTGCATGTCGAACAGGTCTCCGACGAAGATCTCGGCGCCGGCTTGCTTCAGTTGCTCCGATCGCGCGTCGTTCCGACGCACGAACGCGCGCACGGGAAAACCCTGCTTCAGGAGCTTTGTGACCGCCGCCGTACCGGTGTGTCCCGCAGCGGACGTTACGAGGATTCGTGGTTTCTCGAACATGAGCTGTCTCCTTCCGAATCTCCAGAGTGAGTGCCGTGAACATCCAGAGGTCGCAGCTTCCCGTCTTTGCGCTCCTCTATTTCACAGGCCTTGCCAAGGTCCAGACCGGCTGCTTGAAATGGCTCAACGCCTTCTATAAGAAGGTTTTGGGGGCAAGTCAGAGTGTCTTCCGCATCGACGATACGGCCCGATAGCCACGACATGTCGTGGGCAGGCTCGTCGTCTCGTGCCCTCTGGGCGCAGAATCTTCCTTTCCTGTTCGAAGGGGACTCTCATCGCCGACAAAGCCTGGTCGACCAGCGACCGTACGCTCGCACTCGTGGAGATGGTGCGGGCGGTCTCTGTCGATCCGGAGCCGGTCCGGTCGCGGAGCCGGTTCGTTCACACGATTCGAGAGGTCTACGGCAACGTCGGCCTGATCACGATCGGAACCCGCGGCGCACAGCCGGGCCATTACCGGTTGACGCGACTGCTCCACCAGCCCGGCGTCGACGGTGAGGATCTCGACTACACCGCCGAGCAGGCGCCCGTGCACACGGGTGGATTCCTCGGCGACGTCACCCGCTCCGACAGACCCATGGTGTTGGAGACCACCCACGTCGAGGACGACCCGGTGCTCGGGAACCGGCTGCGCCCGTATCGTGCCTTTGTGGTGTTCCCGGTGATCACGGCCGGCGAGATCGGTGGCCATGTCGTGCAGTTCAGCACCGAGCCCGGGGCGTTCGCACCCGAGGTCGTCGTGGCCCGGTTTCTCTCCGTGAGCTTCATGGCCAGCTCGACACACGCCAAGCGCGTGGCGATGGAGCTCGACGAGGCGAGGACCGCCAATGCGCGGCTGGCGGCGCAACGAGACTACCTGACGGACGCCGTCGAGCTGCGGCACCGTTTCGAGGACATCGTCGGCGAGAGCCCGGCGTTCAAGCGCGTGCTTCGCAACGTCGAACAGGTTGCCGAGACCGATGCGACCGTGCTAATCCTGGGCGAATCAGGGACCGGGAAGGAGTTGCTGGCGAGCGCCGTGCACCGGCTCAGCCGACGTCACCGGATGCCCTTGATCAAGGTCAACTGCGCCACGCTGCCGTCGAACCTGGTCGAGAGCGAGCTGTTTGGTCACGAGCGGGGCGCCTTCACCGGCGCGGTCAAGGCCAGGGCCGGTCGGTTCGAGCTGGCCGACGGCGGCACGATCTTCCTCGATGAGATCGGCGAGCTGGCGCCGGACGTGCAGGCCAAGCTCCTGCGGGTGCTGCAGGAGGGTGAGCTCGAACGAGTGGGCGAAGAGCGCACGCGTCAGGTCGATGTGCGCGTGGTGGCCGCGACGAATCGAGACCTCCAGGCAGAGGTCGATGCCGGTCGGTTCCGCAGTGATCTGTACTATCGACTGAACGTCTTTCCAATCGAGAGTCCCCCACTTCGCGAACGACGTGAGGATGTACCTGCGCTCGCGTACCATTTTCTGTCGCGATACAGCGCGAAGATCGGCAAGCGTGTCCAGCACATCCGGGCTCCCGTGATGCAGGTGTTGCAGGCATACTCGTGGCCGGGCAACATCCGGGAGCTGCAGAACATCATCGAACGCGCGGTGATTCTGTCCGACGGCCACGATCTCGACCTCAGCCAGGCCTTCGGCGCGACACAGTTCGGTGCCGTGATGCCCAAGCCCGAAGGGCAGACGCTGGCCGACAACGAGGAACGGTTCATCCGGAACACGCTCCGAGACTGCGATTGGCGCATCCAGGGGCAGAACGGCGCCGCCGCGAGACTCGGCATCGCGCCGAGCAGCCTCCGCAGTCGGATGAAGCGTCTCGGCATCACGAGGCGCTGACGGCCGTCCACCAACCTCCTCGCTGGCACGACCGGTCGCGTCCCGCGCACGTCATGGCGTGTCCCGCATGCCCACCTGGCATCCGAAACCAGACATTCGCACGCTGCTAACCGCAGCTTCTTCAACGTCTTATCCGTATCCTCGCGGCTTCGCCCCCCGTGGCATGGCGGTTGCGATGTCACCTGACAACGGCTGAACGCACGCCGGCATGGGCCGGTGATGAGGTGGCCGGCTGACAGGAGAGACTGAGATGGCAGACACACAGATCCTGGTGACGGGAGCAACCGGCAAGACCGGAGCACCGGTCGTAGACATGCTCGCGCGGCGTGGATTCGCTGTGCGGGCGATGGTCCATCAGCTCGACGAGCGTTCCGACCGGCTGCAGGCGCATGGCGCGGAAATCGTCGTTGGAGACTTTCTCGATCTCGCGTCCCTGCGGGGGGCGATGAAGGACATCACGCGGGTCTACTTCTGCCACCCGCCACTCGAGGGTCTCCTCGAAGCCACAATCCATGTTGCGGTGGCCGCTCGCGACGCAGTTCCTTGACTCGGCCGCCTGGGCAAGCGTGGTTTCTTCCTCACCCAGTCACGCCGGCTCTCGAATCTCGTCGGGGTCACGCTGGTGGCGGGCTTCGGCACCACGCTGTTCGCGGCCACGGCCGCAGGACGAGAGGGCGTGCTGACGGCGGCGTCGGGTGTGTCCGATCCGCAGCTCATCGCGTTTCACATCCTGCGACTCCTCGCCATCGGAACGATCGTCAAGTACCTGCAGCGGCAGCTCCCACTGCACTTCGTCATCTTCGGGTCACTGCCGGACGTCCTCTTTGCTGGCAGCGCCGCTGTCATGACCGTCCTGGCCGCGACGGCGCCAGCGAGCCGCGAGCTCCTATTCGCCTGGCACAGCCTGGGCTTTGCCGTGTTCTTCGGCGCGGGCATTTCGATGTTCCTGTCCGTGCCGTCTCCGTTGCGACTGTTCAACAGCCGGCCAGACGCCTCTCTCGTGTTCCGATTCCCGATAGTGCTGGCGCCGAACTTCACCGTGCCGCTCTTCATGCTGGCCCATCTCTTTGCCATCGCCAAGATTGTCGCAGTGAGACTCTGAAGAGGAGTATTCTCAAGCCGCTGGACGGCCATCCGGGGGGGAGGCACATGCTGCGGGCATTCATCTCGTTCAATCTCGGTCTCCTGAAGATGTCATCCGGCGTGAAGGTGTGGCTGCTGGCGCTCATGACCGCGAACATGGTCGTCCCGCTGGGCTTCATCTCCACGACCGAGGCCCGGGTCGTCATCCTCACGTTCTTGGCGAGTGCGATGCTCATGACCGCCCTGACGGCGTGGGGGGGCTTCACACGCCTCCTCGGTCTCGGCCACATCCTGTGGGTTCCCCTGCTCGTCTATCTCTGGCCTAGTCTGCAGGACTATCCGTCCGACACCGGCATCGGACTCTGGCTACGCGTCCTCATGGTCCTGAACGCCATCTCCATCGGCATCGATGCCCTCGATGTCGGCCGTTTCCTGCGAGGTGACCGTGGCGAGCTCGTATGACGCAATCGTGATCGGCACGGGCCAGGCCGGGCCCGCCCTGGCGGGCGAGCTGGCTGGCTCCGGGAAGCAGGTGGCGGTAGTCGAGCGTCATCTCTTCGGCGGGACCTGCGTGAACGTCGGCTGTATCCCGACCAAGACGCTGGTGGCGACCGCGCGCGCCGCGCATGTCGCGCGCCGCGCCGAAGACTTCGGCGTCGTGATTGACGGCGGGATCACCGTCGACATGCGGCGTGTGAAGGCCCGCAAAGACGCAATCGTGCGCAAGTCCAACCAGGGGGTCGAGAGCTGGCTCAAGGGGCTCGACAACTGCACCGTCTACGAGGGGCACGCCCGCTTCGACGGCCCGCACCACATTCGTGTCGGCGAGCAAGAGCTCGAGGCGGAGCGCATCTTCATCAACGTCGGCGCGCGCGCCTACGTGCCGCCGCTACCGGGACTCGACCGCGTCGACTACCTGACGAACTCCGGCATGATGAACGTCGATGTCCTGCCGGAGCACCTGGTCATCATCGGCGGTGGCTACATCGGTTTGGAGTTCGCGCAGATGTACCGCCGCTTCGGCAGCCGGGTGACACTCGTAGAAATGGGTGACCGGCTGATTCGCCGCGAGTCGGAGGATGTTTCGGCGACCGTGCAGGAGATTCTGGAAGCCGACGGTGTCGAGGTGCGACTGAATGCCGAGTGCGTCAGCCTGGACAAGCGTGGGAACACCATCATCGCGGCGGTCAGCTGCGACCAGGGCGCTCCCGAAGTGGAAGGGTCGCACCTCCTGCTTGCCGTGGGCCGCAGACCCAATACCGACGACCTCGGGCTTGACGCGGCGGGCGTCGACGTCGACGACAGAGGCCGCATCAGTGTGAACGACACGCTCGCAACCAACGTGCCCGGAGTCTGGGCGCTCGGAGAATGCAACGGTCGCGGAGCGTTCACCCACACCGCATACAACGACTATGCGATTGTGGCAGCCAACCTGCTGCGCGGCGAGCACCGTCGGGTAACGGATCGCATTGACTGCTATGGGCTCTACATCGACCCCCCGCTTGGACGGGTTGGCATGACCGAGCGACAGGTCCGCGAATCGGGCCGACCCGCATTGATCGCGACCCGACCGATGGCCCGCGTCGGCCGCGCGGTCGAAAAGAGCGAAACCCAGGGTTTCATGAAGGTTCTGGTCGATGCGCAGACCGAGCAGATCCTCGGCGCGGCCATTCTCGGCGTTGGCGGTGACGAGGTCGTGCACTCGATCCTCGATGTCATGTACGCCAAGGCGCCCTATACAGTGATCCAACGGGCGGTCCACATCCACCCAACCGTCTCGGAGCTGATCCCGACGATGCTTGCGGATCTGAAGCCGTTGAAGGCCTGAGTACACTGGACGGGCCGGAACGAAGGCAATCGCATGACTCAACTCGCCGACTGGGCTCCCAACCCGCACGCGCTCATAGTGCATCTGCCGATCGGTCTGCTGGTGACCGCCATCGTGGCTGACCTGGTCGCGATGCTACGCCGCGATCCCTCCGCCATCGTGACGGTGTCGACCGGTCTGTACCTCGTGGGCACGGTGACGCTCGTCACCGCATACCTCACCGGACGCAGCGCCGCGCCGGAGGTCTACACCCCTGGGATGGCGCAGTCCGTCGTCGTACGACACTGGGACTGGGCACTCTGGTGTGTCTGGTACTTCGGGCTCGTGACGACCAGTCGCGTGGGGCTCCGGCTTGCGACCGACATGCCGCGCCGGATCATCACGGTCGGCCTCGCGGTGGCCGGTCTCATCGGTTTGATCGTGCTGGCAAACACCGCCGAGCTCGGTGCACGGCTCGTCTACGAGCACGGCGTCGGCGTGGCGGCGCCGGTCTCGGTCGATCGGTAAAGGAGGTCTTGTTACTGCGCCAGGTGCAGCTCGCGGAGCCGCGATTGGTCATCCGCGGTCAGCGGCAGCCACTCCTCTGGAGCGTCTTCGGCAGCCGCCGACGAGCAGGGGCCGCACATGAGCGTGGCGGTCGTGCGGTGGTGCGAGAGCCCGAGCGTATGACCCAGCTCGTGGGCAATCACATTTCGCAATACCTTGTCGTCGCTCCGGCGCTTGGGTTCTGTGGTTCGAATTGCGACGAAGAATTCGGGTGAACCTGACTGGCCTGGCTGGGTTGGCTGGCTTGGCAACGCCCAGGCGAACGGCATCAGGGGCTGGCGAGACAGGAAGAGGACGACATCTGCCTGGAGGTCTGTCAGCTCCCTGGGTGGTTGGGGTCCGAACGCACCCTTCGGGAGTCGACCGCCCCGTTGCGACACCTGTCGGGCGAAATTCTCCATCGCGCGACTGTTGGAAGCCGCGATGACGAGGTCCGCTTCGCGAAGCCGGACGTCGAGATCGAGATCCGACAGCGTCCGGTTCCAGAAGGCGACCGCCTCCCGGGCGAGCGTCACCCGCTCATCGTCGTCGTCGGGGGCGACAATCAGGACCCGGCGCTCGGCGACCTGTCCGGAAGCGGCGGCCACCGGCAACAGGAAGGCAACCAGGAACACGGCGACAACCCGGGCGCTGGTAGTCATGAGCAGAAACCGGCAAATCCTTCCTGCCCCCTCCACTTTCCGGGTTGCTGGCTCCAGAAGGTCATTCAATACCGGAAAAGATACCGCAATTTGGTGAAAATCGCCCGATTTGTGCGGCGCAGGGCATCGGTGAAGAAGAGCTGCTCGTCGATGCCGTCGCCATCCAGGTCGCCCTCCAGGCGGTCCGCCTGACGGTAGTGGTCGTCGTAGCCAAAGAAGAATACGGTCCCTGCGTTGATGCGGTAGGTGAAGAGCACGTTGAAATCCAGCTCCTCGCTGAACGTGTTGTACTCGGTGATGTTTCGCATCAGCAGGCGGTCGTTGAACGTGAGCACGCTCTGCGCCCGGTAGATCTTGACATCGAACACCTCGGCCCCGACGTCGCGTGTGTCAGTCAGCCGACTCGTGTTGACGTTCATCTGCGAGCTCAGCCGCGCGAACGGCCGCACCGTGACGTTGACCCCTGCGCGGCTGCCGGTTCCGAGAAACGGGTTGTCGAGGTCGAAGAAGATCTGGTCACCCGCGCTGTAGTTGCCGCCAATCGAGAGGGCGCGGCTGGTGTTGACGCCGCCACTGACGGAGTACTCGGTCGTGAAGAAGTCGACGCCACCGAACCGCTCCATGTCGCGGCTGACGCTGGTGCTGAACCGGATGCTCTTGGCGAAGTCGAGGTTGACCCCGAGACTCGTGTTCTCGTCCTCGAGCACGTCATCGAAATTCCAGTTGCGACCGTAGCTGAGCCGAGGGCCCCAGTTGATGATCCAGCTCTCGGGCCACCAGCGATAGGAGACGTTTCCCGTCATGCGGCGCTGGTCCGTGCGGCGCACGAAGCCGACCTCGGTGTCGAAGTCGGGCGAGATCTCGAACGCGGCGGCGAACCAGCTGAGGTTGCGGCCGTTGTCGCTGATGCTGGCGTCGTAGACGTGGCCGTCGCGCTCGACGCCGTCGAGATCGCGGTGCCGCGTGCCGATTATCCGGAAGTTGGTCGACCGCGACCGCGACAAGCGGAAAGCGCCGTCGACACCCCCCAACATGCTGCTGCTGTCCAGGAACTCGCGCTCAGCTCCAGGCCCACATACAGCACCCCAGCCGGCGCGGTAGACTCTCTCCGAGCGGTCGTTGCGGTGTCCATCATTGAACTCCTTTCTGTCGAGGTTAGGAACTCAACTTACCGCAGCGACCTGCTCATAGTGTCTGAAGCCTTGCCCCACGAAGGTCGCTCAGAACTGACGCTTCTTACTTGTCATCTTTCATTGGCCCGCTCGCTGAGGAGGATGTTCGTCATGGCGTAGTTCCCCTCGTGGCAGGCGTACTCGTAGATGATGTAGTCGTCGAGCCTGGGCATCGGACGCACGGCGGTCCAGGAGCTGGTGTAGACCGTCGGGTCCTCGACCGTGAACTGGTAGTCGATGCGGTCGTCGCTGACCCGCGTGAAGCGTTCGACCGACCGGGTGTTCCTGGAGGACGGGAACCGGTGCACGGTCTGGTCGCTGAAGTTGGCGGTCTCGACCACCAAGGTGTCGCCCTCCCAGTGTGCGCGCGAGTCGCCGTTCCACTGGCGAACCTCGGCGTCGAGCTGCGGGCGACCATCGAGCGGGATGATGCGTACGTCGTGGATGTTCTCGACTCGAATCGCCACGTAGTCGGGTGTCTGGAGGATCTGATACGTGTTGTTGTAGCCGGTGGAGATCGGCGGCACCCCGTGATAGGTGAGGCACCGGTCCCAATTGCTGCGGTCCAGCCACGAATCTGCCGGGTGGGCGCGTCGATAATCGCGCAGCTGGGCTGCCTGCGCCTGGGATTCAGGCCTCACGGGCAACCGGCCATCTGGCGGATCGACGATGAGCGACGTCCGGAGGTCAGAGCTGACTTCGCCCCGATCGAACCAGAGCGCGTTGTAGGACCCGACGCTCCCCGGAGCATCAGGCACATCCTGCGTCACCGCGTAGTTCCGTTCGGCCGCTTCCTCGGGCGTGAAGAACTCCTTGTCGGCCATCGATGTCGGTCGCTGCAACGGCGTGAGGGAGGCGTACGACCAGGTGCCGTTCAGATCCGGATCCCCCCACGGAGTGCGGGGCGGGTTCTGCGCCGCCGCCGGACGCGGTAGCAGCGCGACGACGGCCATGAGAGTCACGAGCGCCGGAATAACGTGCTTGCGCATGTGAGACCTTCCTTCTATTGCTCGTCGTAGACGTGCTGCACGATGGTCTGCACCGTCGGCGCCGGTGCGGCGAAGTCGCTGTAGCGGCTGGGCGTCGAATAGGCCGCCGCCACCTGCTGGGCGGTCCGGCCGGCGTCAATCCCCTGCTGCGCCTTGTCGATCAGGTCGTTGTAGAAACCGCTGAAGTCCACGAAATCGCTCCAGGGTACCTGCCACACGTTGTGCCCGGGGATGACCACGTCGATGTCGGGAATCCCGGCGACCGCCTTCTGCAGTGTGGATCCGAACTCCACCGCGCTGCCGTTGCCGTTCGCCACATCAATGAACGGGAGTCCCTTGCGCTGGAACATGTCGCCCGTGTGCACCACACGCGCATCCTTGAAGACCACGAAGGTATCGCCGTCGGTATGGCCGCGACCAAAGTAATACAGGTCCACCTGATCCGCGCCGCTGAACAGCGACAGCCGGTCGGTGTAGGTGGTCTTTGGCAGATACTTTGCGTTTTCGCCCTTGAAGGCATCGCAGTTCGTCACCCGCTCGCATGAATCACGTGACATCTGGACCAGCGTGTTCTCATGCACCACGAAGTCGACCGTGTCGGGAAACTCGGTGTTGCCGCCGCTGTGGTCGAAGTGGGTGTGCGTGTTGATGATCGTCGTAACGGGCTTGTCGGTTATCACGCCAACCAGCTCGATGATGTCCTTCCCGTAGCCGGCGATCTTCGTGTCCACGAGCACGACCCCAGTGTCGGTCACGAAGACGGCCGTGTTCCCCCCGGTCTGCATGTCGCTGTTCATGGGGTCGTTCACGAGCACGAACAGTTTCTCGGTAAGCCGCTTGATCCCGTAGATTTCCGCCCGTGGCTGCCGCGCCTCGTAGGTCGCCACGGTCAGGAACACGCCCAGCGCCGTCAGGACCGCAAGGCTCGTGCTGCGTGTCATCCGGACCTCCCCAATTGCAGTTCCTACAGGCTGCGACTATATCACTCAGCCTCGGCGCGATGCGGCACGGACCGAGACCGATTCAGCGGCCCGAGACCGGCTCGAGCCCGCTGGCGGCGTATTGCGCAGGATCGACGCGGACGACGAGCGGCTGCAGCATCGACGGGGGACTGGTGGCGGCGCCGATCTGCACCGGCGTGCCGACGAAGTGCTGGTAGACCGTCAGCCGGTGCTCGGTGGCCGGTGTCGACGGGGTGACCTCGAACGACGCCTGCCCCGCGCCGTCGAGGGCGATGCGGTACGTCCCCGGCGTGCTGCCGAAACGGTCCACGGCAAAGGCCACGATCTCGGTCTCGCCCTGCACGTGGCCCCACCCGGAAACGATCGGCCGGGTCGCGCCAGTGGTTTCATAGGGGCGCTCGCGGCCCTTCGGGCCCGCGTCGACACGCCAGCCGGTCGTCCCTGCCACCTCGACCTCGTTGGTCAGCACCACGGAGGCCTCTGGGTTGCGCAGCGACCCGTATGTCCAGCGGTCGGTGCCGAAGTCCCACACCCATGGATGGGGGCCTAGTGCGAGGGGAGAGTGAAACGACAGCGCCCGCAGTCGCTGGTTCGGGTCTTCCACGACGGCCGTCGTCTTGACCCACGACTTGCTGTTCGGCATCTCGACGGTGACAACGAAGGGCAGACGGGCACCGTCACCCAGCATGAGCTTGCCGGAATATCGCAGCTCGACATACAGCGGGCCACGCCGGACGATCTCGAACGTCACGCCGTCGCCGCCGACGTCATGAGTAGCGCCGTTCGCCTCCTCTACGGTGAACCCATTGCGTCCTGGCGCGATCGCTTCGTCCCGATAG
>PBRZ01000168.1 GCA_002726085.1 Acidobacteriota bacterium
GATTCGTGCCCTCGGGTCGTAGTTCTTGTAGACGCGGTGGCCGAAGCCCATGAGTTTCTGGTCGCCGGCCTTGACGCCGGCGATGAAGTCGTCGACGTTCTCGTAGGAGCCGATTTCCTCGAGCATGCGGACGACGGCCTCGTTGGCTCCACCGTGGCGCGGGCCCGACAGAGCGGCAGCGGCTGACGCCACCGTGAGGTATGGGTCGGCATGGGCGCTGCCGACGACCCTGGCTGCAGTGGTGGAGCAGTTCTGTTCGTGGTCGGCGTGAAGCACGAACAACAGGTCGAGGGCGTCTCTCAGGACGGGGTCGACCTCGTAGGGGCGGTCTCCATGGCAGAACATCATGGAGAGGAAGTTGCTCGTGTAGTCGAGGTCGGGGTCGGGTTGCACGTAGGGGGTGCCGACACTGCGGCGGTAGGCGCTTGCCGCCAGCGTGGGCATCTTGGCGATGAGGCGGATCATCTGGGTGCGGCGACAGACCGGGTCCTCTACGTTCTTGCCGTCGGGCCAGAAGGTCGACATGGCTGCGATGCCTGAGACGAGGACACCCATGGCGTGGGCGTCGTCGCGGAATCCCTCGAGGATCCGTTTGTGGAAGTTCTCATGGATCGGTGCCTCGGAGGCGATCTCGTCGGACCATGCCGTCAACTGGACCCTGTTCGGCAGTTCTCCGAACACAACCAGGTGGGCCACCTCGAGGAAACTCGTTGAGCCGGCCAGCTGTTCGATGGGGTAGCCGCGGTAGCGGAGAAGGCCCTTGCCGCCGTCCAGGTAGGTGATGGCGCTGTCGGCGCCAGAGGTGGCGGTGAAGGACGGGTCGTCGAACCAGATTCCGGGCAACAGCGAGCCCCATGCCCTGGCGTCGATGCCGCCCCTGTCAATGGGGATCTCGATCGTCTCGCCGGTGCGGTTGTCGGTGATGGTGATGCTCTCGCCCACGTCAACCCTTCTTGAGGTTCGGGGCGGTTCGCCCCCTGACCCTTTGAATGTACCTGCGGAGGGGGACGGCTGTGCAGTCGGGCTGAAGCGAAGATTGTCGATTGTTCGTGCTCTGTCTGGGAATTGGCAGAATCCGGTGCTCAGAGTGGGCTGTTGTCGTGGCGGCGACGCGGAATTCTCTCTCTTTTGCCGATCAGCACCTCGAGCGCCGCCACCAACTCCGACCTTGTATCGGCCGGGTCTATGACCCTGTCGACCGACCCGCGCTCGGCAGCCACATAGGGATTCAGGAGGCGATCCTCGTATGAGGACTCCAGTTCGGCCCGCTCCGCGGGGTCGGCATTGCGGTGGAGTATCTCGACAGCGCCCTTGGCTCCCATCACCGCAATCTCGGCCGTCGGCCAGGCCAGCATCAGGTCGTTGCCCATGTAGCGGGAGTCCATGACTATATAGGCGCCGCCGTAGGCCTTTCGGAGGGTCACGCAGACCCTGGGCACCGTGGCTCTGGCGTAGGCGAAGGCCAGCTGGGCTCCGTAGCGGATCATGCCCCTCCACTCAAGGTCCTTGCCGGGGTAGAAGCCCGACGTGTCCACGAAGGTCACCAACGGAAGGTTGAAGGCGTCACAGAAGGAGACGAATCTGGCGCCCTTCTGGGAGGCCGGGATGTCGAGCGTTCCCGCCATGGACTGGGGCTGGTTGGCTACGAGCCCGACCGGGTTACCTGCAATCGTGGCAAAGGCCGTGACCAGGTTCGTTGCCCAGCCCTCTCGTGGTTCGAGCAGGTGGCCGTCGTCGACGACACACGACAACACGTCGCGGACGTCGTAGCTGCCGGTGGTCGTGGTCGAAATGAGGTCGCCGGCCTCCGGGGTGGGGCGGTCGACCGGGTCTCCGCTCGGCCAGCACGGCGGAGCGGTGTCGGTGTGGTCCGGCAGGTACGAGAGGAGTTCGCCGATCAGGTCGACGGCGCCCTCTCGGTCGGCGCAGGTGAAGTGGGCTACACCGGTGGTGCGTGCATGCATGGTGGAGCCGCCGAGACCCTCGTTGGAGAACTCCTCTCCGGTGAACTGGCTGACCATCCGGGGTCCGCTCACGAAGGCAAATGTGTCGTCGACCATCACGACCAGATCGGCAAGACCGAGCAGCAGGGCCGGCCCGGAAACGGTTGGTCCGGTGACACAGAAGATGATCGGAACTACGCCTGAACAGGCCACAAACTCTCTGGCGGCCGTGCCCCAGCCGTGGACCGCTCCGACGCCCTCATCGACAGCGGCCCCACTGGAGGCCACGAAGCAGACCAGAGGCAGGCGCTGGTCACGGGCCGTGTGGGCTGCGACAGCGAGGTTCTCACCGTCGGCAGGGCGAAGGGAGCCGCGGTCCTCGCCGGAGATCTCCACGAGCACGACGCGTCGGCCGTGGACCTCGTCGACTCCG
This sequence comes from Acidobacteriota bacterium, assembly GCA_002726085.1. Taxonomy (GTDB): domain Bacteria; phylum Acidobacteriota; class Vicinamibacteria; order Vicinamibacterales; family UBA8438; genus NP936. The sequence goes on from PBRZ01000168.1 coordinate 2,377, forward strand.
AACGAGACAGTGCCGCCGGTGAGCGAGCGCAGAGCGACCCGGTCTGTGCCTCCGGTCATCGCAGGGCCTCTGTTCTCGGTACGGGGTTGATGGTCGTCATGTTGCCCCCAGAGTTACATGGATGCCGGGCTGATGGGGTCCGATCTCGCGAATGACCTCGAGAAGCAGCTCGCGGGCTGCCCTTGCCGGCGTGGACGGAGTTGTCCGGGCGCTGCGGGTCAGGCCCACCGATCGTCGGGCCAGGCCGTCGACCCTGATAATCGTCCAGATCTCGTCTGAGTATCCGGAAGCGGCGCTGGCAGGCAGCAGGGCAGGTGCATACCCCTGATAGGCGAGCGAGGTGAGCAGCCGAAGCCCGTCGATCTCGGCGGCTGCACGCAGGCTGAGGCCGGATCTGGCCAACTCCTCGTCGACGGCATCGCGGAAGGTCGTACCCACCGGCGTGAGCATTATCTCGTGGTCCGTCAGGTCGGCGATGCTGACCGTGTCGTGTTCGGCGAGAGGGTGGTCGTTGGGTGCAACGACGATGCGCTCCTCGTCGAAGAGGGGTTCGGTAACAAGGCCGGCGTCAACTACCGGGGTGTTGACGACCGCCAGATCCAGATCGCCGGTGCTCACCCGTGGTGTCAACGATGCGGTGGTGGCGTCTACGAGGATCGGGTGGAGGCCCGGAGCGGTCTCCTTCATGCGGCGAAGCAGGGGGGTGGCGATCCAGCGGGCCGTGGTACCGATGCAGCCGATCCTCACCGTGCCCGCCACCTCGTCGTGCATCGACGTGATGTCGTCGGAGATCGACTGCATCTCGGTTGCGATTCTGCGGGCCCGCTCGATCACGGCCAGGCCCTCGGGGGTGGGCTGCATCGTCGCCCTGTCAATGAGGGTGACACCCAGTTCCTTTTCCAGTTTGGCCACATGTGTCGAGACGTTGGACTGCACGGTGTGAAGTGCCCGGGCGGCAGCCGAGAAGCTGTGGTGGTCGATCACGGCCAGCAGGTGGTTGAGTTGGCGCAGGTCCATCGGCAACAAGGATGCCATGGGACTGAGCCATATGTACGAGGAATGGTCACCACGAGGAATGAACCGGGCCGACACATCGTGCATCGTCATGCCGCTTGGCCCTGTCAGGCCCTATTGTCGACGAGCACGACCACGACCACTGCCAATCAGACCCGAAGCAGCATGCCAACCGTTCTCTCCATCCATCTGGGACCAAATCTGGCCCACGCAGCCGTCGACAGCGACGGTCGTATCGATCTGCTCGCCCTGGGCGAGCGTGCCGCACACATGCCCGTCGTCCTCCATGTGGCTTCAGACGGCTCGGTCACGGTCGGGTCCGAGGCCCGCCATAGGTCGGAGTCAGAGCCTGACGGCACCGTCGACAACGTGGTCGGACGCCTGCTCGACGCCGAGACGATCGAGGTGGCGGGCCGGGCCCTAACTGCCGAAACCGTCATCGCCCACCTCCTGGCCCACATCTACGCACGCTGCGTCGTAGTACTCGACCGCGTACCCGACGAGGTGCTGGTCGTGTGCACCGCCGGAGGCCCCGAGGCGACCGTCTACGCAGCGGCCGCCGAACGGGCACGCCTTGGTGAGTTCACCCTGGTCGAGGAAACCCGCTCATGGGCGGCCATGGCGGCACACGGCCCAGATGGCATGGACCCCGACCTCGCCGGGGCCCTCGGTGCACTGTTCTGGAGGCGACACGGCGATGGTCCACCCGGACCAAAGCCGATCGTCACCCGTGAGGACCTCGGGGTGGTCTCCCAGGAACCGGCCAGGATGCCGACGGAGCCATCGGTCATGTCGCTCGGGCCGCGCTCGGTCTTTGAGGAATCATCCATTCCCGACCTTGAGCGTCGCAGGTTCAGACCAGGCCTCGTCCTGGCCGTTGCTGTGCTGGGTGGCCTGGCGCTCGGAGCAGCGTTCTTCTTAACCCGGGGCGACGACAGCGGTCCCGGGCAGGTGCACGAACCCGAGGTTGTGACCGCCACGACGGTTACCGAACCGCCCACAAGTCTGCAGGCGACGACAGCTGCGCCCCCCACAACGACCAGTACCACCACAACAGCGGCACCAGTCACGGTGATGCCGGGAGTCGTGGTCTCAACCACCCTTCCCCCGGCCCTCACGACGACCACCCTCGTCCCGGTGACCACTACCACTGTCGCTGTCCCCACAACGACCACCAGGCCTCCGCTTGGCGTGTTGACGCTCTCCCCCGTCGGTGTGGTCACCAACGCCGCAACGGGAGCCGAGGCACTTGTCGGCCTCGGCGACAGCGCAGACACGGTCGTCGCAGTGCTCACGGCAGTGGTGGGTGCATCCGCAGTCGACACAGGCTGGGTAACAGATGAGCGGTGTGCCGGAGACCTTGTCAGGCGGGTCACGTTCGCCAACCTCGAGGTGGTCCTGAGCGATGCCGACACAACCGACGGAGAGCCGGGAACCAACGCCACCTTCACCCAGTGGTTTACCGAGGGAACCGATGCCCTCCGCACATCTCTGTGGACCCTCGACCGGATCGGGGTGGGCTCATCGGTCGCAGATCTGGCGACGGCCCACGCAGACGGGCTGGCGCTGACGAGCCCTGTCGAGGGTGACACTGCTGGCCTGTTCAGCATCGATGCCCTCGGTGTCAGCGACGGAATGAGGGGCGTGACAACCCACACCGACGACATCGGGCGGGTCCTCCAGATCTGGGCCGGCGACGGCTGCGCACGCTGGCCCAACTGACCGGGGCTCTCAGGTCAGGTCCAACTCCGACCTGAGAGCATCGTCAAGTGAGGTGTCGGCAAAGATGAAGCCGCCCTCCTGGAGCACGTTGGGGCGCACGACTGCACTGGACAACATCAGTTCGGCGACAAGCCGTCGCCCGAACGGGACTGCAGGCACCAACGCCGGAGTACGGAGGCGGGCCGGGCGCCGGACAGCCCTACCCAGCGAGGCGGCGAACCCGGCGTTGGTAACCGGCGAAGGCGAGACAAGGTTGACGGGTCCACAGACCTCGTTGTCGATCAACCAGCACAGGGCCGAGACCTCGTCACGCAGGGAGATCCAGCTCATCCACTGTGTGCCGGGGCCCAGAGGGCCACCCAGCCCCAGCCGGAACAGCGACAACTGTGCCCCCAGCAGGCCTCCCCGGGGGGACAGGACGATCCCGGTACGGGCGTGTGCGACCCGGATACCTGCTGATTCAGCCGTTCGTGTGGCTGCCTCCCAGGCGACGCATACATCGGCCAGGAAGCCGCCGCCGCGGGAACTTGTCTCGTCGAGCGGCTCGTCGGAGCGGTCACCGTAGAAGCCGATGGCGGAACCGCTAACCAAGACACCCGGCCCGGCACCGGCCTGACAGGACTCCGCCATCGCAGAGGAGATCAGGTGTGTGCCACGGGTTCGGCTACCGAGGATGAGGTCCATCCGCGACCGGGTCCAGCGTCGGTTGGCGATCCCGGCACCGGCCAGGTGGACCACCGCATCGACGCCCTCAAGGGACCCTGGGTCCAACAGGCTGCGATCTGGATCCCAGTGGACCTCCCGGGGAGAACCGGTTGGTCGACGCACCAGGCGCCGGACGGTGTCGCCACGCTCTTCAAGCCGGTCACACAGCGCACCTCCGATGAGTCCGGATGACCCTGAAACCGCTACGTCCACCTGTTCATCCTCCGTGTAGCCATGAGATGCCGGTCGTCAACTGCGTTGCGAAGTGGTCTGCCCGAACAACGGGTGCTACGTGGTCGCCTGAGAACTCGACGACAAGTGGCTGGGGAAGGGCCGTCGCCAACTGTCGCTGTCGGGCGGTGGGAACGACGCTGTCGTCAACACCGATCAGCACGGTGGTCGGGACGTCGATGTCACCTACCCAACTGCTGGAGTCGAACCCACCCAGAGCCACGCCGGCTGCCAGAATCTGGCCGAGGTCACCGGCCCTGACCTCGCGGGCCGCCCAGTCGTCAAACTCCGGGTCAACAAGTGGCGCCCTGCCGGACCTGGCCGACGCCACCCGTTCTGCCAGGTGCCATCCCGTCTCAGGAAGCAGCGAGGCAGGTCGACAGGCCAGCCGGATCAGGGCGAAGTCTCGGTACTCGGCGATGGTCTGGCGGAACTTCATCGCGCTGGCACACAGGGCCATACCGGAGACCATGTGCGGGTGGCGCCGCCACAACAGCTGTGCGACAGCGCCACCCATCGAGTAGCCGACGGCGATTGCCTGCTCCACCCCGACGACATCCATGACAGCGGCGGCGTCGTCGGCACAGTCCTCGAGGCGGAACCGCCTCCGTGACCTCAACCCGTTTGAACCGTGGCCGCGCTGGTCCCACGCCAGCACCCGGTAGCGGGAGGTCAACTCGGCATAGGCGCTGCCCCAGTTGAGATCGGCGCTGACCGCCCAACCGTGGAACAACAACAGGACGGGCCTTGCCGGATCGCTGTTGGCGGGCTGGCCCGAGTCGCGGAGCCTGAGTGGTCCGCGCCCAGGCAGGTCGATGACCCGCCACGGTGGAGGTACGCCCTCGAACCGGGGTTCTGGTGGGGTGTTCAACCGGGCAGATCCAACTCTGTGGCTGCCGGAATCTAGTGTTCGATGGCGGTGATGCGTACGGTCAACTCGCCCCCGGGTGCCTCAAATGAGACCTCGTCGCCCACCGACCTGCCCAGGAGCACTTCGCCCAGCGGAGAGCCGGGCGAGACCACACCGACGTCGGCGTGTTGTTCCTCGATGGAACCGAACAGCATCCGCTCAGGTTCGTCGTCGTCTCCGTAGATGAGCGACACGATGCAACCGGGAGCAACCGTGTCGGTTCCAGCCGGGGCATCGTCGAGGATCGTGGTGTTTTCGAGGAGATGGTCGAGGTGCAGGATGCGACCCTCCATTTTGCCCTTCTCCTCCTTGGCGGCGTGGTAGTCGCCGTTTTCGGAGAGGTCGCCCATCTCGCGGGCAACCTCGATCTTGCGGGCGATCTCGATGCGGCCACGGGTGGTCAGGTCGGTCAACTCGGCGGCCAACCGATCAAACGCGAACTGTGAGAGTTGATGCTGCTCAGCCATCTCCGAAGCGTAGCCACTGGTCCGAGGAAAGTCGGTTGATAATGATCCGGGGATGCTTGGTAGGCTCGTCCCCATGGGTCACAGGTATCTGGTAATCGCCATTACGTAGCGCACGCCAGTTTGGTGTGCGCCCGGACCGTCCACCTCGGTGGGCGGTTTTTTGGTTGCAGGCTGCTCTCAGCGAGCATCTCGACAGGTTCATCCGACATCCGACCCGGAACAGAAACGACAAGGAGTACAGAGGCGTGGCACATCGAGTAGGCGTCATCGGCGGTGACGGAATCGGCCCCGAGGTCATTGCCGAGGGTCTCAAGGTGTTTGCCGCTGCCGGCGTCGCCATCGAGACCGTCGACTACGACCTGGGTGGTTCCCGCTACCTGCGCGATGGCGTCGTCCTCCCCGACGAGGTGATCGAGGAGTGGCGTGGCCTCGACGCACTGTTCCTCGGTGCGGTCGGAACTCCAGAGGTTCCTCCCGGCGTGATCGAGCGTGGCCTCCTGTTGAAGATGCGCTTCGACCTTGACCTCTACGTGAACCTGCGTCCGTTCCTCTTTCCAGCCTCCGACATCGACTTCATGGTTGTCCGCGAAAACACCGAGGGCGCCTACGCGGGCGAGGGCGGCTTTCTCCGGAAGGGAACCCCCAACGAGGTGGCGACCCAGGGATCGGTGAACACCCGGATGGGCGTCGAGCGTGCCATCCGCTACGCGTTCGACCTTGCACGTGAACGTCGGGGCCACCTGACGCTCGTTCACAAGACCAACGTGCTCACCTTCTCAGGCGACCTCTGGGAGCGAACCTTCAAGGAGGTGGCAGCCGACTACGCCGACGTTGAGACCGCCTACAACCATGTCGATGCCGCATGCATCTACTTCGTCGACTCACCCGAGCGCTACGACGTGATCGTCACCGACAACCTGTTCGGCGACATCCTCACCGACCTCGGTGGCGCCGTCTCAGGTGGAATCGGCCTAGCTTCCTCAGCCAACCTGAACCCGGAGCGGACCGGTCCGTCAATGTTTGAGCCGGTTCACGGATCTGCACCCGATATTGCCGGGAAGGGGCTCGCCAACCCCACGGCTGCGATCCTGTCAGGAGCCATGATGCTCGACTTCCTCGGCGAGGATGCTGCGGCTGGGCGGATCCGGGCAGCATGTGCCGACCCCGACACCCAACTGGACGGCACGGTGGCAACAGGCGACGCCATAGCCGAACGCGTACAGGGTTGACCAGGGAACCGACACAACCAACAGCACCGACACGACAGGGCAGGAGAGGTAGAAGAACATGCCGATAGAGAAGGCAGACAAGATTTGGATGAACGGCGAACTCGTCGACTGGGATGACGCCACCATTCACGTGCTTACCCACACGCTCCACTACGGCAACGGGGTGTTCGAGGGAATCCGGGCCTACGAGACCGACAGCGGTCCCGCCGTGTTCAGGCTGAGGCCCCATATCGAACGCTTCTTCAGGTCAGCCAAGATCCTGTTCATAGACATTCCATGGACGGTCGACCAGCTGGTTCAGGCGGTGAAGGACACCGTTCGCGTCAACGACCTGCCCTCGTGCTACATCCGACCCCTGGCGTACCTCGGCTACGGCGAGATGGGCCTCAACCCCATTCCCTGTGACGTCGATGTCTCCATCGCCACATGGCCATGGGGTTCCTACCTGGGAGACGAAGGCATCAGGAACGGCGTGCGCATGATGATCTCGTCGTGGCAGCGGCACGATGCCAATGCCATGCCACCTGCAGCCAAGGGATGTGGCCACTACATCAACTCGCAGATGGCCAAGGTCCAGGCGATCAAGGCCGGCTACGACGAGGCCATCCTGCTGTCACCCCAGGGCAACGTGTCCGAGTGCACCGGAGAGAACCTGTTCGTGGTCAGCGGCGGCACGATCATCACGCCACCGACCAGCGCTGGCGCCCTCAAGGGAATCACCCAGGATGCCGTCCACCGGATAGCCGATGACCTGGGCATCCCGTATGTGCAGGGGAACCTGTTGCGGAGTGACCTCTATACGGCCGACGAGGCATTCCTCTCCGGAACGGCGGCAGAGGTTGTTCCGATCCGCTCGGTCGACGAGCGTGACATCGGCGATCCCGGCCCCATCACCCGGGCCGTCCAGGATGTCTTCTTCGAGGCCGTCCGTGGGAAGCGACCCGAGTACGCAGAGTGGAACGAGCATGTCGACGCCTGACCTGCCGACTGCGGTCGACATCTACGACACCACGCTGCGTGATGGTGCGCAGCTCGAGGGCATCTCGCTGACGGTCGTCGACAAGTTGCGCATCGCGAAACAGCTGGACCTGCTCGGCGTCCACTACATCGAGGGCGGCTGGCCGGGGGCCAACCCCAAAGACGTCGAGTTCTTCGAGAGGGCGCGCACCGAACTACGCCTCAACCGGTCGAAGCTGGTTGCATTCGGTTCGACAAGGCGTGTGAACGGTGACGCCCAGGACGACCCGACGCTTGCCAACCTCGTGGCCTCGGGCACCGATGTCGTCTGCATCGTCGGCAAGGCCTGGGACTACCACGTCACAGAAGCACTCCGGACAACGCTCGACGAGGGCGTGGCAATGGTCGCCGACTCGGTCAGGTTCCTCAAGGGCCGGGGGCTGACGGTGTTCTTCGACGCTGAGCACTTCTTCGACGGATACCAGGCGAACCCCGACTACTCGATGCAGGTGCTCGCCGGTGCTGCAGAGGCCGGGGCCGACTGCCTCGTCCTGTGCGACACAAACGGGGGTTGCCTGCCGTTCGACGTTGAGAGAATCGTGTCCGAAGTGGTCGCCGCAACAGACACCGCCATCGGCGTCCACTTCCACAACGACACGGGTTGTGGCATTGCGAACGCAATCGCCGGGGTCCGGAGCGGAGCCACCCAGGTGCAGGGGACGATCAACGGATACGGCGAACGGGTCGGCAACTGTGACCTCGTTCCCATCATCGCCAACCTGAGCCTCAAGATGGGGGTCGAGACGATCCCGGCCGGGGGAATCGCCAACCTCACTGCGGTGGCCCACCACGTGGCCGAACTCGTGAACTTCACCGTCGACCCCCAAAAGCCCTACGTGGGTACAACAGCGTTCGCGCACAAGGCCGGCCTGCACACCAGTGCCATTTCCAGACGCCCGGATGCCTACGAGCACATCGCTCCCGAGCTTGTGGGCAACGGAACAAGGTTCCTCGTCTCCGAGATGTCGGGAAGATCCACGATCGACCTGAAGGCCCGGCAACTGGGCCTCGACCTGGATGGGGAGACCCTGGGTGCCATCGTCGAGACCATGAAGGTCCTTGAACACGCCGGATACCACTTCGAGGCGGCCGACGCCTCGCTGGAGCTTCTGATGCGTGCGGCCGGTGGATGGCAGCAGGACTACTTCGAACTGGATTCCTTCAGCGTCGAGGTCGGCCACCGCTCCGGTAGTGGGAGCCGGGCATGGAACGAGGTGGCGGTCGATGTCGAGACCGAGGCAACCGTACGCATCAGCGTCGGTGGCGACATGCGTGAGGCGACCGGCACGGGGAACGGACCCGTCAACGCCCTCGACGCAGCCCTCCGTGAAGCCCTCGGCAACAGCACCCCCGGGCTGGGCCGGCTGCACCTGACCGACTTCAAGGTGAGGGTGCTCGAGACCAGGAAGGGCACCGGCGCGGTGACGCGGGTGCTCATCGACACGACCAACGGTGACCAGACCTGGACAACCATCGGGGTCTCCGAGAACATTATCGAGGCCTCCTGGCAGGCGCTCGTGGACTCGATCGTCTACGGCCTCCTCCACTCCGAGGATTAACTGCGTGGTCGAAACCTCGGAGGATCTGCCGGTTCCGCTGTCTCGCACCCTCCTTGCAGAGGGGTTGGGCACCATGTTCCTGCTCATCGGCGTGGTCGGGTCCGGGATCA
>PBRZ01000169.1 GCA_002726085.1 Acidobacteriota bacterium
CATCGGGGTTCTGGAATACTCCGGCACCGACCCCGGCGCATTCCTCTCACACCTGGCCTCCCTCGTGCGGCCCGGCGGAGCGCTCGTCGTTGCCATCGAGAACCAGATGGGCTTCGCCTACTGGCTGGGCGCCGACGAGGACCACCTGGGTCGCCCCTTCGTTGGTGTCGCCGGCTACCCCGGCGACACCGGCGGCATCCGTACCCACTCCCGGGCCGGTCTGGCGGGTCTGCTCTCCGGTGCCGGGATGTCAGCCCAGCGCTGGCTCTACCCCTTCCCCGACTACAAGCTGCCCGTGGCGATCCTGACCGACGACGCCTACCGGACGCCAGACGCCGTCAACTTCGTCGACCAGATCGTCGGCCCACCCGTTGACCGCCTCCGGATGGGCGCCTCGGCCGGGCCCGACTCACGGGCCTCACACCGCGAGCTGGTTGCAGCCGGGCTGGGACCCGACATGGCCAACTCGTTCCTGGTCGTGGCAGGCGCCGACCAGGCAGCCGTGGACACTGCCTGCGGGGGCGACGTGTTGGCCTGGCGCTTCACCGGCGACAGACGCAGCTGCTTCATGCAGGAACGCCGGGTCACGTCCGTGGCGGGCCGCTGCGTCATCGACAGGCGGCGATCCTTCCCCGACGACCCGCAACCGACCGAGCCCTCCTGGCTGTCGCTACGACCGGCGCTGGCTTCGCCCGCCGACTACCTGCCGGGACCCAACCTGGAACAGACCGCCCTGGCATGCCTGCGGGCCCACGACCTCACCGCCCTCGGTGACGTGTTCGCCAGGTTCGAAGCATTTATGGCCGGGCTGGCCGGCCCCCCTTCCGATGCCGCCACCGCCCCGCACCCCTACCTGCCTACCGGCTCGACTGCCGTGCTACCCGGCGACTGCGTGGATCTGGGCCTCGACAACCTGGTGCCCCTCGTGCCCCTCGGCGACGAGGGCGGCCTCACCCTCATCGACGACGAATGGTCGGCCGACGGCGGCATCGACCGTGAGCTGGCCACCATCAGGGCCATGTGGAAACTGGCCTGGGTCACGGTGGCCTCGGGTACCGACCATCCCTGGCCGGCCACGGCCAGCATCAACGAGATCTCCGTGTCGCTCATGGGGCTGCTGTCCGGGAGCGTGGGGGCCGATCCGCTGGAGCGGCTGTACGCGGCCGAGGCCGAACTGCTGGCCGTCGTCGCCGGTGGCTCGGCCTCTGACCATCTCGAGAACCTGCGCACCGCCGGCCGCCGCAGCGTCGCCGGTAGCAGCGGCTCTCCACTGGCGGCCATTCGCAGCCGGCTCTCGTGGCTCAGGCGCCTACCCGGCGGAAGGTGGCTGGCCCGGGCAACTCGAGGTCACTGAGCCCGCAGGACGAGCAGACCTAGACGACCTAGACGACCTAGACGACCTGATCGCCAGGCTCCCGTCTCTACCCCCGGAGCCAGAACAGGCACGTCGCATCCATGCCCGCCGGTAGGTAGCCATGGTCAAAGAGGAGAAACGCCACCTGATCGCCATCTGGATCAAGGGCGGCGCCCGAGCCGATGCTGGTGCCGCGGCTGGTGGCGCTGCTGTCCTCGAGTGCAGAGTCCGGTGGGAGGGTCCGCTGGCAGACGGCATCGGGAGCCAGCCCATCCAGGGCACGCCTCACGATGGCATCGCCGAAATCCAGCACACCCGTGTCCAGCGCACGGGTCAGAGCCTGGCGCTCATCGGCCAGAAAGACGGGCCCCACGTGACGGCCCTGCAGGTACGAGGAACGCGGGTTGACCGAACGCACCTCGGCGTTCAGAACCGACACCGCAAAGTTGACATCCTCGGGCCCGGCCACGAGCAGCGAACCGGAACCGGCCAGCCTGGCCCCGGTCATCCCCGCATCGGCCACCTCATCTTCGAACATGCCCGGCTTCACCAGGCCGATGAGCACCCGGGCGCTGTCCTGTTCGGGGCGGGGCAGGTCCAGACTGGGCGGCCACACCAACTCGGCTCCCCGGTTCTGATCGCTCACAATCGGGGTGCCGACCACCAACAGACCAACGAGCACCACGACCGGCACCACCACCTGGGCGGCACGGATACCGGCCCGAGGGGCCGCCAACACCAGGCCCACCATGGCCGGCACGGGAAGAATCCACATTGAACGCCAGACCACGGCATCGGCCGAACCCACCTTGTCGAGCACATCGAACATGCCGGGTGCCATGTAGAAGCCCATCACCACGATCGGGCCGGCCAGCAGCACGAGGCGCGCTCCCCTGTCGCGAACCACGGCCCATGCAGTCAGAACAGCCGCAATGGCGACCACCGCCGCCGGACCCTGGCCGAACACGAACCTGACCATTGCCACCGGCTCGGTTCCGCTGTCCAGCAGGCGGCCAATATCAACGGCCGCCAGCATCCGGCCGGCACCCGAGGCAACCTCATCAAGGCGCTGGGGTTCGGCGATCAAGGCGTAGAGCCCGGCCAGCAGGGTCGGAACAGACGCCACCAGGGCACGACCGATCCGGCGTGGCTGGCCGGCGTCGAGGGCGGTTGCCGCAGTGGCGGCCACCAGAACGGACGGACCGATGAACGCAGCCGACGAGGTGAGCCCCAGGCCCGCCAGAATCCCTGCGCCACCGATCACCAGGTGCCGCTTGGAACCGTTACGCCCCAGAGCCTGGCCGTGATGCCAGAGCGTGGGCACAACCAGCATCAGGAACACGGCCTTTCCCTGCCAGGAACGGCCCACGAAGAAGTTGCCGAACGAGCCGTGCATGGCACCATCCAGAACCAGAAACAGGGTGCCGGCCCAGGTGGCCAGCACCGGCGCACGCATGCCGAGAGCACGTAACAGACGCCACGTGGCCAACACCCCCAGAGCAGCAATCAGGGGCGCCAGGCCCAGATACGACAGGGCGGCCGAACCCACCGGCAGGCGGGCGGCGAGCGTTCCCACAAGCGGCTCGATCGAGGTGGGCAGCACAGCCGGCCTCTCAACGGGAAGAACCTCGTCTGAGAAAATGGTGTCACGCTCCGGGAACGCCCCGGAGTGGGCCTCGACGTAGGCGGAACGGTTCACGACGAACACGTCGTCCTGGTCGGGGCGGACCATCACCAGCGACAACACGGCCGCCAGCACCGCCAGCACCAGGACCGCCGAGGCGCCGAACCCGGTGGTGGCGCCCATGGCAGTCCGGTCCGTGAGATGGCGCGACGCTCCACCCCTCCAGACCGCCCTCAGGGCAAGGCCCAGCACCGCCACAACCACCAGCCATGCAAGAGGCCACCAGAGGCCGTCGATATCCAGCCACGCCAGACCCGCGGCAACCACCAGCGAGGCCACGACCGCAACAGGGCCGATACCTCCGGATGTGCCGGCAGGTGGCACCGACGGGAACCCCAGACGACCGTCGCGAACCATCAGGGCAGCGACGGCAAGGGCTATCAGCCAGAGGACAAGGGCTCCGTCGCGGGGCATTCCGGTGAGGCGGGCGAGGTGGAACACCACCGTCCATGCAGCCAGCGCCCCCACCACGGCGTCCAGCACCACGTCGGAACCACGGGCAATCCGGGCACCGCGACCGGGCGGAACTGGGGAGCCCTCGACCAATCCGGCCTCGTCAGCCACGGCTGGGGCCCCACCGGGCACCGAAGCCGACCCCGTCAGACCCTCACTCACACCCTCGCCTACGCCCTCGACCAATCCGGCCTCGTCAGCCACGGCTCAGGCCCCCGTTCCCGTCAGATCGGCCACCGCAGCGGCGATGGCATCCCGGTGGTGGCGCATCGGCTCCCAGCCCATGTCACGCAGTACCGAGTTGTCAAGTGCCGAATAGACGGACCGGCGGGCCGGACGGGAAGAGCCGAGGTCGGCCTCGGAGATCGGAACCAGCAACTCGGAGTCAGGGTCGTGGCCGGCCGCCACAGCCACCTCGCGGGCGAACCCGTACCAGCTGGTGACCCCGGCATTGGTGGCGTGAACCACGCCAGCCACCCGCTCCGAACCAAGGCGCAGGAGCACCGGCGCCAGGTCGGCCACAAAGGTCGGACACGCCCGCCGGTCGTCCATCACCTGGATGGGAGTACCGGCCGCAAGGCTGTCGAGTACCCGACCAACCATGCCGGGAAGGTCACCGGGCTGAAGCCACGTGGAACGCACCACGGTCGCGGTCGGGCCCGCTGCCACCTCGCCAGCCAGCTTGGAGACCCCGTAGGCGTTCACTGGATCGGTCGAGTGGTTCTCCGGGTAGGGCTCGGAGGCCTCACCGTTGAACACGTAGTCGGTAGACACGTGCACGAGGTACGCACCCACCTCGTCGCAGGCGTCGACCAGGAACCCCACAGCATCAGCATTCACCAGATGCGCCCGCTGCGGGTCCAGCTCGCAGCCGTCCACGTCGGTCCAGGCGGCACAGTTCACGATCACATCGGGCCTGAGCCCGGCCACGGCCTCACGCACCGCCTCCCGGTCGGTCACGTCCAGGTCAGAGCGCGCAAGGCCCACCACATCAGCCGAGGTAGCGGCCCTCACCAGTGCCCGGCCCAGTTGCCCGGCGGCACCGGTCACGAGGAACTTCACGCGCCCCTGTCCCACCAGCCGGGGTTGTCGCGGTACCAGGCAACCGTTTCGGCCAGGCCCTCGTCGAGGCCACGCCTTGGAAACCAGCCCAGAGCCTCGATGCGGCTCGTGTCCACCGAGTAGCGGCGGTCGTGGCCGAGACGGTCCTCCACGTAGTCGATGCTCGCCTCGTCGGCACCGCAAAGCGAGAGCAGACGCCCCGTCAGGTCCAGGTTCGTCATCTCGTTGCCGGCACCCACGTTGTAGACGCCGCCTGATACGCCGGAGCGAAGCGCCAGATCGATTGCGTCACAGTTGTCGTCGACATGACACCAGTCCCGCACGTTTCCGCCATCGCCGTAGAGGGGCACGTTGCCGCCGGCCAGCAGTCTGGTGACGAACAGCGGTATGACCTTCTCGGGGAACTGGAATCGCCCATAGTTGTTGGTGGACCGGGTGACCACCACCGGCAGATCGAAGGTGGCGTGGTAGGCCAGCGCTATCAGGTCAGAAGAGGCCTTCGATGCGGCGTAGGGCGAGTTGGGCGACAGCGCATCGGTCTCCACGAAGGACCCGACGTCGATGGAACCGTAGACCTCGTCGGTGGACACGTGGAGGAGACGGTCGACCTCGAGGCGCAGCGCCACCTCACAGACCGTGGCGGTTCCCTGGCAGTTGGTTACGACAAACCTGGCCGGGTCGGTGATGGAGCGGTCAACGTGGCTCTCGGCAGCAAAGTGCACGACCGCGTCGTGGCCGGCCATGGTGGCTGCCAACAGGTCGCCGTCGCAGACATCGCCCTCCACGAACCGGTAGGCAGCGCTGCCGTAGGCGTCGTCAAGGCCCGCCAGGTTGGACATGTTGCCCGCATACGTGAGGGCGTCGTAGACCGTGACCTCGTCACCCTGCCCAAGGGCGCGGTGCACGAAGTTGGAACCGATGAACCCGGCTCCGCCGGTGACGAGCAACCTCACAGGCCCGGCCCGCCCTCGGTCGTCGACTCGTCCGGGGTCAACTGGTCAGAAAGCGAAACACCGGGGTCCGACCCGGTCGGCGCCCAGACAGGGCAGATCTCATCGGGGATATCAGCCGCCCGGGGGTTGGCAAGGTCCCGCTCGGAAAGGACCGGGGCGAGCGAACCCAGGCCCCAGTCCGCTGCGATCTCAGGATCGTCCCAGGCCACGCCCAGCTCGTCCGCCGGGTCGTAGTAGGCGTCGACCAGGTAGGTGATGGTGGCGTCGGTGAGAGCGGCAAATCCGTGTGCGACCCCCGGCGGGATGTAGACGCCCCCGTGGACGCCAGCGTCTGAGCCATCACCCGGACCACCCAGGTCGAAACAGGCGGTGGAACCCTCGGTGGGAGACCCGGAGCGCAGGTCGTGGAGCACCACCCTCACGAGGCCCGATGACACGTACCAGTAGTCGGCCTGGCCGAGGTGGTAGTGCAGGCCCACAACGCTCCCGGCGACACGGTCGGCTCTGTTTGCCTGGACCATCGGCCGACTGCCCGGCACCCACTCCTGACGGAAGGTCTCGACGAACACGCCCCGGCCATCGGTGTGGACAACGGGCGACACGTGCACCACGCCGTCGATCAGCGAAGAAGCCCTCACCTCGGCCATGTCAGACACCCCTCTCCCCGGTGCTCTCCCCCAACTCCACGACCGAGTGGTCGCCCAGCAGCAGGCTGGCAGAACCACCGCCCGAAACCTCGGCATGGCGGCCCAGCACCGAGTCGCTCAGGTGGGCGCCACCTGCCACCCGGCTGGACTCCATCAACACAGCGTGGTCGACCATGGCACCCGTGATCGTGCAGTCGGCCCCGACCGAGACGTACGGCCCCACCCGGCTGTCTCGGATGCGGGTACCTGCGGCGACCACGACGGGACCCACCAGCGTCGAGCCCACAACCTCGGCACCGGCCTCAACGCGCACCGTTCCCTCGACCACGCTGGCCTCATCGACCGCACCAGCCACGTCGGCTGTCAGGTCGTCGAGCACCAGGCGGTTGCACTCCAGCAACGGGTCCTTCTTGCCGGTGTCGATCCACCAGCCCTCCAACAGACGGTGCTCGACGGTGTCCCCCCGCTCCAGGAGCCACGAGATGGCATCGGTGATCTCCAACTCTCCACGAGCCGAGGGCTCTATGGAGCGCACCGCCTCGTGAATGGCCGGCCCGAACAGGTACACGCCCACGAGCGCCAGGTCGGACCGGGGGTTGTCAGGCTTCTCCACCAACCGGCAGATGGAACCGTCGTCGCCCAACTCGGCCACGCCGAACGAACCGGGGTCGTCCACGCGTGACAGCAGCAGCCGGGCCGAAGCCCCGCCACCCTCGGCAAACCCGTCAACGACCGCCTCCAGGGAGTCCTCGAACATGTTGTCGCCCAGGTACATCACAAAGGGCTCGTCGCCCAGGAACCCGCCGGCCTCGACCACGGCATGGGCCAGGCCCAGCGGAGCCGACTGCTCGATATAGGTGACCGTGGCCCCCCAACGGGAGCCATCACCGACCGAGGCCCGGATCTCCGCGGCGGTGTCGCCCACAATGATGCCCAGGTCGACCACACCCACCCCGACCAGGTCCTCGATCACGTAGTGCAGGATCGGCTTGTTGGCGATCGGCACCAACTGCTTGGCGCTGGTGTGGGTGAGGGGGCGCAACCGGCGCCCACTGCCACCAGCCAGGATCAGGCCCTTCATAGG